>JANNRW010000274.1:0-16946 GCA_031401815.1 Geobacteraceae bacterium | reverse complement strand
GCAACTTCATGAACTTGCCTGGCCAAACTGTCCAGATGCCTGACCTCTTCTGACCCGCCACGTTTCAGATTGAACCTGAGTGCCCGTACACCGGCTTTATCAAGTTCAAGCAGCTCTTCATCCGAAACTGTTGCAGGCAGTTGCGTTACACCAACAAAGGATGACCCGAGTCTTTTGAGCGCATCAACCAGATAGCTCTGGTCAAATGCCTGGAAAGAGCCTGATACAATGGCTCCTCCAGCAACTGTATATCCCTTCATACGGTTGAGATAATCCTCGCAGGTAAATTCATCAGGGAGATATCCGTTATTCGTAATCAGAGGAAACCGGCTGTCAATTATATGAAGATGTGCATCGAAAAGTTTGAACTTTTGAAATGGCATTAATTGTCCCTTGGTACAATATCCTAAGCTGTCTTTCGATCCAGGCTCCGGTACTGAACCGCTTCTGCAAGATGCTGTTCCCTGACCGAACCACTCCCCTCCAGATCTGCGATAGTACGGGAAACCTTCAGAATCCGGTTGTAGGAGCGGGCGGAAAGTCCCAGCCGGTCGGTCACCATCTCCAGCAGCCTGTTGCCACTTGCATCGAGCTCGCAATGCTTGCGAATAAGACGCGGCGTCATCTGGGCGTTGGAATGGACCTTGGTTCCTGCGAATCTCTCCCGCTGTATCTCGCGTGAATTTTCGACCCTCATGGCAATTGCCGAAGAGCTTTCGCTGTCAGTACGGTCTGCAAGGTCACGGTATTTCACAGCAGGGACTTCAATATGGATATCAATCCTGTCCATGAGGGGGCCTGAGATACGAGACCGGTAGCGATGTATGTCACGGGGAGAGCAGGAGCAGGAGTGGGTTGGGTCGCCGAGGTAGCCGCAGGGGCAGGGGTTGAGTGCCGAGACGAGCATCATTCTCGCCGGATAGGTAATGGAAGCAAGCGCACGCGAGATGGTGACCTTGCCATCTTCTAGAGGCTGGCGGAGGACTTCGAGGACATGCTTTTTGAACTCCGGCAGTTCATCAAGAAAAAGGACTCCGTTATGCGCCAGTGAAACCTCGCCCGGCTTTGGAGTGTTACCCCCTCCGATCAGGCCGACATCGGATATTGTATGGTGCGGGGAACGAAATGGCCGCTGTGCAATAAGTGCACGTTCGCGATCAAGCAGCCCCATGATGCTGTATATTTTGGTAGTTTCTATCGCTTCAGTAAAAGACATGCGGGGAAGAATTGATGGGAGGCGTCTTGCCAGCATAGTCTTGCCCGACCCCGGGGGGCCTATCATCAGGATGTTATGAGCACCAGCCGCTGCAACTTCGAGTGCTCTTTTGGCATGCTCCTGCCCTCTGACTTCAGCGAAATCTTCATGGTAGCTGGACTCCTGCCTGAAGAGCTCGTGGATATCAACCTGATGAGGCTGAATCTGCAACTCGCCATTCAAAAAACCGACAACTTCAGCAAGCTCTGACACCCCGATAACGGCAATCCCTTCTACTACAGCCCCTTCGCTGACATTTTCCCTGGGAACAATTATGCCGACAAAACCATCTCTGGCAGCAGTCACAGCAACCGGGAGACAGCCGCGCACCGGCTTTATTGAGCCATCCAGTGACAGCTCACCTATCATAAGATATTTTTCAAGGTGCTTTTTCTTGACAACACCGATAGCTGCCAGAATTCCGATTGCCATCGGCAGATCAAATGAAGTCCCCTCTTTTTTCAGATCCGCAGGTGCCAGATTGACCGTAATCCTGCGTGGCGGGAACTCGTAACCGGAGTTTTTCAACGCAGCCTTGACCCTGTCCTTGCTCTCTTTAACTGCTCCATCTGGAAGTCCTACAGTGGAGAATTGCGGCAATCCCTGCGCAATATCAACTTCTACCTGGACAGTAACAGCATCTACACCGCAAAGAGCAGAACTGAAAATTTTGGCGAGCATTGGAAACCTCGTGAACTGGGAAATGGTAACTGTAAACAGACAAGGCTAAAATGCCGGAGCATGAAATTCGAAATTACTGTTCACTGATCCCGGTTCCCTGTTTACAGTTTTAGTGAGTCCAGATATTTTTCAGCATCCAGAGCAGCCATGCACCCTGTGCCGGCAGAAGTTATTGCCTGTTTGTAGATCTGATCCTGTACATCTCCGGCTGCAAAAACCCCCGGCAATGAGGTTGCAGTGGCGCTGCCACCCCCCCCGCTTCCGGTTATGATGTAACCGTTATCCATATCCAGCTCACCGGCAAACAGGGAAGTGTTCGGTTGATGACCGATTGCAATGAAGCAGCCGTGAACCGCGATCTCCTTGCTCCCCCCATCCGTATTTCTGATTCTGATTCCTGTAACGCCTGAACTATCCCCCAGTATCTCTTCCAGATTATGGTTATATTCAATTGTAACATTACCGTTACTGCTTTTGGCGAGCAGCTTGTCTACAAGAATTTTTTCAGCACGAAAAGTGTCTCGCCTATGCACAACAGTTACGTGAGATGCAATCTGCGCAAGATAAAGCGCCTCCTCAACTGCTGTACTGCCGCCGCCAATCACTGCAACAGGTTTGTTGCGATAGAAAAAACCGTCACATGTAGCGCAGGCTGAAACGCCTTTACCTTTGAACTCTTCCTCCGAGGGGAGACCAATATATTTTGCAGATGCGCCGGTTGCAATTATGAGTGCATCACAGCTATAAGTCCCGTTATCGCCCGAAAGAAGAAATGGCCTCTCCTTTAAATTGGCAGTATGAATATGATCATTGATCAGGACGGTTTCGAAACGTTCTGCATGAAGCCGCATTCTCTCCATAAGATCTGGCCCCATAACGCCGTCAGGATCTCCGGGCCAGTTGTCAACTTCTGTAGTGGTCATCAGCTGTCCCCCCTGCTCCAGCCCTGTGATCAGGGCAGGTGCCAGGTTGGCACGCGCCGCATAAACGGCGGCAGTGTAACCGGCAGGGCCGGAGCCGAGTATTATCAGTCTGTGATGAATAATGGTCATGCTTGCTCCCTCATAAAAATTTTTAACAAGATACCAACAGCATCATTAAAAAGCAAGAAAGCCGGAAGGCTTTGACAAAAAAAACGCCCTAGAGACAAGGAGGGCATGTCAGCTAGGGCATAATGAGAGCCATATGGGCTCTCGCAACTATGTATTTTTTTATAACATACCACAGGAATAATAGATTGACAAGTATGTTTCCAATATATCTTGTTTATGTTAATACTCAGCAGACTGAAGTAATGTTAAGGGAGAATCCATGTACGGGAAAATTGAAAAAATTCATTTTGTGGGTATTGGCGGCATAGGGATGAGCGGAATTGCAGAAGTTCTTCTGAACCTTGAGTACAAGGTTTCAGGCTCTGATCTGCGAGCATCGGAAATCACCGAAAGACTGGACTCTCTTGGCGCCAGGATTGATATTGGGCACAGAGCCGGGAATCTGCAAAACGTAGATGTAGTTGTCATCTCTTCAGCAGTTCATGACGATAACCCTGAAGTAATAGAGGCAAAACGGCTGCACATACCGGTCATTCCTCGTGCCGAGATGCTTGCAGAGCTGATGAGAATGAAGTACGGCATTGCTATTGCCGGGACTCATGGTAAAACCACAACCACGTCAATGTCTGCCTCGATCCTGGGTCATGCCGGAATAGATCCTACAATAGTTATTGGCGGGAAATTGAATGCCATAGGAACCAATGCACAGTTGGGTCAGGGTAAATTTCTGCTTGCTGAGGCAGACGAATCAGATGGCTCTTTTCTGTTACTGTCGCCAACCATAGCTGTTGTAACCAATATAGATGCCGACCATCTGGATCACTACTCCGGCATTGATGAGATAAAGGCTGCTTTTGTCGAATTCATCAACAAGGTACCTTTTTACGGACTTGCAGTACTCTGTCTGGATGATCCCAACATTCGCTCCATTCTTCCGCTGGTAAAAAAGCGCTACATGACCTACGGGCTCTCTGCACAGGCTGACGTTCGAGCCACACATGTAAGGCATGACGGCTTCCAGACCTCTTTCGTGGCGCACTACAAGGGGTATCGTTTAGGTGAAATATCATTTGCAATGCCCGGAGCGCATAATGTGCTTAATGCAATGGCATGTATAGCGGTTGCAATGGAACTTGACATACCTTTTGCCGCTATTCAGGCCGGATTTGCAGGTTTTGGCGGAGTGGGGAGACGCTTTACCGTAAAAGGTGAGCCAAAAGGTGTGATGGTGGTGGATGATTACGGCCATCATCCGGCAGAGATCAAGGCAACGCTTGCAGCAGCCAGACAGGGTTGGCCCGAAAGGCGAATCATAGCGGCGTTTCAGCCACACCGTTATACCCGTACCAGTGAGCTTTTTGACGATTTTGTCACAGCATTCTACGACGCTGACATATTGATCCTGACTGACGTTTATCCTGCCGGAGAGCAGCCGATTGAAGGGGCAACTTCGGAGCGTCTTGCAAGCGAGATCTGTCGGCACGGACAAAAAGATGTGACGCATATTGCCAATCGCGAACTTATTCCGGAGCACCTTGCAGGAGTTGTCAAGAAAGGTGATATTGTCATTACTCTGGGTGCAGGGAGTATCTGGCAGCAGGGAGAAGCTCTGGTCAAACTGCTCTCCTGACGGATGAAGCATCCGGGAGACTACATGATCCAGCATCCCTGATCCTGTTCAAAAGCAGGAAAAGGTTAAAGGCATTGGCAGAATTTTCCACACCCACTCTGCTTCAGAACCGGTCGTTTCTGCTCTTTCTGTCTGCGCGTGCAGCAGCTACAGTTGCATATCAGATGACAGGGGTAGCAGTTGGCTGGCAACTCTACGAACAGACCCGCAGCGCCATGGATCTTGGCCTTGTCGGGCTCCTGCAGTTTATCCCTTCATTACTCCTGGTGCTCTATGTCGGGCATGCCGCAGATCGCTATGATCGCCGCCGAATCGTCTCTTTTGCCCAGTTTGCCGAAGGAGCAGCCTTGTGCTGCCTGGCTCTTGGTACCATTTTCCACTGGCTGGATCGGGAAGCAATATTCATCACTGTTTTTGCTCTTGGCATCGGTCGGGCTTTCGAATTTACAACCATGCAGGCGTTGGCTCCTTCACTGGTTGAACCTGAGGTTCTGCCCAAGGCAATGGCTGCAAGCGCTTCAGTCAGACAGGCAGCAGCCATTATCGGGCCGATGCTGGGGGGCATTCTCTATCTTGCAGGGCCGGTCACGGTATATGTTACCGGATTTATTCTGTTCATCCTGTCAGCCATTCTCATCTCCATTATCAAGATCAGACGCAGACTGACTCCACGCGAGCCGACCACTTTGCGTACAGTCTTTGCCGGAATTACATTTATCCGGAACCATCCTGTTGTGCTCGGCGCAATTTCTTTCGACCTGTTCGCCGTGCTTCTGGGCGGAGTTACGGCACTCTTGCCGATCTATGCACAAGACATTCTGCAGACAGGCCCGGAAGGGCTCGGACTCTTGAGGGGTGCACCGGCGCTGGGCGCATTGGGGGCATCACTCTATCTGGCAAGGAATCCACTGCGCAGTCAGGTAGGGAGAACCATGTTCATCTCTGTTGCTGTTTTCGGATTGATGACAATTGTTTTTGCGCTCTCCCGATCAATGCTGCTCTCTCTGGCTGCGCTGGCTGTTCTGGGGTGGGCTGATATGGTAAGTGTGGTTATCCGCGCATCATTGATTCAACTGGAGACACCGGATGAGATGCGCGGCAGGGTAAGCGCTGTCAATGCGGTATTTATCGGCACATCCAACGAGTTGGGTGAATTTGAATCAGGGCTGACCGCTGCTCTGTTTGGGGTAGTTCCTGCGGCTGTTCTGGGTGGCGTCGGAACTTTAGGGATTGTGCTGCTCTGGATATGGTTATTCCCGCAGCTATTGCACAGGGACAAGCTGCAGAGCAGGTAATTTACTTACTGATACTGAATATAGAGCGGCCTGGGGCTTAGTTTCAACAGGTCACCGGGTGTCATCAGCGGATCCCCCTTTTTTGTGTCGTTATGGTAGAAAAGCTTGAATCCGGTATACTGCACCGGTTCAGACACAATGTAATCCTTGTACGAATCCCTCTTCAGCCATGGCGCTCCCCATCCATCCATATGCATTACAATCTGCACTTCAGGACGGAGCAGTATTTTTTTATAGTTTGTCATCCCGTTTCGGGTAAAGCGGTGCACTGTAAATACCTTGGGAGGCAGATTGTACTTTTTCACAAGTTCCTGAAGGTAACCCGTAACATAATTGATATCTTCTGCGTCATATGTTCCGATTTTGGTGCCAGGTATCTTTCCGCTACTGATCAGGTTAAACTCCGGATCAATTCCGAGATGAACATCGGGATTTTTAAGAAGCCATTCGAAGCGAGGTAAAATAGTTCTTATGTCGTCATGTCCGGTCTGGATATCGATAAAAAGCAGAGCATTTGCCTCTTTGGCCCAGCCATAGACCTGGTTGACGATATTGTCAGGGATTATCATCCGGTATTTCCCAGACTTCCCCGGAGCGCCCTGAGCTACAACTGCAATAAGATGCAGGGCAGGCTGTACAGGCAATGACGGATCAGCAGCTTGCCAGCTTTTTACCTCTTCGTTAAGTCGTTGCAGCATTTCATCTTTGGGGAATTCGCCCAGAGCACCCATCTTTTTCGAAAGTGGATTGCCATAGTAAGCTACAATTCGTTTCTGCGGCAGGATAGAACCTGGCAGGGGGGGTTGAATCTGTAAAGGCCAGCCATGTCTGCGGGCAAAATCAGGATCTTCTCCTGCGTTGTATTTTATTTTGGGTGTTTTGGTGGCGCTGGTCCGAACAGGCTGGAGCGCTGCTGAGACAGAAGAAAAGTGGGATGCGCCAGGAGCCTTGGCAGCTTTCTTGTCAGTTGGGAGTTCAAATGAACAGCCTGCCAGAAAAAGCATAAAGAGTGACAGACCTGTGAAACTTCTGCGGGAAAAGGTAATATAGTCGTTTTTCACTGAAACTCCTGTAAAGCAGGCAAGAACAACCGATCATTGAATTGACGGGTAATGAATTCGACGAGGATTTTGCCCTGCGGATTAATTATTTGATTTGATGGTAATCATGAATTAAACAGATATACGTTTCCTTTATACAGATAAAATTCAGCTGTTCCCTACAGATTTATTGTCATCCCTTCAGTAGAGACGAAACATTCCATGCTGCTGCCAGCATTCAGGATCCGTTGCTGGCAACATTCCAGATGCCTGTCGAGCTCTTCATCGGTTCGATCTGGGTCATGGTGAAAAAGCCCGACTCTTTTGACACCCGCGTCCATGGCAAGATCAACGGCATCCGCAAAGGTGGAGTGCCCCCAGCCCCGGGTCTTGTTGTACTCCTCTTCAGTATACTGTGCGTCATGAATCAAAAGATCTGCTCCTCTGAATATCTCTACGAAGTCGGCTCGCTCGGGTCCGCCTTGATGCTGAAAGCGGATTTCATTGTCCGGAACAAAAATGAATGCCTTATCCCCTTCGCAGAATTTGTAGCCAAATCCGCCGTTAGTGTGATTCAGGGGGAACGGATGAACCTGAATATCGCCAAAACAGCAGTATCGATTCTCATGACAGGGGTTGACACATTCGAAGTTAATCCTGGCATTCATGGCGTCAAGCTTTACAGGGAAGTACGGAGGATCCATCTGATGGGTGAGATAATCCCGGATTGCACCCTGGGAGTGTGCTCCGGAACAGAAAGTTATTTGATATTTCCCGGAATATGCAGGGGTGAAAAAAGGAAACCCCAGCAGATGATCCCAGTGGGCATGTGTGAAGAAAAAACGGATCTGACCGGACTTCTTTTCAATGCTGAGGGATTTTCCAAGATTTCGCAGGCCGGAGCCGGCATCGACAATAAAGATCTGGCCGGTCTTTGACCTGATTTCGATACAGGTTGTGTTCCCTCCGTATCGAAGAGTTGTTTTCCCTGGCACGGGGATAGATCCGCGACATCCCCAGATGGTTATATTCATATTTCCCCTGAAAGCGCCAGACTCTGATTTCAGATCCTGTCAATTAATGGAACAACGTTCAGGCTGCTTGAGACAATTCAACTTCCTGTTCTGCAAAGAGCTCGTTAAAGATCTCCTGAACGGTTGTAATTCGATCAGACTTCCACGCATTGGTTCCACAAAAAACCAGACCAGTCTCAACATCTCCACGCTGAGAACGATCTAGCGACGAAACAATGCAAAAACGCTCACCCGACTCCTTGTAGGAGCATTTTTTAAGACACCCCATCCGGCACACGGTCTTGTGGTCAATATCGTACTGACGGACTTTGTCCTGATTTGCAAGAATTGCTCTTCCGGGAAGACCGGCCGGGCTCATTATAAGTCCGATATCTTCCTTTCGGCAGTCAAGATAAGCTTTTTTAAAAGCATCGCTGGCATCGCACTCCTTGGTACAGACAAAACGGGTCGACATCTGGACGCCATCTGCTCCCTCGTCCAGAGCATGCAGCAGATCCTGGCGATCCCAGATACCTCCTGCAGCAATTACCGGTATGCTTGCCTCCGGAAATTCTGCCTTGAGATAGGCCTTGATTCCCCGTATCGTGCCGTACTGATCGTAGTCACCCGTACCAATGCACTCCATCTTTTCACCCAGATGCCCGCCAGCAGTATCAGGGTCTTCAACAACTATAGCATCCGGAAGTTTATGATACCCCTTGTCCCACTTCTTGACAATCAGCTGCGCCGCCCGGATAGATGAAACAATCGGCACCAGAGCAACATCAGGCGCATGGGCGGTCAATCCCGGCAGTGTCAACGGCAGACCTGCACCACAGACTATCACCTTGGCGCCCCCTTCAATTGCCGCAGCAACCAGCTGTTCGAAGTCTGAAAGCGCCACCATTACATTAACACCGATAATGCCGTCCGGTGCAATCTCATAAGCTTTTTTCAGCTCTGCCTTGAACGCTTCGGTTTCAGCCTGGAAATAGTTCCTGCCATTAAAAAACTCACTGTTCATAGCGATGCCTGCAGCAGCCACTAATCCCACCCCGCCAGCTTTTGCAATATGCCCGGCAAGTGAGCCTCCGGATATGCGAACCCCCATGCCACCCTGAATAAGCGGGTATTTGACGGTATATTTGCCGATCTGTAACGGTCTGATCATATTGTAAACCTCCGGCAGCAGTAGATGCTTTTTTGTCTCTAGTATTACAATAGCAGAGACAGGTCGTGGAGGTTTGTAATAGAAATGTAAAAGATATGTTGAGGGATCAGCTTTTCCTGGTGAGAGGGGTCAGCGGCGAAAGATCGACCGTACCGGGTCTGCGCTTGATTACTTTTCTGGCATGCGCTCCATTGACAAGCTCGTCAACCAGCTCGGGAAACTCCCTGTTCAACAGCTGGCGCACCGAAGCATACTCTATGGAGAGATGATCGTCATTGTGGATGCCCCCCCGAACTGAAAGGAAACGGTCGAGATAAGGATCTGCCTTACGCAAAAACTCCATCATATCAGGCACGAACAGTTTGCCAGTCGGGAATCTGCCGCTGATCAACCGGTGCAGGTCATCCGTTTTCAGTCTGTGCGTTGCGAGGTGCCGGATCCATTTCTGGCAGTCACAACTGTACGCTGTTTCAAGGTCGGCGCTGGTAATGGTACATCTGATCTTCTCTTTGGACACAGGTAACTCCGTCTCTTTGTCTTGCAGCGTTTACTAACGAAAAATCAATTGCTGGGCAACATAAAGAGCTGATCTCATGACGTACACCCAGGCAGGTTCAGGCAGAGTTACGGTCAGGTCAAAAATCAGTTCTGTTCAGTTTCTGGTATAATGTACTTTGCCGTTCATGGTAAGTACATTATCTTCCAGCTTTAGCAAGAGAACATTCCCCTTACCTTCACCCGACTCCTCTATCTTCAGCATATTGTCTTTTTGCAGCGACCAGACGCAATTAACTGTCTGGATCAGTTGCAAATCCCTGGGAAACGGTTTTTCCATCTTCTGATAAATCTTCACATTATCTGCGGTAATTTTACCAGTTTTGTCCTTGAACAGCTCAATAACAACTGTATCGTTTCCTCTCGTCCATCTTCCCGGGACTGACGACTCCTTCCCGCACCCGGCCATTAATAGCACCCCGAAAAGCAGGAAGATACCGACAAACGTCCGAACTCTCATTGTTCCCCCTGTTTAAGCAACTTGCCACAGCCGTTATAAGTCCAGACCCGGCTTTCAGAGATAGCACATATTCCTTCCACTTAAAAGAAGTTAACTCACGCCGGCAGGAGAAACCGTCCAACATAGTTCTTGGCAAACTGGTAAGCGGTTCGTCCACAGCGTTTGCTCTTGTCGTGCGACCACTTGATTGCCTCGATCTCAAGATCCCTGGTAAAGGGGATCTCAACCCGCCGCTCCCGCGCCTCCCTGGCAATGGCAAGTCGGACTGCATCGATATAGCGATCCTGAGAAAATGCATAAAAGGCAACCCAGAGACCGAAACGGTCAGAAAGTGAGACTTTTTCTTCCATCGCTTCACTCTGTTGCATCTCTCCGTTGACGAATTTTCCTCCCAGGTGGTCGGTCTCGTACTCCGGGAGCAGGTGGCGGCGGTTGGAAGTGACATAGATCAACACGTTCTCCGGTGGTGAATATACCGAGCCATCCAGGGCGCTCTTCAGCATTTTGTAGGAGAGCTCCCCGACTTCGAAGGTAAGGTCGTCGCAGAGGAGAATGAAGCGATAGGGCTGGTCTTCAACGGCATTGAAAATTTCCGATAGATAGATCAGGTCTTCCTTCTCGATCTGTATTACTCGCAGCCCCATTGGGCCATACTCGTTAAGCAGCGCCTTTACCAGTGACGATTTGCCGGAACCTCTGGAGCCCCAGAGCAGCGCGTTGTTGGCGGGGAGGCCGGCCAGAAACTGGCGGGTATTGTTGACCATCACCTTTTTCTGCTCATCCACCCCCAGAAGTTCGTCCATGGTGGTGGTATCGGTCAGCTTCACCGGCTCCAGGTAGCCGGAAAACGAGTGGCGCCGCCAGTTGGCAGCAAAACAGGTTGCCCAGTCAACAGGTTTGACAATACGTGGGAGCAGCATCTCCACCGAGCTGAGGACACGCTCCAGCCTGGCTACAACATCGGGTTTCAGATTGAACATGGGCTTTCTCTTTCAAGTAGATTGCGCAACTGCCGTTGATCCCGATAATACTGCGCTTAACAGTGGTGATAGCGGCTTGGCGTAGGCTTGGGAAACTGGTGGAAGGGGGTTGTTTCAGAAGACCTATACAGTGCGGAGATATCTGTATACCGCAAGTAACAGCTGAATGTCAAACGCAAATTCTAATGAAGCTGACGACCTGTCTCCCCGGAATCGGCTCTTCCAGTTCACTGTTACGGCTGTTTTTGCGAGTCATCCGGCGGCGCTGTCGGCAGCAAAAGAAGGTAGCCGCTGACCGCTACAGCCACCACAACCAACAGGATCTTCAGCCAGAGCGCCTTGGCGAACAGGAGAGCAGAAACAGGAAACGAGACCCAGATCATGGAGAGAGCCATCAGCTTCGCCCTGAACGGGATGCCTGCACCTTTAAGGTAATCATGCAGCAGAGGGCCGAGATGATTGTGCTCCATCAGCCAGTTGTGGAACCGTTCGGAACTTTTGGCAAAACAGGCTGCGGCCAAGAGCAGGAACGGTACGGTCGGCATGATCGGCAGAAAGATGCCAATCACCCCGCAGACGATAGATATCCAGCCGCTGGAAATCAGCACCCAGCGCAGGAAGAGACTCTTGACATGGTTTTTGTTCGGCTGAATCCTGTTAGTCATTATTCACTGCCCATGCACGCGTGCCATAATCCCTTGAGTCAGAGGTGAGACCCCGGCGAAATCAGGAATTGATTACAAATCAGTTCCTGGTTTTGTATAGCGGGAGGCGGGGTAGTTGTCAACGGTAACCCAATGTGGATACTCCGAATGTGGACTATGCAGCCCTTTTAATGAAATAGCCTGCCCCATAACTCCATCGCTCAGTAATAAATTCCCAGAGAGATGTTGCGCCGTGCCGCTCTAAAATGCTACATAGTAGTGCAACCCTGTTCACATTGCCGGGAATGCGGGCTTATTTCAAATTTGTGAGGTTTAAAAGAATGACAATGAAAAATTTTGGTTCGACCAGACTGGACTCAACGCTAGTCCCGAAAATTGCTCAGCAGTGGGGAACACCGGTATATCTCCATGATCAGGAATACATGGAAAACAGCTGTGAACAGCTCTTGAACATGCCGAATGCGTACGGTCTGCATGTACGCTACGCCATGAAGGCAAACTCGGATCGTACAGTATTGCGGGTGGTCACCAATAAAGGGCTTGATCTGGATTGCTCGTCAATTAATGAAGCAGCCCGTGCATTTGCCGCCGGAGTTCCGTATGCCCGGATGATGCTTACGACCCAGGAGGTACCAATCGGTGAGGAGCGAACAGAACTTGAGGAGATGATCAAGGCAGGTCTCAAGTACAACGTCTGCTCCATGACCCAGTTTCAACTGATTGCCGACTTTGCCAAAACCAACAAAATCGATTTATCCATGAGAGTTCACCCCGGAGCAGCCGGCGGCGGTGAAAGCGCCACCCGCGATACCGGGAGTGAATATTCCTGTTTCGGCGTACACTTAAACGATGTCCCTTTGGTAAAAGCCCAGGCTGACATACTGGGACTGCGCTTTACCCAGGTTCATGTCCATATCGGTTCAGGGGGAGCCCCTGAAAAATGGCAGGAGAACATCGACCGTGAACTGGGCTTTGTGCGTACCTATTTTCCGGATGCCACCACAGTAAGCTTCGGCGGGGGGCTCAAGGTCGCCAGGATGCCAGGGGAAAAACAGGCTGACATCTTGTCACTTGGAACCTATGCTGCGCTGCGTGTAAAGGAGTTCAAGGAGGCGACCGGTCGGCAGCTGCAGATGGAGATCGAGCCGGGAACCTATGTGGTGGCGAACTCAGGCCATATCATTACCCGGATTATTGACAAAAAGCTGACCAACGAGCTGAACTTCCTCATTGTTGACGGCGGCATGGAACTGCTGACGCGCCCGCTTTTGTACGGTTCCGAACACCCTGTTGCCATCGTAAGCCAGGACGGCAGACTGCTCTCCAGCGAGTATGACGGCATTCCGAAGGCCGGGTTGAAATCGTTCGGGATCGTGGGGCGCTGCTGCGAAAGTGGCGATTCGGTGCGTCTGGACAACGACGGCAACATTGTTCCGGTACTGATTGCCGAACCGGAAATCGGTGACTATGTCGTAATCGGCGGCACCGGAGCCTATTCCGAAAGTATGTCGCCGGAAAACTACAACTCGCACCGTAAGCCGCCAGCCGTCATGAAGACCCGAAGTGGCGAACTGGTTCTGATCAGAAAGAAGCAGGCTCGTGAGCAGATTGTCCAGAATGAGCTGGATGTGAAACTGTAATTGATCAACGACCTTAGAGGAGACGATTATGAAAGCAGAAGTCCAGGAGGCTATCAAACGCTCGCTGCATACAGAGAAGAGTGCCATGCTCTTTTACCAGTACGGTGCCCAGCAGCTCATGGATCCGCGCGCAAAACAGACCTTTGAGCTGTTGGCCAGAGAAGAGCGGGAGCATGCAGGTCATTTTTACCGGATCTACCCCGGATCTGACATCCCCTCCCTTGATGATTTCCTGGCTATCCAGGAAACCGACGAAAAAACCTGGCTTGCTGTGGCTAAAAAGGTATGCGGGTCAGAGTTTACTGAGCAAAAAGTTCTTGAAGTGGCCTTGAACAAGGAGAAGCAGCTTGAAGAAGCGCTTCGGGCACTTGCCGACATGATTGACGATCCCGAAGTGAGAGCGGTATTCGAGCTGAATGTCCGTGAGACCCATAACCACTATCTGCTGATCGAAGCGGAGTATTCGCGGATCATGGGGATGGTGGATGAATCCGACATGGATACCTTTGTCAGGGAATAACCCTCTCCTTCAAGATAAAAGGCGGTCGATTGGCCGCCTTTTGATTTAAGAATATGATCCCGTATGTCTCCTGTTCAGCAGCAGTCCTCTCTTTATGTTAAACCTATAAAAAGCAGTTGTCCACGAACCACACGAAAAACACTAACAAAACCGGATCGTTATCTTTTGTAGACGAAACCCGTTTTGGTGAATAGCTGTTTTGCCTTAAGGGTCTATATTTTCGTGATATTTCGTGTTTTTCGTGGATCCAAATGCCGTTTTTAGGTTAAAAATACTCGGCCAATCCACTCTCAATCCTTTCAAAACAGGCCACCCTTTCCGGTGGCTCCCCCGCCTGCAGGGCGGCCAGTTCCGCTCCTGACAGCTCGGGCTCCAGAGACAGCGGTCGTCGCTCCAGATACAGGGAGCGTCCAGTTGCAAGTACGATCTTGTCGAATGGGGCGCGATAGCTTGGGCTTTGCAGAAGAGCTGTTTCGCTGTAACTGACATTGGTTGCCGAAAGAGTCCTCAGGAAGCCGGGCTCGGTCACTGTCTCGCCGGAGCGGCAGATCGACAGAGCCGCACGCCGCCTGGAGGCGGCAAGCTGAAAGCGCCGCTTAAAGGTGAAAGAGCAGTAGTTCACCGGCAGGGGGATGCCCTGCTCCAGGCTGAAACGGACCAGCCGCAAGGCACAGAGTTCCGACTCCAGCAGCGTAACCTTCTCACCATGGAGAAAGATATAACCCCGCGCGGTCAAAGGGGCGAAGTTGTGCGGCGTCAGTCGCATCTGGTGCAGGTTGAGGTGCTTGACCCCGGCTTCGGCCATTTCAACCATCTTCAGTTTCAGCAGCTCCTCATCCTCAGGCACCGCCGGAATCTCCACCGTCACCGTTGGGATGGAGCCTACCGCCAGGCGCAGCTTTTTAAGATTGTAGCGGACTGCGCCAAGATCGAAGCGGATTTCGTCCAGACCGGCATCTTTCAGTTTTCTACAGAGGTTGGGAGTCAACAACGTGCCGTTCGTGTAAAGCCAGAGGTGGACTTTGTCACCGCAGCGCTTGCGCACTGCTCGCAGGAATGAGAGAGCAAGATCCGCCGTCAGTAGCGGTTCACCTCCACTTATGCTGACGCCACTGAAACCAAGGGTGGCCACATAATCGGCATACTCGTCAGGATCGGTAAATACCAGGCCATTTGTAACCGGAGGGCCGCTATCGTCCTGTGCTGATGGGCAGTAAAAACAGTGCCCGTTACAGAGACCGTTGACAAACAGGCAAGACCAGCCGCCAGCGCCACAGTGACGGCAACCGGGAGAGAGACTGTTGCAATCCACCTTGGTTCCGGAGTAGCCGAAAGCGGCGTACTGCTCCAGCCACTGCAGCAGTTCCAGGCGCTCTGCATTCGCCATTGCCTGTTGTTCACTGTCCGCAAAATTAAGCAGATCGTACTTGTAACCGTACTCAAGACGATTGGCTTCAATCAGCCGCTGCTGATTGCTTTCAATAAGAGATAACGTTAGGCATGGGAGCGGTGTAGATGGCACTTGGGGTCTCCTTAAGGTAAGGAGTGGTAGTGCCGGATATAGGCATCCTTAGATTATTCCGTATTCTGGGCATGCTGAATAGTAGATTCACTGTAGACCTTTACTGTAGAGTCGGCAACAGAAACAGCAAAGGCGGTCGATTGGCCGCCTTTTGAATTAAGTATGTGTCACTGAATCAGGGTATTAACGGGTATGTTTTAGGGTAATTAGATTGACTTATGGGTGTTTAAGGGTATTATTGCGGGTAGGAGGGTAGTTTTATGATCAGACTCACGTCAATTACCATCACTACGCAGATCCTGAACCTTATCGCCGAGCTTGACGAATTCAAGGGGCGCTGGGACATGCTCGGACGTCTGGCACCGGACAAACTTACCTCCCTCAAACGTGTTGCAACCATAGAATCTGTAGGATCTTCCACTAGGATTGAAGGAGCAAGGCTGTCTGACCTTCAGGTTGAAGCGCTGTTGGCAAATCTGGAAATCCGCTCGTTCCACTCCCGTGATGAAGAGGAAGTTGCCGGTTACGCCGAGGCAATGAATACGATCCATGATTCATGGGAGCATATCCCCTTTACCGAGAATCATATCAAGCAGCTCCATGGCATTGCCCTGAAGTACAGCACAAAAGACAGTACCCACCGGGGAGAATATAAAACGTTGCCCAACAACGTGGAGGCTTTCGATGCTGACGGTAAAAGTATCGGTGTTATTTTCGAGACAGCGACTCCATTCGACACCCCGCGACTGATGGCGGAACTGGTGCGCATAACTGCGGAAGCCCTGCGGGAGAAAGAACTCCATCCGCTGCTGGTGATCGGCGCGTTTGTCGTTCAATTTCTGGCCATCCACCCGTTCCAGGACGGCAACGGCCGCCTTTCCCGTGTTCTGACCACCCTGATACTCCTGCAGAGCGGCTATCGTCATGTGCCGTACAGTTCGCTGGAGCGGATCGTTGAGGAAAACAAGGATGAATATTACCGGGCGCTGCGGGCATCACAGAAGCTGATCCGGAGCAAAGGCGAGAATCTGGATGACTGGCTGCGTTTCTTCCTGAACAGTCTGAAAAAGCAGAAAGACGTCCTGCTCGGCAAGATCGAGCGCGAACAGCTGCTGGAGAAGTTGACTCCGCTGGAGGAAAATATGCTGGCAATCGCCAGAGAGCGTGGCAGGATCACCATTGCCGATGCAGTAACCCTTCTAGCCGCCAATCGCAATACGGTCAAGCTGCATCTGCGCCAACTGGTTCAGCAGGGGTATCTGGAACAACACGGTACGGGTAAGGGTACCTGGTATTCGGTGGGGAGATAGAATGAGACTGCAAAGGCGGCCGATTGGCCGCCTTTTGATTGAAATACGTGGAGTGTCGCTAGTTTCCCTTTTGAATGTGATTTTTCACGACCATTCCGCACCTGTTTTTCACGACCATTCCACCAGGCCCGGCGCTCTGAAATGTGTAGTCAGCCTA
>JANNRW010000273.1:0-16615 GCA_031401815.1 Geobacteraceae bacterium | reverse complement strand
TATAAGTTTGGTGCTGCCGACGAGCCGACGTACCCGGTGAAGAGGCATGCTGTTGAGGCCAAGATGAACGCCGTCAGCATCAACAGCCAGGGCTATGTCAATCCGGTCGTTTATCAGCAGCCTGGCGTCATAACGATTGGTAAGCTTCCTCATTTCAAAGGCAAGTTCATACAACTCTTTGCTGGAGAGATCCTTTTCACGCAGCTGTACAGCACGCACCCCCCCCTTGAGAGCTTCCTCGACTACATCCAGCAGCTGTATGTTTCCGGATTGGTGTCGGTCTGTAATCAGGTACAGGTTGAAGTCAATCTTGTTAGTGGTGGCCATTGCTACTCCAAAAGCCCTTCTATCGGGCTGGATGCAGTTGCGTACAGTTTTTTCGGAATTCGCCCGGCCAGATATGCAAGGCGACCAGCTCTCACGGCAAGATTCATTGCCTCTGCCATGGCAACAGGGTTCCTGGCACCGGCAATACCGGTATTCATCAATACGCCGTGGCATCCGAGTTCCATGGCTATTGCAGCATCCGAGGCGGTTCCAACTCCGGCATCAACGATTACCGGCACTTTTACGGTATCAAGAATTATCCTGATATTGTATGGGTTTCGAATCCCCAGACCGCTGCCAATAGGTGCGCCAAGGGGCATTACAGCGGCGCAGCCGATATCTTCCAGCTTCTTGCAGACTATCGGGTCGTCGCTCGTGTAAGGGAGCACGGTAAACCCCTCCTTGACAAGAATTCGGGCAGCCTTTAAGAGCTCCTCGTTATCAGGAAAAAGGGTTTTTTCATCTCCCAGTACTTCAAGTTTCACAAAATCAGACATCCCTGCTTCCCGGGCAAGGCGGCAGGTCCGGATTGCGTCATCAGCAGTGTAGCAGCCCGCAGTATTCGGGAGGAGCGTATATTTTTTCAGATCAATAAAGTCAAGAAGCGACTCCCTGTTTCTGTCCAGATTCACACGTCGCACTGCTACAGTTATGATTTCAGCTCCGGATGCTTCCAGTGCCTTGATCATCTCTTCATTATTTGCATATTTGCCTGTACCGACCATAAGTCTCGAACTGAATTCACGACCGGCAATTACAAGTTTATCACCAGGAATCGACATGCCTTATAACTCCTCATTTATGAAAAATAGAAGTGAAGTAAAATTTTCAAATAACATTAAATAAATCTATTTCAGCCTCCGCCAACGAAATGAACTATTTCCAGACGATCTCTTTCGCCAAGAAATGTTGTTTCAAAAACTGCCTTGGGCAAGATCTCCGAATTCAACTCTACTGCAACCTTTCTGGGATCAATGTCAAGATCCTCAAGAAGATTATTTATGTTTTGAGGGTCAATTTCACGGAACTCACCGTTAATAATAACCTGCATCGCTCTCCTCCAATAAAAAAGGCCGCAGTAGCGGCCGGATCTTCGAATATTTAGCTGCTTCCCTACACCGGGAACGCCCGGTCAGATTAAAAGGGTTTGAGGCCGGCCGGACTCATCTCAGCTCCTTGGAGCTCCCCCAGCATTACGTCAGGAAGGTGTGACCTTGAGGTGATGCAGATTATCAGCATCAAGCGCTGCGTGTCAATAATTTTCATCTTATATTTCCCCATGGTTTTAGCCATTTTGGGGCTTCTGCCTTGATCTGTAAACAGGGTTGCATAATAGAGCAGAGAGCAGGTAATTGGTAAAAACCTGTTTTATTTGTGGTTGACATATACGTAAGCGTGATTTATTTTTCGCACCTAATAAGAGCAGCTGTGAACTTCTTGTTTACAACTGTTTTCGGCAGGAGCTTTATTCAGTAAATATATATATCGGAGGCATGATAATGGTTGAGAAATGTAGAGTAAAGGGCGATGAAGGGCTCAAAATACTTGAAGGAATGAGTCGGGAAGAGTTGATTGCCATAATTGTGGATGATGCCAAGAACTGGCTGGCTCATGACGGACTATGGTTTCAGGCAGTTGAAAAAATGTACGGGATGGATGTTGCTATTGATGCGGATCGAGAGGCTTGGCGTTATTTCACGGTTATTGAGGCCAAGCGGATAATGGAGCGACTCGGCATGAAACCGGGGGGCGGTATTCCGGCTCTGGTGGAGTGCCTCAAGCACAGGCTTTATGCAAGATTAAATTTGCAGGAGGCAATAGAGGTCAGCGAGAAGAGAGCTGTATTCAGGATGCTTGACTGCCGGGTTCAGTCTGCTCGCAAGCGGAAAGGTCTGGACGATTTTCCATGCAAGAGTGTAGGGATAGTCGAGTATGCAGAGTTTGCGAAAACAGTTGACCCTCGCATTCAAACCCATTGCCTTGAGTGCCCTCCTGATGCTCATCCTGAAGAGTACTGGTGTGCATGGGAGTTTACTATTGAGTAAAAACCATGCGATGAAGAGTGCAGATTGATTTCAGGATCTCAGAAGGAAAAATCAGGCCGGATGCCCGGTTTCATGGTACGATTATATCATGTCAAGACTGCCTGAAAATCCCCCGTTATACGCGTCTTCCGGACGCAGAATTTCTTCTCTGGCAGATATCAATGCCCTCGATACTGATGAAAAAGAGAGCATTTACCGGAATTTGATCCCGCGACGTCTCTTCAGCCTTCTTTCCACTGCTCCGCCGGATATGATCCTTTCCGGTGTCGGTTGCCACGCAACCATTATCGCTCCCGAAGGGATGAGCCTTGCGCGAATAGAGGTGAGGCTGAGACCTGAAGATCGCCGCACCATCTTTTTTCTCGACATTGCCGAGACTCATTTTCATCAGATGGAGCTCTCTTTCTGTATTATTAATGATCCTTTTGCTCCCCGTTTCAATGTCGATGTTGATGTTAATGGCATTGACAACTGCTTTGCCACTCTTGGGCGAAATATTCCTGAAGAGATAAGAGCCATGAATGCAGGTCTTTACCCTAACCAGACCAGCCGTGGCCTGCGGATGTTCGGTGAGTTTTTTCATACATTCGAACGATTTGTGGACTCGATGGATATGGAGATGATTACGGCTGAGCCGCTAACCTATGACAATGCTGTACGCTATGAAAAATACGGGTTTGACTATTTAAGCGGGCGAAGAATGATGATGGAGATTGACCGGGAATTCAGACCGGGGGGGATTCTTTTCCGCAAACTTGATGGCTCCTCCCCATTTCGACAGCCTGGAATGGATCGGACGGTTCATGGCAGAAGCTGGGCCATACATGATGGTATTCTTGATGAACCCTGGGATGAACTGGCAATCAATACAATTCTTGATGAGCCATGGGAAGATATAAAGATTTACCGGATGATAGGCCAGCCAGTCAGCGTGCGTACATTTACTGAAACAATATAGAACAACGTCTTTTAATAATTCCTCCAGCCTGCTGATTCGTTTCATCCCATCCCATCCCATTTAAGGTGAAATCAATATCCCGTTACAACAAATGCAGGCAATCGGGCCTGTTTTTAAAAAGCCTTGCAAAGATAAAATCCAGTTATATTTAAGTTGACTTGTACGTAAACTGGTTTTATTATCAGCAAACAAAAGTTTGAGCCATTGCCTGACGGAGCTGCCTATCATGGAATACCCAAAACTTGCTGATTCAACTCTTGAGCTGACCGACAGGGTCGCTGTTTTGACTTTTCAGCGGGACGATGTCAGGAATGCCCTTACCGGCACTGCCCTTGTTGATGACATTGTCAGAACCGTCAACTGGTGTAACGAAAACAACGCTGTTTCAGTACTTGTTCTTACCGGTGCTGGAGCTGCGTTCTCTTCCGGCGGCAATGTAAAAGAGATGCAGGAAAAATCCGGAACTTTCAGCGGCTCTCCTGCCGAGATTCAGGAGCGTTACCGTAGAGGTATCCAACAGATACCACTTGCCATGCAGAGAGCTGAAATGCCGGTCATTGCAGCTATAAATGGTGCGGCTATCGGAGCAGGACTTGATCTTGCATGCATGTGCGACTTGCGAATAGGCTCTTCAAATGCGCTTCTTGGCGAGACCTTCATAAATCTCGGAATCATACCGGGAGATGGCGGTGCCTGGTTTCTACAGCGGTTGATCGGTTATCAGCGGGCTGCGGAAATTACTTTCAGCGGCAGACTGCTCAAGGCTGATGAAGCTTTGCAACTGGGGATTCTTCTGGAGGTGGTTGCTCCGGAAGTATTAATAGCAAGAACCTTGGAAATCGCCGGGAAAATTGCTGCCCAACCTCCCGGAGCGCTACGATTAACCAAGCGTCTCATGAAGCTGGCACAACGGAGTGAACTGCCTGATTTTCTCGAAGTATGCGCGTCGTTTCAGGCAATATCGCATCATACGCTTGATCACGCAGAAGCTGTCTCTGCATTTATGGAAAAGAGAAAAGGGAAGTACGAAGGCAAATAAGGGGGGAGTGGAAGATGAGATCATATCCGACGTTAAACTTTGAACTGGGCGAAACCTGTGATCTGTTGCGAGAGACAGTCAGGGATTTTGCTGACAATGAAATAGCGCCAAGAGCAGTGGAAATTGACCAGGCGAACCGCTTTCCCATCGATCTCTGGCCAAAGATGGGTGAATTGGGTCTGCATGGCATTACTGTCTCCGAGGAGTATGGCGGTGCCGGGATGAGTTACATTGAACATGTAATTGCAATGGAGGAGTTGAGTCGTGCCTCTGCTTCAGTTGGTCTTTCCTATGGTGCGCACTCAAATCTCTGCATAAATCAGATATTTAAAAACGGCAATGATGATCAGAAACGTCGCTATCTGCCAAAACTGATCAGCGGGGAGCATATTGGAGCACTGGCGATGAGCGAGGCCGGTTCCGGCTCAGATGTTGTCAGTATGAGGCTCAGGGCGGAAAAGCATGGTGACAGATATGTCCTTAGCGGAACAAAGATGTGGATAACGAACGGCCCTCATGCTTCTGTCCTTCTTGTGTATGCCAAAACAGACCCGGATGCCGGATCAAAGGGGATTACCGCCTTTCTGGTAGAAAAAGGGTACAAGGGGTTTTCAACTGCACAGAAACTTGATAAGCTCGGCATGCGCGGCTCCGACACCTGTGAGCTGGTTTTTGACCAGTGTGAAGTACCGGAAGAGAATGTAGTCGGTGAAGTTGGCGAAGGGGTGAAGGTGCTGATGAGCGGTCTTGATTTCGAACGGGCAGTGCTTGCCGGTGGTCCCCTCGGAATCATGCAGGCATGCATGGACGTAGTTCTTCCATATATTCATCAAAGAAAGCAGTTTGGCAGAGCCATCGGCGAGTTCCAGCTGATGCAGGGTAAACTGGCTGACATGTACAGCACCATGAATGCCTGCCGCGCCTATGTTTATGCCGTTGCCAAGGCATGCAGCCGCAAGAACAGCATCCGCAAGGATGCAGCCGGTGCTATTCTGTATGCTGCGGAAAAGGCGACCTGGATGGCGCTTGAAGCGATTCAGTGTCTTGGTGGGAGTGGCTACGTTAACGAATGCTCGACCGGCAGGCTGCTGAGAGATGCCAAGCTTTATGAAATAGGTGCAGGAACCAGCGAAATCCGGCGGATGCTTATCGGTCGTGAGCTGTTTAACGAGACAATGTAAAAAATGCAGGCTGAAGGTGGAAGGCTGAAGGTGAGAAACAGCAAGCGCGATATTTGTTTTTCCTTCAGTCTTCAGCCTTCAGCCTATACACCTTAAAGGATTCATACCTATGCCCGCATTCAAAAGCAGCATCAACAGCGCAACCGCTGATTTCAAACGTAATGCTGAAGTTATGACCTCACTGGTGGCGGATCTCCGTGAAAAAGTGGCGAAGATAACCCTTGGGGGGGACGAGAAATCCCGCAAGAAACATATTGAGAGAGGGAAGCTTCTCCCTCGTGAGCGGATCCGTCAACTGCTTGATGTCGGCTCCCCGTTTCTTGAACTTTCACAGTTTGCAGCCTGGGAGGTCTACGGTGACGATGTCCCGGCCGCAGGGATCATTACCGGTATCGGTCGTGTGAAGGGGCATGAGTGCATGGTTATTGCCAATGATGCGACAGTCAAGGGGGGAACCTACTATCCGCTTACAGTCAAGAAGCACCTTCGCGCCCAGGAGATTGCAAGGGAGAACAATCTCCCCTGCATTTATCTGGTAGACTCCGGAGGAGCGTTCCTTCCGCGTCAGGACGAGGTTTTCCCGGATCGGGATCATTTCGGGAGAATCTTCTACAACCAGGCTACAATGTCCGGCAAGGGGATTCCGCAGGTTGCCGTGGTAATGGGCTCATGTACCGCAGGTGGGGCATATGTACCGGCAATGTCCGATGAGAGCATCATTGTCCGTAATCAGGGAACCATATTCCTTGCCGGCCCCCCTCTTGTCAAGGCTGCGACCGGAGAAGTAGTAAGTGCGGAAGATCTTGGCGGGGCGGAAGTACACTGCCGCACCTCCGGTGTAACCGATCACTACGCAGCTAATGACAGCCACGCTTTGGCAATTGCAAGGCGGAGCGTTTCCAACCTGAATCGGAAAAAAATATCTTCCATGGCCATGAAACCCCCGGCAGAGCCACTTTATCCGGCTTCAGAGCTGTACGGAATTGTCCCGACAGATACCCGCAAACCTTACGATGTCCGTGAAGTGATTGCGAGAATTGTAGACGGTTCCGAGTTCGATGAATTCAAGCAGCTCTACGGCACAACCCTGGTCTGCGGTTTTGCCCATATCTGGGGCTATCCGGTCGGGATAATAGCCAATAACGGGATTCTTTTTTCGGAGTCAGCGCTCAAAGGGACTCATTTCATTGAGCTCTGCTGTCAGCGGGGAATTCCATTGATCTTTCTGCAAAATATTTCGGGATTCATGGTTGGGAGCAAGTACGAGGCAGGCGGGATCGCCAGGGATGGTGCCAAGATGGTTACTGCTGTGGCATGCGCAGCTGTCCCGAAATTCACAGTCCTTATAGGGGGGAGTTTCGGAGCCGGGAACTACGGGATGTGTGGCCGGGCCTATGGCCCCCGTTTTCTCTGGATGTGGCCCAATGCGCGAATCTCGGTCATGGGTGGGGAGCAGGCTGCAAGTGTCCTCGCCCAGGTGAAAAGAGACGGCATGGAATTGCAGGGGAAGAGCTGGAGCGTTGAAGAAGAGAACAGTTTCAAGACGCCGATTCGTGACCAGTACGAAAACCAGGGACACCCATACTACGCCAGCGCCCGCCTTTGGGATGACGGAATCATTGATCCGGCTGATACCAGGATGGTGCTTGGTCTGGGGCTCTCAGCGGCTATGAATGCTCCTGTGGAGAAGACAGAGTTTGGCGTGTTCAGGATGTAGTGGGAAGAATACAATCAGGACAAGGTGAAATATATGAGCGAACCGGCAATTCTAACTAATATCGATGATCGTGGCGTGGCCACTTTGACCATGAACCGGCCTCTAGTGCATAATGCCTTTGACGACCATTTTATAGAAGCAATGACCAAAGCTCTTGCATCGCTTGAAATGGATGATTCTGTCCGTGTCATCCAGCTTGCAGCTAGCGGGAAAAGCTTTTCCGCCGGAGCGGATCTAGACTGGATGAAAAGAATGGCCAGTTATACGAGGGATGAAAACCTTGTTGACGCCCAGGGGCTTGCAGAGCTGATGAAAAGACTCAATTTCATTCAAAAACCTACTATTGCCCTGGTACACGGAGCTGCTTTTGGTGGAGGGGTTGGCCTGGTTGCCTGCTGTGACATTGTCCTGGCAACAAGACGCGCAAGCTTCTGTCTTTCAGAGGTGAAGCTGGGGCTTATTCCGGCTGTTATATCACCATACGTAATGGCAGCTATCGGGGAGAAGGGGTGCAGGCGGTATTTCCTTACCGCAGAGCCTTTCGATGCTATGGAGGCGTTGAGAATAGGGCTTGTGCATGAACTGCTTGAGAACGATGAGTCTCTTGCTGCTGCCGCAGAAAAAATCATCTTCATGCTGTTGCGAAATTCCCCACAGGCGCTTGTTGCAGCAAAAAGCCTGATATTTGCTGTCTCCGGGCAGCCGCTGGATAGCAGACTTATTGCCGACACTGCCGCTCGTATAGCCGATCAACGGGCATCTGCCGAAGGGAAGGAGGGTGTTACAGCCTTTCTAGAAAAACGCAAACCCGCCTGGATCAGGGAAGAGCCCTGCTGAAAGAGCTGACGACCCTTGCGACTGCCCATCAAAAATAGCAAAAGCAAAATTAGCCCCTACAAAAAACCAAGGAATCCTACCATGTTCAATAAAATCCTGATTGCCAATCGAGGCGAGATCGCCTGTCGCGTCATTCGTACTGCCAGACGTCTCGGTATTCGCACTGTGGCGGTTTATTCTGACGCCGACGCGGGCGCCATGCATGTAGCACTGGCGGATGAAGCCTGGCATATCGGTCCGGCACCGGCACGTGAGAGCTATCTTCGCCCGGAGCTTATTCTGGAGGTTGCCCGCAGTAGTGGCAGCCAGGCAGTCCACCCCGGTTACGGGTTTCTTTCGGAAAATGCCGAATTCGCCGAAGCTTGTTCAGCAGCAGGGATTGTTTTCATTGGCCCGCCGACTGAGGCTATTCGTGCCATGGGATCCAAAAGTGCTGCCAAGCGGATCATGGAGAAGGCTTCGGTTCCGCTTGTTCCGGGTTATCACGGGGAAGATCAGGATTTTGATCTCCTGAGGAACAAAGCGAATGAAATCGGCTTTCCGGTATTGATAAAGGCTACTGCCGGAGGTGGTGGCAAGGGGATGCGAGTGGTGACCGAGGCTGCAGCCTTCGAGGACGCCCTTGCAGCAGCGCGGCGCGAGGCCACTTCATCTTTTGGCGATGACCGGGTGTTGCTGGAAAAATATCTTACAAGACCGCGCCATGTTGAGATACAGGTTTTTGCCGACAGCCTGGGTAATGCTGTCCATCTGTTTGAACGGGATTGTTCCATCCAGCGGCGTCATCAGAAGGTTATTGAGGAAGCGCCCGCTACAGGAATGACTGACTCGCTTCGCGCAAAGATGGGAGAGGCTGCTGTTGCAGCGGCGCGGGCTATAGGGTACGTAGGGGCAGGCACTGTCGAATTTCTGCTCGACGAAGATGGCTCATTCTATTTCATGGAGATGAATACCAGATTGCAGGTAGAGCATCCGGTTACCGAGATGATTACCGGACAGGATCTTGTCGAATGGCAACTGAGAGTGGCTTGCGGGGAGCCGCTCCCTTGCCGCCAGGAGCAGCTGGCCATCTCCGGACACGCCTTTGAGGCCAGGATCTATGCAGAAGATCCGAACAAGGAGTTTCTCCCCTCAATCGGCAGACTGTCGCATCTCAGCACCCCTTCCGAAAGTGCAAATGTCAGGATAGACACCGGTGTACGTCAGGGGGATCAGGTCAGCATTCATTACGATCCGATGATCGCAAAGCTGATCGTCTGGGACAGTGATCGACAGGCAGCACTGAGGCGGCTGCGTCTGGCTCTGGCAGAGTACCAGGTGGTTGGGGTCACTACCAATGTTCAATTCCTGATCGCGGTTGCTGCCAATCCCTATTTTGCTTCAGGTGATATTGACACCGGCTTTATTGAGCGACATCGTACAACGCTCTTCCCTGAGCGAGAGCCAGCAACCCCATTCACTCTTGCCCAGGCAGCCCTTTATCTTCTTTTGCAGCGAAGTGAGGAGGCAGAGGCTGCCAGTGTTGACAGTGCAGATCCTTGGTCTCCATGGCATCTTGCCACCGGGTGGCAGTTAAACGGCGACAATCATCACCTGCTTATCTTCCGCGATCTGGAAAATGAGATAACCGTGACAGCCCATTATCGGCCTGACGGCTATCTGCTGGATCTCCCCGGCATCTCCCTTTTGGCGCGGGGCAGAGTTGACTGTGACGGCAATCTGTTTGCCGATCTGGGCGGGACTCGCTTCAAATCCACGGTAGTGCGGCATCTGGATGAGTTGACCATCATCACCAGCGAAGCGAGCCATCAGTTGACTATTTATGACCCGCTAGCACATATTGATGAAGATGCTGGCGTCGGAGGGAGTCTGACAGCGCCGATGCCCGGAAAAATCGTAGCACTTCTGGTCAAGGCGGGTGAGGCTGTTAAGCGGGGCACCCCGTTGCTGATCATGGAGGCGATGAAGATGGAGCATACCATATCTGCTCCGGATGATGGTGTTGTGATAGAACTTTACTACTCAACCGGTGATGTGGTAAACGAAGGGGTAGTGCTGCTGGACTTTGCACCTGATGAGGAGCCGTAGTGAGATTGCCGAAATTTGTCAAGATAGTGGAAGTTGGCCCTCGTGACGGGCTTCAGAAAGAGCGCCTGATTGTCCCTGCTGAATTCAAGATTGAACTGATCAACCGGTTGACCGCATCAGGAATCTCCTCAATTGAGGTGACCAGTTTCGTCTCGCCCAAATGGATGCCGCAGATGGCTGACAGTGCCCAGGTCATGGCCGGAATTGCCCGCAGGCCGGGTGTCTCCTACCCTGTTCTAGTGCCGAACATCCAGGGTTTTGAAGCTGCAGTAGCTGCCGGAGCTACGGAGGTTGCGGTTTTTGGAGCAGCTTCAGAGACATTTTCACAGAAAAACATCAACTGCTCCATTGAGCAGAGTATTGAGCGATTTGCAAAAGTCACCAAAGCGGCTGCAAAGCGTGGGGTCAAGGTGCGTGGGGCTGTTTCGGTTGCGCTTGGGTGCCCTTACGAGGGGGAGATTGCTCCAGCCGCTGTTGCTGCGGTTGCTTCCCGGTTGCTGGAGATTGGTTGCTACGAGATTTTTCTTTGCGACACCATCGGGGTAGGTACACCGGGCAAAGCCCAGCTGATGGTCGATGCTGTTGCCGACAAGGTTCCGCGAGAAAAGCTGGCGGTTCATTTCCACGATACTTACGGTCAGGCGCTGGCAAACATTCTTGCTGTGCTTGAGCGGGGAATATCCGTTATTGACAGCTCTGTTGCAGGACTTGGCGGCTGTCCGTATGCAACAGGGGCAGCGGGGAATGTAGCAAGTGAAGATCTGCTTTACATGCTTAACGGCCTCGGGATCGAGACCGGAGTCGATCTGGCTCTGTTGATTGATGCCGGCAACTATATTTCCGAAATACTTGGGCGGTCGTCAGGGTCAAGGGTGGCCAAGGCGATTGGGAACAAGCTAGCCAATATATGTTAATTCGAATCAACCAATAGAAGGAGGAATACCATGTCTAACCAGCTCGAATACACTGTCGGAGGACTGCTTGACGCTATTGCCGGGAAATATCCGGATAACGATGCTCTTGTTTACCCGGAACGTGGGCTGCGCTACAGCTACCGTGAGTTTAACGAGCTCTGCCGCCAGGTAGCCAAGGGGCTCCTGAAGCTGGGGATCAAGAAAGGGGATAACCTTTCCATCTGGGCCTACAACGTACCTGAATGGGTTATCCTTCAGTTTGCAACTGCCAAGATCGGGGCGATTTTAGTCACTGTCAACACCAGCTACAAATCCGCTGAACTTGAATATATCCTCGGCCAGTCGGATTCAAACACCCTTTTCATGGTTAAAAGTTTCAAGGATACTGACTACGTGGAGACTGTCAACAGTGTGCTCCCTGGGCTGGCTACAGCCACTCCAGGAGATCTCAGCGCCAAAAACCTGCCCCACCTGAAACATGTCATCTTCATCGGAGACGAAACTCCGTCTGGCATGCGTAATTTCGAGAGTATCATTGCCATGGGGAAAGATATCAGTGATGCCGAACTGAGTGCGGTCGAAGCCACACTTGACAGACATGAAACCATCAACATGCAGTACACTTCCGGCACAACAGGCTTCCCGAAAGGGGTCATGCTCACCCATTACAACATTGTCAATAACGGCTTCAACATCGGTGAGTGCATGAAATTCACTGAAAATGACAGGCTCTGTATTCCTGTCCCGTTTTTCCACTGCTTCGGCTGCGTCCTCGGGGTCATGGCCTGCGTCACTCATGGCTCAGCCATGATACCGGTAGAAATCTTCGACCCTCTCAAAGTCCTTCAGACAATAGAAAAGGAGAGATGCACTGCTGTGCATGGTGTTCCCACAATGTTCATTGCAGAACTCGAACACCCTGATTTTGACAAATACGACCTCTCTTCTTTAAGAAGCGGCATTATGGCCGGCTCCAACTGCCCCATAGAAGTAATGAAAAAAGTCATCAGCAAAATGAATGCATCTGAAATCACCATTGCTTACGGCCAGACCGAATCATCCCCTGTCATTACACAGACAAGAACGGATGATGCCATCGAACTTCGCGTTGCCACAGTTGGCCGGGCTCTGCCTGATGTAGAAGTAAAGATTGTTGATATCGAAACCGGCGAGACTCTCCCCCCAGGCAAGCAGGGGGAACTCTGTACCCGAGGCTACCATGTCATGAAGGGGTACTACAAGATGCCGGACGAGACTGCCAGAGCAATTGATTCTGATAAATGGCTTCACACTGGCGATCTTGCCATTATGGATGAAAACGGCTACTGCAAGATAACCGGCCGGATCAAGAACATGATCATCCGTGGTGGCGAGAACATCTATCCACGGGAGATTGAGGAGTTTCTCTACACCCATCCCAAAGTATCCGACATCCAGGTGTACGGCGTACCGGATCGCAAATATGGCGAACAGGTCATGGCAGCTATCATCGTAAAAAAAGGGATGGAGCTCTCCGAAGAAGAGGTAAGGGATTACTGCCATGGGAAGATAGCCAACTACAAGATTCCGAAATATGTCAAGTTTGTAGATAGCTACCCGATGACGGCCAGTGGCAAAATCCAGAAATTCAAGCTGAGAGATATGGCGATCAAGGAGCTCTCTCTGGAGGATGCAGGGCCTTCGGCTTGACGTCGAAAACTTCTGTTATTGTGGCGGGTATTTTCAGCACTGCGGATACTCAGATATGATCCTTACCGGAAAGGTTACCGGAGAACAGGCAGCTCTCCGACTTGATGATGGCTTAAAAGAGCTTTTCCCCCAGCTCACTAAAGGCGAAATCCGCCGGGTAATCGATCTTGGCGGATGCGCTGTCAACCAGACCATGGTCAGAGTGGCTTCACGCCCCCTTCGCGAGGGGGATGAGCTGGCCATCGGCATCATGGAGCCGGAGCGGTTTGTCGAAGTTACTCTCTCCCGCGAAGAGCTTTTGTACGAAGACAAAAATTATCTCGCCCTTAACAAAGCCCCCGGAATAAACAGCCAGCGAACCCCCTACCAGCTTAAAGGAACGGTAGAGTATGCAGTTGCTCTCTATCTGAAAGAACAGGGGAGCTTTGAACCTGCGCGGGTCATCCATCGCCTTGATCGGGGCACTTCCGGAGTCATGTTTTTCCCCAAAAACAAGCAGGCAGCTACATACATATCTGATCAACTCAAGCAGGGTATGGTTGAAAAGGTTTACTGGGCAGTTGTTTCAGAACTGCCTGATCAGGAAGAGTGGGTGGTTGATGCGCCGATCGGCAAACTCAACAAATTCCGCTACGGGGTAACCCTGCCGGGAAAACCATCTGTTACAGCTTTTCGTCTCATTTCAGCCTCGGGCAACCATGCCCTTCTGGAAGCAAGACCTCTCACCGGCAGAACTCACCAGATACGTGTCCACCTTACGCACTCAGGTCTTCCGATAGTCGGGGATCTACCTTACGGCGGGGCTCAGGCAGAGAGAATGCTGCTCCACTGCCGGAGCATGGCTTTTCGGGACAGAAACGGTGAGCTGATTCGGGCGGAAGCTCCTGTAGATGAAATTTTCAGGCGGATTGCTGAAGAGAGAGGGCTAAGCTTGCCTTCGGATAAGCCGGAATCAAATAATCAAAGAAAAAGCAATTAACACGGAGGCACGGAGACACAAAGAAAACCAGGAAAAAAATCTTGAAATCATTGGGTCAAACGTAAAAGTCTCTCGGTTTTGATTTTCTCAGTGCCTGTTTCAACTGCTGCGTTTATATAACAAGCTGATTTCATCGGGATTTCGGTGGAATGACAAGCTGCTTTCTTACAAGATTGAAAGTGAGGAGCTTTGAACTGCCCGGTCGACGTATTTTGATAGTAACCGGGGTGCCGTCAACGCCGCGAAGACGATGATCCACCATCTCCCTGAAGTTGCTCCCTTCGGTCGGTTTGCCATCAATAAAAGTGATTATGTCCCCTGCCTTTACCCCTGCAAGATGAGCCGGGCCACCGGCAACCAGCTGCTTGACCACAATCCTGCCATCAGCCCATGGGGCACCGTCTATACCGATACCGCCAAACTTTTTTGCTGAATTTGCGGCGATAGCGTGTGTGCTCAGTATCAGTAAAAATAACGAGAAGACAAATATTCGCATGGCCACAACTATAGCCGACCTCGTCCTGGCGGTCAACAGTTTGAAAGGGGAGCAAACTCGGAGTACCGAGCAGTATCTGTTCAGCATAGTATCATAACTCCCCCTGTCCCCCTCTTGTCTCAAGCGGGGGGACGCTTTTAGGAAGGTAAGCCGGTAATGCCGCCAACACCACTTCGGGCGTCCCTCCCCTTAAATAAGGAGGACAGGAGGGGTTATGCTTGGGTTCTGAATGTTACAACGAGAATAAAGTTTCTCTTTAATGGTCTTCTAAGTGGTGCTATTATCTGGTTAGTTAAGATTTTTTGGAGGCCATCATGCCGCTTGCAGTGAAGTTTTCAGAAGACATTATTCCGTTAGGCGACTTGAAGGTCAATCCGGGACGGGTTGTGAATCAGGTTGAGGCAACTCATCGCCCGGTACTGCTGACGAACAGGGGGCGCGGCGTCGCCGTAGTCCAATCGCTCAAAGACTATGAAGAAGGCACTGAAGAGCGGGCGTTTATGAAGGCTGTATTGCAGGGTTTTGTGGATATTGAAGAAGGTCGAACCGTAAGCCTTGCAAATGCAAAAAAACGTCTCGGGCTGGCCTGATTTTGAAACCGATAGCATTTGCCGAATCTGCTCTGGTCGATCTTGAGAATATTCTTGCCTGGTATGCTGCACAACAGGTGCCTGATGTGGGAGAACGGCTTGTTCGGGAAATATTTTTGAAAGTTGAGCAACTGGCAGATTTTCCTGAAAGCGGGCGCATCGTGCCTGAATTTGATGTGAAAACAGTCCGCGAGCTAATACACCCGCCGTTTCGTGTTGTCTACCGGATCGATCCCGCAAAAATTTGGATTATCCGGGTATGGCGCAGTGAGCGGATGCTGGCGCTGCCATGAAGCAGAAAAGCCCTAAAGAAGATGTTTGCGGTGATGCTCCGGTACTTATTTCAGATTGAAATTCCTCCTTGACATGGTGGATTTTCAAGGTAATATGCACCTATGATTCTACGTAACACTGCCCACAATGCTATAGTCACGGCACTTGAGCGCAGCCGGATAGTGGCCCTGCTCGGCCCCCGCCAGTGCGGCAAGACCACCCTTGCCCGGCAATTCGTATCACCTGATTCTACCGCCTACTTTGATCTTGAAGACCCTTTAAGCCTTGCTCGTCTTGATGAACCAATGACCGCTCTCCGCGATCTCTCCGGACTTGTCGTGATCGACGAAGTTCAGCGGCGGCCCGAGCTGTTCCCCATCCTGCGGGTCCTTGCCGACCGAACCCCTTTACCTGCCCGGTTTCTCATTCTGGGGAGCGCCGCGCCTGACCTCCTCCGCCAGTCATCAGAGTCACTGGCCGGCAGGATGGAAACTGTCCCTATGAGCGGTCTCAGCATTGCGGATGTGGGAAGGCCAGCTCATCAGGTCCATTGGCTCCGAGGCGGCTTCCCGCTTTCGTTCCTGGCAACAAGTGACACCAATAGCGTCGCTTGGCGAAAAAGTTTCATTCAGACGCTTCTGGAAAGGGACATCCCCTCATTTGGCCTCGGCACCCCGGCGCCAACCCTGTTTCGCTTCTGGACCATGCTCGCCCATTACCACGGCCAGGTCTGGAATGCCGCAGAACCGGCCCGCTCCCTGGGAATCGGCGAAACATCGGTGCGGCGCTATCTGGATCTGCTTGAAGGTGTCTACATGGTCAGGCAGCTGCGACCCTGGCATGAAAACCTGAAAAAACGCCAGGTAAAATCGCCCAAGGTCTATATCCGCGACAGTGGGCTCCTCCATCAGCTGCTGGGTATCCGGACCCTGCCGGAGCTTCTTTCCCACCCGAAATGCGGTGCGTCATGGGAAGGGTATGTCATCGAGGAGATTATCAGCACTGTCCAGCCCGATGAAGTTTATTTCTGGGCGACCCATGCCGGCGCGGAGCTGGATCTGCTCCTGTTCAAGGATGGCCGGCGTCTCGGCGTCGAGATCAAACGGGCCGACGCACCGCGTCTGACCCCCTCCATGCGTACGGCGCTGGAGGATCTGCGCCTTGACCGGCTGATGGTGATCTATCCGGGAGAGCGGCGGTATACGCTGTCGGAACAGGTGGAAGTAGTGCCGCTGATGGAGTTGTGCGCTAAAGGCTGCAATCTGTTTGAGGGACCATGAAAATGTGACGTTATATGTCACATGACTCTGATATGGTAGCGATAATTTTTTTCTGATTCACATCGGGGCATTTCATGACATCAGCATTCGAGCAGTTCATCAACGGTGATGGTGCGGAAGACCTGCGGGCCCCGGTGGCGCGGGAGCTTGCCAGGGTTGGAAATTCCGACGTGGTAGCGGCGTTCATGTGGCTGGAGCCGTA
>JANNRW010000272.1:0-9717 GCA_031401815.1 Geobacteraceae bacterium | reverse complement strand
TGGGTGCCAATTGCCGTCTGGTTCAGTATACCGGCATTGGTGACCGTGGCGCTGCCGGAGTTATAGCTGAACGGAGAAGCCACTGTGCTCGCCAGGTTTAGCGTGCCTCCGACGGCATTGGTGAACGTGCTGGTTCCGCTGACGAAGCTGATGGCAGCATCGCCCCCAACGGTCATGACTCCGGTATTAATCCAGTTCTTGCCGATGAGGCTGCTCACGTAACCGCCCGGGGTAAGGTTGATTGTGGTCGTGCTGCTGGTGGTGAGCAGGCCGGAGCCGGTGAGCGTGCCGCCGGTGCCGGTGATATTGAACGCGCCGCTGATCGTCGCATTCCCGCTGCCACCCAGTGTGCCGCCGGCCAGGTTATAGGTCGTTCCAGCGGCAAAGGAGCTGGCGCTGTTCAGGGTGAGGGTGCCGGATGAATGGGTGAGTGTATGGCCGTTGCTCACATTCAAGCTATTGACCGTTGCAGAGGTGTTAAGGGTGATGGTGTAGGGGCCGCCGGCCTTGTCGATAATTGCAACGTCCGTGGCGCTGTTGGGCACATGGCCGCAGTCCCAGTTGTCCGAAAAGTTCCAGATGCCGCTGGCGGCCGTTTGCCATCGGCACAGGGTTCCCGTCCCTGTGCCGCCCAATGCGATCGACAGGTTAGAGTTGACCGCGTCGCTGCTGATGGACAGCGCTGCGCTCTTCGTACCAGTAATTGTCGGGGAGAAGGTCACATTCGTGGTACAGCTTGCCCCGGCTGCCAAAGTTCCACCACAGGGGAGGAGACCGCCAGGAGCGACACTGAACTGAGTCGAGTCGGTGCCGGTAATGGTGATTGACGAGAGATTTACGGTGGATGCACTGTTGTTGCTGATCATGTACGTCAACGGAGCCGATGATGCGCCGATGATTGTATCGGGGAAACTGCCGGTTGTTGGGGAGAGGATTAACCCTCCGGAGGCGCCGGCCTGGCCGCCACGAACCGGCCAGGCAAAGTAGCTGCCTGTCTTTAAATAATTGAAGGTTTTACCCACGTTCATGTCTATGGTCCAGATGGTTGACCGGTTATACTCAACGGTACTGGATGTCAGATAATCACTTGCCTGGACATTGGTAAAACCTTGCGCGGGATTCATCAGCCAGGTTGCGGAATTTGCCTCACCACGGTTGACCAGGCTTTCCATTTCAAGACGGTTCGGAAGACGCCAGTCATTGTACCCGAGGTGGTTACTGCCATTCAGGCTTGCTATATATGACAGCGCATCTGACCAGTTCTTGGCTACAGTAGCAGGATTACCGTCCTTGCTCCAGACCAGCCCGGTCAGGTTATCGGTGATGGTGTCGCCGTTGTCCGGCGCAGCCGTATTCACCGTGAACCGGGAGGCAGGCCAGGCGGCTCCTTTTTGCGAATACCCATCCTGGCCGATACTGCCGCTGTCGCTGCAATTGGCCACGGCGCCGGCTGCGTCGTAACAAGCGGTTTGACCGGTGGCGGCAACGGCAGAGCTGCTCGACTGTCCGCCGCGAACAGGCCAGATATTATGTTTTTCGACTTTGCCGGCACCGACCATACCGCCGGCGTCCATGTTGACACGCCAGGCCGCGGTCTTATCGGTGGCGTAGCTGGTTGATGACCAATAGTAGTAACTATTGACATTTGAAAATCCCTGCGTATTAAGCCAGTCGGCAGGACGGAAGGCCTGAACGTTCGCCAGGCTTTTCAGCTCATTGATATTGGGGAGCCGCCAATCGCTGTAGCCAAGATAGCTCTCGGTGTTCAACTTGTTCACGTAATCAATGGCGTGCTGCCAGGTAACACGCCCATCATTAGCTATATTGTCGACATCGAAACCGGGGTCGCGGGAAATCACAAGGTTGGCATTCTTCGCCCAGACCAGCCCGGTCAGGTTGTCGGTGATCGTGTTACTGTTATCAGGGGCAGAGGCGTTGACAATAAACCGTGGCGAAGGCCAGGCAACGCCCGTCTGCAGTTCGCCATCCTGGCTGGTCCCCGCGCATGAACCGAGCAGTGTGCCTGCCGTGTCATAACAACTGGTCTGGCCGGTCTTCGGGAGCTGGATGGCTGGTTTCCCCTGGAGATAAGCCCTGCAGTTGGCAGATGTGCCGCCATTACTGCCGCTGCATGTCCAGCTCCATGGGCCGCTGCTGGTGACGGTTGGTGTGCTTGCATCAGCGCAGAGGCTTGTTGTTGGGGCAACTGCAAGAAATTGTGTGTGGGATGGGCCGCAGGCGCCGTTGACCGGAGTGGTCGTGGATGCTGATGCAGTAAGACCGGCGGAGACATTTCCGAGGGCGTCATAGGCGCAGATACGGTAGGAGTACTGGGTGCCTGTTGTCAGGCCGCTGTTGCTGAAGGCAAGGCCGGTACCCTGATATACGGCGGTTCCGGAGCAGTTTGCCGGTGCTGTTGCGCCGTCTGCCCGAACCAGTTTGTAGGTGTTGCTGGTCGCCAGGCCGGAGCCGCTGTCTGTTGCTGCGCTCCAGGCCAGATCGATCTGCGTGCTGCTGAATGGTGTGGCGGTAAAAGGTGCGGTGTCGGTGGGGCCGGTGGTGTCAGCAATCATGAGAATTATATTATTGGTCGCGTCAGAAACATAAAGGTTCTTGCCGTCGTGGATAATGCCGACCGGGTTAGTAAAGCTGCTTGCAATGGTGGTGACGGTGAGCGTATCGAGGTCCAGACGTTTTAAGCTGTTTGGTGAATCGGTAAAATAGAGCTGCTTCTGATCCAGAACAAGATCAACCGGGGACAGACCGCTGACCAGAGTGGTGACCTGACCGCTCAGCAGGTTGATTTTCCTGATGCTGGAGCTGCCTGAATCGGCAACGTAGAGATACGTCCCATCGGTGACAAGCCCTTTTGGGGCAAGAAAACCGGCGCTTGTCCCGAAGCCGTCAGAGCTGCCGCCCCCTCCCCCGGCCAGGGTAGAGACAGTGCAGACCGGATTCATGGTGATTTTGCGGATCAGGTTGTTGCCGCTGTCGGCAACGTAGAGCGCCCCCTGTGCGAAGGTGATGCCTACCGGATTATTGAATGAGGCTGTGTTGCATGAGCCATTCGTATTTGACGCAGAGCCGTCACCGGCTATGGTTATTGCAGCACCATTGGTCGTATCGACGCGACGGATCTTGTTGCTGCTACTGTCGGCAATGTAGGCGTATAACCCCGCTGTTACTATTCCGGTCGGGTTGCTGAAGGTTGTAGTCCCTCCAGCGCCCCCTGTCCCGTCAGCTGAGCCGTTGCCGCCATTTCCGGAAAGGGTGCTCACGGTTTTTGTGGCTATATCGATCTTCCTGATCTTGTTGTTGCCGGCATCGGCTATGAAGAGATTGCTGCCGTCAGTAGACAAGCCTGCAGGCTGGTAGAACCGTGCATCAGTCGGAAGGGTCGCGTCTGTTGAACCTGAAGTGCCTGTCTGGCCGGCATAGAGTGTAACCGCTACTCCTGACGATAACTGCAGGGGGGAGCCGGCTTCTACTGAGCCTATGTCGCAGCCACCCTGCCGCATCCGGGTCACGCCCCTTTGGTCGATATAGGTGCAGGTAGCGGGATCTCCGGCATTGATCGCAGTATTGACCCCTGTCAAGGGCATATGTGTGTCGGTCTGGCCACCATTGTTTTTCAGGAGGGTATCAAGTGGCGTTCCGACTCCGATCCGGTTATTCAGATCAACGACAGGAGTGCCTGAAAGATTGCCGCCGCCGTTGCCGTCGATGATGGTGTTTCGCAGGACAAGCCCTGTTCCGGAGTCGTCGACTGCTGCCGGTGCACCGTAGTTGCCGGTGATGGTAGTGTTGCTGACGGAGAAAAAGTCGCCCATGTTGAGCACGCCGCTCCCCTGGCTGGCGGAGTTGGCGCTGATGGTGCTGTTGTTGATGTTGAGGGTACCAAAGTCGTTGTAGATGCCACCGCCGCTTGAGCTTGCGTTGTTGTTGGACAACGTTGAGCCGAACATGTTCAGCGTACCAGTGTTAGCGATGGCGCCGCCGTTGTACGCGGTGCTGTCCTTTATGGCGACGTTGTACAGGTCGAGTTTACCGGTATTTTTTATGGCACCGCCGTCTGCGCCTGAGTGCCCCTTGAGGGTGAGTCCACCGATTTTTGAAGTTGACAAATTGTTGAACACACGGTTTGAACTGCTGCTGATAGTGAGGAATCTTGCGCCAGGGCCGACAATGTTCAGATTCTTGTCGAGGGTTATTTCACCGGAAGTCAGGGCTATGGGAGCTGTTACTTCCGACCCGAAAGTGATGGTATCGCCTTTGGTGGCAGCGCCGACAAGGTCGCGCAGCGAATCTGTGCCGCTGTCAAAACTGTTTCTGACCGTATAAATTGTAGCCTGGGAGAGGAGGGGGGTGAGCAGTGCCGAGGCGAAAGCCGCAAATATGAGCAGCCTGCTGATGGAAGTGGAAAAGGGAGCTATGTATTCGCGACAGGACTGGTTCTCTTTTTTCTGCATTGTGAGTCTCCACTGAAGAGGTAAAAAGATGGATAAATAAAATTGATAACTGTACAGATCAAAAACGAATCAAGGAAACTCACACGGAGGCACGGAGACACGGGGAAAATCAAACCCAAGGAATCTTTAGCTTAAAAACCATAAATAGGTTTAACGCTGTTCTCTGTGCCTCTGTGCCTCCGTGTGATAATGCTTTTTAAACCTGTTCTCTCACTGAGGCACGGAGACACGGGGAAAATCAAACCCAAGGAATCTTTAGCTTAAAAACCATAAATAGGTTTAACGCTTTTCTCTGTGCCTCTGTGCCTCCGTGCGAAACTGATTTGGAATTTATGTTTTTATGACCTGAGTAGTTTCATTCTCATATCATATTACGCCGAAATCTCCCTGCAGATTTTTCTGCAGTTTGCCAGCCTGGCGAAGAGATTCGAGAAAAAACTTCCTGTCCAGATTGTTCAGTTCATAAGGGTTTACCCGGTTATGAACCTTGCCGCCGGTACGCTGGAGTTCATACTGCTGCCTGATCCGGAGTGACTGGAGGAAGGAGAACGAATCAGCCCAGGCATTTACTTCGCTTTGCGGCCATTTGCGCAGGTCACCCACCGCTATCAGCCGCTGTTTGGTGTTGCCTCGCGTGACTCCGTTTGACAGGGCATAAATCCGGGCTGCATCGACAAACAGACCTACTCCGCAGGTTTTGAGGTCTATGGAGTTTTGGCAGTCCTCATGGCTTTCGACTACAAAGTCACGGAAAAACCCGATTGGGGGGGTACGCTGGAGAGCGTTTTCCATCAACAGGCCGAGAAAGCGGTTCTGCCCCTTGCAGGCACCTGCCAGCCAGATTCTGAGCCGGTCGGAGATCTCTGACGATCCGCTGAGATGGCGGAAATCGAAAAAGATTGAGGCGTTCAACAGCGCCTCCGGAGTCGGTACGTTGATCCATTTCTTGAAACGGCTCTGCCATTCGCTGAAACTGAGACAGCAGTCCGGATTACCTGCCATGATATTCCCCTTGCACAGGGGGAAGCCGACAAAATCAAGAGCCTTGTTCACATTCCGGGCCAGCGGTAAGATCCGCTCTCTGACCTGATCCGCTGTTATACCTTCGGGTGTCACGAAAATGATGCCGTTGTCCTGATCCGTGGTCAGGGTCTGCTCAAAACGCCCTTCACTGCCGAATGCGATCCAGCAGATTTGAAATTCACTCAGGTCAATATCTTTCAACTCCAGATCGATTATCCGGCAGACAATCTGGTCATTTAAGGAGGAGATAATCTGGGTGATCTGGTCAGCCGTGACCCCCTGTATCAGCATGTTTTCTGACAACAGATGGATATCGCGATGGCATTGTTTGAGCCACTCAAGTGTGTCGGCTGTCCGGATCTGGTTGCTGATCTGGGTGAGAGATACCCGTTGAAGGTTGAAGAGATCCTGCTCGGAAACCATGCCGGCCAGTTTCCCTCCATCTTCCAGAATAAGGTGATGGAACCCTTCTTCAGCCATGACCAGGGCAGCTTCATACCCCAGCGCAGAGACCGGCAGTGTTCGGGGTGAGGGGGTCATGACGTTTTCAATCGCCACGTCCAGATCGCCGCATGGAACTACTACCTTGCGCAGCAGGTCACGCATGGTGAATATCCCCAGTATCCGGCGCTCTTCATCGATAATCACGGCAGCATCCGCATCCCGGTCGAACATCATAGTGACGACTTTCCGGACAGAATCGCCAGGGTTTGCAGTAGGTGGATCCGGACGCATCAGGATGACCAGCGGGTTACTCAGTCTCTGCTGCTCTTCGCTCTGGTGAGAGAAATGGAGTCTGTAGACCCGGCGGGACTGTTCGAGAAAGCTTTGTGAGCGGTATTTGCAAAACTCTGAAAATACCGTACTCATCTGTTTGAAATCATTGAAATCAGCTTTGCCGAGCTTATAGCAGACTGTTTCACCATTGGCTCTGAAGATCGAAAATACGGGTCGCTCCTCTTCGAGTGCTTCCAGCGGAAAACTCTCCCCCTCCATCAGTTCCGCCAGAAGCTTCAGGCTCTCAAGAGTGCTCCCTAACGCTTCAAGCTGCACCGTGCCTGAATGTATGAAATAGAGCTCTTCGCACATTGCTCCGGGGCTGAGAATAACTGCTCCGTCCGGGAAGGTTACCTGTTCCATTCTGTCTGCCAGCCAGCGCAGATGCTCTTCAGCAATACGGTCAAAAGGCTGGCGGCGTCTAACTTCCTTGATAAAGTCTGCGATTTCCTGGTTTTTCATCTGTCTCTCCTTTCAATTGAATTTCAGATCAAACCTTTGCGTCTGGCCTTGCTGATTGCCTCCTGACGATCTTTTGCCTGAAGCTTTTCATAAATATTCTTTATATGGGTATGGACGGTATGCGGACTGATATGGAACTTTTCAGCTATGTTCTTGTAAGTGAGCCCCTGCTCTATCCCTCTGACTATCTCTTTCTCCCTGTGACTCAGGAGGGTGTTTTCGCTGACCGGCTCATCCTGGAATTCCCGGATTACCTTACGGGCGATCTTGGGGCTCATGGGGGCACCCCCCTGGTAAAGGCTGTTCAGTGATTCGATCAGCTCCCTTGGACTGCTCCCTTTGAGAATATAGCCGGATGCTCCTGCCTTGATGGCGGAGAAGACGGTTTCACGATCTTCAAAGATGGTGTATGCCATTATGTCGATATCCGGGAACAACCCTTTTACCCGCCGGGTCAGTTCTATGCCCGAGATGCCGGGAAGGTCAAGATCGACAAGCATGACGTCAGGAGCACACTCTGCAAGCTCTGCAAGCGCCTCTTCAGCAGATCCGAATGCGCCGGTCACATTGACCCCCTCTTCGCCGTTCAAAAGGAGTCTCAGGTTTTCGAGGAGGAGACGATTATCTTCGACTATGACGAGCTGCATAAGTCTGTTTATCCTCCAATTTCTCTGTCGCTTTCACCAGATACGAACAAGCCCGAAGATAAAACCTTAATTGAACACGGAAAAAGTCTTTCCCCCCTCCCCTGGCGGGAGGGTGTCAGGGGGTGGGGGAAGTCACAGTAAGCTCAGAAGCCTGATAACCTCTAACACTCCCTCATTTTTTTCGATTACTTCGTTGTTCCAAAGCATTGTTATTTCTCAATTGAACGGCATATTTTTGAAGGGAATGACACAGTTCCATGCCAGTTTCCCCCACCCCCTAACCCCCTCCCGCAAGGGGCGGGGGGACTTTTAAGGCAACTGCATAAACCTAACCGGACACTGTTGGATGAAACCATGAAAAATTTTCTTGTTTAACTCCAAAGAGCTATTGACTTTATCCGCCTTGATCCCGTGTATCCCTGTAAAAAAGGATTTTGACGTGTAGCTAAGAGGTCGGCGAAGCCCCGGGCATCTCGAACCGGACTGATGTTCCTGATCCTGATGCAACAGTAAGGTGCCCGCCGATCTCGATTGCGCGTGCCTTCATATTGGCAATCCCTCGCCCCGGAACAGCCTCCTCCTTTAGCCCTATGCCGTCATCGCTTATGCTGAGGGTGATTCCGCTGTTTGCGGAGGCAAAAACGACCTCGACGTTCTTTGCACAGGAGTGTTTGATAACGTTTGTCAAAGCTTCCTTGTAGATTCTGAAGAGCATCAGGTAGAAGAAGACTCCCGGTTTTTCATCCCCATCTGAAACATCTGTAGAGATAGAGAAATTAATTTTGTGGGGCTCTGTCAGAGTGCTGCCGTGGCGTCTCATCTCGGCGGAAAGATCGTTCCAGGTTGCCCCCTCATTCTCCAGTCCGTTCATGAAGTTCCTGACTTCCGTCACACCCTCCCTGGAGAGATCCGCAATAACTCCGAGTGCGTTTCTCATTTCAGATAGACTTTCACCTTTTCTCGCAAGCTCGGAGAGAATATTGATGTTGGCGGTTATTCCTCCGATGCCGTCGTGAAGATCCTTCAGAAGAAGATCCTTTTCTCTCTGGTGACGCCTCTCTTTCCCCATCATTTCTGTCAGATGGTTGAGATTCCGTTCATGGAGAAAAGCATTTTCCAGAGCAATTGCCACATGGTTGGCTAGAGAGGTCAGGAGTTCCATGTCATCTTGTTCGAACCGCCCGTTTTTCCGGTTGATTGCTTCCAGGACTCCGATGATCTTCTCTTTGCTTCTGACTGGCACACAGATCAGGTCGCGAGTATTGAAGCCGAACTGTTGATCGATCTGTGAAAAGAACCGGGGGTCGCTCTGCGGATTGCTTACAAGTTGCCCTGCACCATGTTCTGCCACCCAGCCGGCAATCCCTTCCCCTTTTTTCAGACGGATAGCCCGAATGCTTTCACTGTTTGAACCAAGCGCGACTTCGAAGAAGAGCTCCCACTGCTCTTCATCTATGAGAAGAAGGCTCGCTGCCTCTGCATCAACCAGACTCATGGCCGACCCGATGGCTCGTGTGCGGATCTCGTGCGGGTTCAACGTGGAGTTGATGAGTGCCGCCATCCCCAGCAGTGTGTCCAGTTGCCTTGATTTCTTCTCTTCTGTCAACTCCATCAACTGGTTCCTCTTTACCTTTACCTTTACCTCTACCCCTGTTTACCCGGCGAATCTACCAGATGTCGAGGTGTCGCGACATACCCCAGTCCGGGTATATTACGGGGATAAAATTAGGTTTGATGAATACTCTGACCAGTTGACCCATTTAAGGATCGTAATTTGAAACATGATTTGTTGAGAGTGTGGCCGGGGAGCAGCAGGATGCCTCAATCCAGCTGTAACCGATATTCAAGCTAATTATCAGCCAGTTACATGTAATCAAATAAAAAACGGTTGCAACTCATTTACAGGCGATTTGGAAAAATAGAAGTGAACATTAGCAGATTAAATCAAAGGATAAAAGCAAATAAAACGAGGTTACATTTTAATGAGGAGGGAAGGTGAGAAGGTCGGAGGGTCAGAGGGTCAGTAGTAAATCATTCTTACCCCAGACCCTGAGCCCTGAGCCCTCAGCCCCTCTCCCCCTCAACATTTCAACGCCTCATCCCCTCAACAGCTTCACCAGCTTACCAGATCTACAACCCGTCGGAGCAGTACAACTGCATCTCCCAAACCGATCTTCCCGTCCGGTGCCGGAGTCCAGCGAATCGCTCCGCCAGGTTCGGTTATGCTGACAAGCGGGGCGATGTCACCCCGGCGCAGCTGTTCATCTGTCGGAACAATATCTCCTATGGCTATACGGAGCATAATGAGGGCATCGGCAAGACCCGGCTCTCCTGTTTCG
>JANNRW010000271.1:0-2425 GCA_031401815.1 Geobacteraceae bacterium | reverse complement strand
GTTAAATAAAAAATAAATTATCAGTCTTGAATTTCTATAGTCAGCCTGTTACTGAATAGTTAAATATTCCACTTAACAGGAGGACAACATGGAAGATGTAACTGATAGGCTTGCACTCTTCAGGCAAATGAAAGCTTCAATCCGGGGGTCGGAAAAACACTTGTTAGTCGGCATCGATGTTGCCAAAAACAAACACCATGCATTTCTCGGCACACCCAATGGAAGAACGCTACACAAGAACCTGGTCTTTGACAACAGCATAAAAGGATTTGAGCGCCTCTGTTCTTTAGCCGCCGATCTGCAGGGCCGCCATGGACTGACCAAGGTTGTGTACGGGCTTGAACCTACGGCCTCCTACCACAAGCCACTGGCTGAGTATCTGCTGCGGCAGAATGAGCAGGTCGTCTATGTTTCCAATGTGGCCGTGGCAAAGAATCGTGCGCTGCTGGATGGCCGCTGGGATAAGAACGACAAGAAGGATGCTGCCAATGTTGCCGATCTGGTTGGTCAGAGCCGCTGCCTCTTCTATGAGCTGCCGCAAGAGAACCTGCGCGAATTACGGAGTCTGATCTCCTTCCGGAGCAGGTTGAAGAAGGAAGAGCATGCCCTGAAGATGCGACTGAGAAACAATGTCTTTGCTCAGTTCTTTCCTGAATTGGATCAGCTCTACATCAAGGCAGGACAACCGGACGACCTGATTTTGGCGATTGCAGAACACTGCCTGGATCCAAGAGAGATTGCGACAATGGAGTTTGATTTCTTTCTGAAACTGATTACGAAACGCAAGATCAGGGTCGAACAGGAAAAACGTTTACGAGAGCTCTGGGAGTTAGCCGGAGAATCTGTCGGTTGTCAGGTCAACGATGCCGCCAGATGGGAGGCAAAGAGCCTTGTCAGCCAACTGAAGTCAGTCCGGGAAGTGGTCAAGGGGAATGAGAAACTGATGGCAAAGGCTGCAAAGCAGTTCCCTGAATATAGCTGTCTTCTGTCCATTCCCGGATTTGGTCCGATAGTTTCGACCATGGTTCTTGCCGCTATTGGTAATCCTTTCCGGTTTGAAAATAGAGGGCAAGTAATACGACTGGCCGGACTGGATTTAAGCGCCGCACGAAGTGGCAAGAGCAGCGACAAAGCCAAGCCGGTGATCTCAAAGCAGGGAAAAGCAGCACTGCGCTATGCGCTGGTACAGGCTGCTATGGTAGCTTCTACGTCAAACCCGGTTATCAGGAATTACTTCAGTAAATTGATTAAAGGACGGGAGCTTGAGCGCGGCATCAGTCTGAAGATGAAAGTCAAGCTGGCAGAAAAGCTCTTGATTGTGGCTTGGACCTTAATGAAAACCAGAGACAAATTCAATCCTTCCTGCTTCACGGGATAATCATCCTGAAAAGCAGGCAGCAGGCGAGATGAGCCCGTTCAACAACGTTGAGGCAATGACCTCGGGAGGGACAATACCGGGCCTCTCACTAAAATCTTGAAACTTGGATAAGGAATGATAGACAACCCCGTTCCCGATGCGGGCGGGGGATGTCGAATACAAGTAACGATTAAGTTCAAGGTTTGCCGTAAGTGAGAAACTCGCCATTTCATGAAGCAGAGGATACGTGCGCCCAAAACCCAGAACAAAGTCTAACTATTTGATTTTAAAAGAACGTTATTTTTGGTTGACAGATTGACTATAGAATGTCCCCCTTGGTGTCCTTTAAATAAGGTGTCCACCGAATTCTCCCAAATGAATTGCAAAGATGATAAATTGTAGCTACAATAGGCCACAACATCATGGAGGTGATACTCATGTCAGAAACCATTATTAGAGCTCGCGTTGACGAAATAGAAAAACTTGAGTGTGAGTCAATTTTTAAAAGTCTGGGTCTCACTATGAGCGAGGCAATTCGGCTCTTTATCCGCCAGGTTAATACTGTGAAGGGCTTACCTTTTGAATTGAAGCTTAACGCCTCCGCTGCTGCTGAGCATGATCGTTGGTTTAGAGAGCAAGTTGAATCGGTACTGGCAAAAGTGAATCAGCCGGGCAGAGTATCGGCTTCACATGAGGAAGTTGGCACGCGGCTAAAATCCAGGCAGGCAGCTCTTCTTAAAAAGGCGGTCTAACGTGCCAGGCGTGGATATAGTTTGGGAGCCAGAGGCCGAAGCAGATTTAGATTCGATACGTCCCCCTAGGGATTAAATTTTAGATTGTTACCAATTTGGTAACATGGTAGTATTCAAAGCATGAGAATAATCGCGCTGAAAACCTTACGGGAGTTTTGGGAAGGTCATCCCCAGGCACGGCAGTCATTGCAGGCATGGTATGAGGATGCGAAGCATGCCGTATGGCAATCGCCTGTTGATATCAAGGCTATTTATCGTAACGCCAGCATCGTTGCCAATAATAGGGTTGTTTTCAATATCAAAGGCAACGATTATC
>JANNRW010000270.1:0-19290 GCA_031401815.1 Geobacteraceae bacterium | reverse complement strand
TGAAGTAACGATGCTACAGGTTGTACAGAGCGCCGGGTGAGAATCCTGCCGTGGGTGGGGGAATGCTCTTGAAAATTGGGTGGGGGAATGCTTCTGAAAAATCAGGTCAAAAAGTGGGGGAATGGTCTTGAAAAATCACACTTACAAGCGCCAACACCTGTCCAGCCCTGCGTGCGGTCTGACCGACAGCTCCACCTCGGGTCAGTGGCGGTTGCCAAACCGCAAGGAATTGCAGAGCCTGGTGGATCGGTCCAGATATAATCCGGCTCTGCCATCCGGGCATCCGTTTACCGGCGTCCAGTCCTTCTACTACTGGTCGTCCAGCAGCTTCGCCTATAACACCTATAACGCCTGGCTCGTCGGTATGAAGTACGGCTACGTGGACGGTAGCGGTAAGGGCAACTACAGCTATGTTTGGCCAGTGCGCGCCGGACAGTAGGTTATTTGGGGATTTGGGAATAGTGAATGGTGAATGGTGAAAAGCTGTTGAATTGTTGAATCGTTGAGGTGTTGAGTAGTGCGAGGCCGGTGGTCGGGCTGGAATCTGGTGAATAGTGAATAGTGAATGGTGAATAGTGAATGGTGAAAACCCCCGGTTCTGAATCCAAAATCCCCCGTCGGCGGTGCCGTGCGGGGGATTTTGGCTGAAACAATCTTTTACGCTTGACGTACAACGTAAACAGACTTAATCTAAAATCATGATACGTTCTTTTGCCTGCAAGCAGACCGAAAAATTTTACCATGGTGGGCGGGTGACGCGTTTCCAGGCATTTGCCCAACAAGCTGAAAAGAGGTTGCAGATTCTTGAGAGCGCTACTTGTATTCAGGATTTGATGAATCTTCCGAGTAATCGCTTCGAGACTCTGGGAGGGGATCGGAATGGGCAGCAGAGTATCCGCATCAATTTGCAGTGGAGAGTATGCTTTGAGTGGCAAGAGGACGGAGCGCACAACGTTGAGATAGTTGACTATCATTGAAAGGATATTTGCCATGAACGGAATGCGACCAATACACCCCGGAGAGGTTTTAAAGGATGAGCTTGCAGAAATCAGCATGTCGGCCAATGCCTTTGCACATGCGCTGCATGTCCCTGCAAACCGGATTTCTGCAATTTTAAACGGCAGTCGCTCCATTACTGCTGACACAGCACTCCGCATATCCCGGTTTTTCGGCACCACACCTGAATTCTGGCTAAACCTCCAGACCGCGTATGATCTGAAGATAGCCAGGCAGACCATTGGTAGCAAGGTTGAGCAGGAGGTTCACTCTTTTATTCCGGCAATGTCGTGCCTTCTTCATGCGTAATCAAAGCTGAATAAAGAGTGAATAGTGAAAAGTGAAAAGTAATAGTGAATGGTGAAAATCCCCGATTCTGAATCTGAAACCCTGAATTCAAAATCCCCCGTCGTCGGCGTTGCCGTGCGGGGGATTTTAGTTGTATCAGAATTATTCTCTTGCCTCAGTTTTCCGTCATGAAATGCTCTTCGTAGAGATCTTCAAGGGATTGGAGATGGCGGCTTTCATCGGAGAGGAGTCGCTGGAAAAGCTCTGCCATCGGGGCGCCTGCGCAGCCGGAGGCCATCTTGCGGTAGAAATCTATGGCTCCTTTTTCAAGATGGATGGAAAAGGCGAGCGCTTCACGTGGCGTTGAACCGGAGTTGAGGGTCGGCTTTTTGAGAAAGTAATCAAGCTGCATGGTTGGAACTGGTGTCTGGAGATTTTCTCCCGCAACATAACCGTCAATCAGTGCCTTTTCCAGCTGGAACTTGTGATTAAGCTCATCAAGCGCTGACTCTTTCAGTATCTCTTTCGCACCTTTGAAGGTTACTTTGCGTATGGCGTCAAGATAACTCCTGAAGCCTTCATTTTCCATGCTGATAGCCATTTCGACAGCCCCTTCAAAAGTGTAACAGACATCTTTGGCTTCACTCATTCTCTGCCCCCATACGATAAAGTGTATACGGTGATTTAGCATAGCAGGGTATTAATCTCAAGAGGTTTATATACTGGGAAACTCCTAATTATTTAGCTTGACGAAACTGTAGCGCTTGAGTAAAATCCGGTTTTACTTTTCCGGCATAATGTATACAGCATTTAAGTTCCATTATTGGGCTCTAGCAAGCCTGCTTTAACAGACCAAAACAAAAACAGGAGGTAGAAGATGTCAGATTACGGTACTCTACAGGATCGCGTACGTCACAAATCACTTTTGAGCAAAGTCATGACGGCCGAGGAGACGGTTCAGTTCTTCAAGCCCGGAATGAATCTTGGCTGGTCAGGTTTCACCCCGTCCGGTTACCCGAAAGTTGTGCCTATTGCTGTTGCCGACCATGTTGAAAAGAACAACCTCCAGGGGAAGTGGAAGTTCAATCTTTTTATTGGTGCTTCTGTTGGTGCCGAAACTGAAGATCGATGGGCTACACTTGACATGATCGACCGCCGCTGGCCTTACCAGACCGGCAAGAACATTGCCGCTGGCATCAACGAAGGTCGCATCCGTATGGGCGACAAGCATCTCTCCCTTTTTGCCCAGGATCTGGGCTACGGCTTTTATACCAAGGATACTGAATCAGGTCGACTCGACCTTGCCATTATCGAAGTATCTGCAATCACCGAAGACGGCAGCCTGGTGCCGACCGCTTCCTGCGGCGTCATACCAGAAATACTTATGATGTGCGACAAGATCATCATAGAGGTAAATACCGGACAACCCTCTTTTGAAGGGATCCATGACCTGCTCTCCTGCGGAACTCCTCCAAACCGTCAGGTTCTGAACATTACAAAGGCCGGATCCCGTATTGGTTCCACCTCCATCGCCTGCGATCCGAAGAAGATCATAGCAATTGTCGAATCCAAGCTTCGTGATAAAGGGCGCGCCTTTACAGAAATGGACGACACTTCCGATGCAATCGCTAACCACGTCATCGACTTTTTCACCCATGAAGTAAAGATGGGTCGTCTGCCTGACAACCTGCTGCCCCTTCAGTCAGGTGTAGGTTCCATTGCTAATGCAGTTATCGGTGGACTTGCCAAGGGCCCCTTCTACAACCTGACGGTCTACACCGAAGTTTTGCAGGATACAATGCTTGATCTCTTCGATTCCGGCAAGTGCGACCACGCTTCTTCCTGTTCTCTTTCACTCTCGGAAAATCCTGGTTTCCCGCGTTTCTTTGACAACTGGGACAAGTATTTTGACAAGATCACCCTCCGCCCCCTCTCGATCTCAAATGCACCGGAGCCGATTCGTCGTCTGGGGTGCATTGCCATGAATACACCGGTTGAGATCGATATGTATGCACATGCCAACTCCACCCTTGTCGGCGGTACACGGATGATCAACGGTCTCGGCGGTTCCGGCGACTTCCTCCGCAACGGTTACCTTAAGATGATGCATACACCGTCGTCGCGTCCTTCCAAGACCGATCCGACGGGCATCTCCTGCGTTGTGCCCCACTGCTCCCATATCGACCACACCGAGCACGACCTTGATTGTGTAATCACCGAGCAGGGTCTGGCAGATCTGCGGGGCCTCTGCCCACGCGACCGCGCCAAAGTTATCATTGCAAAGTGCGCACACCCTGACTACAAGCCTATCCTTACCGAGTACTATGAGATGGCTCTGGCCGACTGTCTGCGCAGAAAAGTTGCTCACGAGCCGCAGCTCTGGGATCGCGCCTTCAAGATGCACCTGAATCTTGAGAAGAACGGAACAATGAAGATCAAGAACTGGGATATCAAACTCGATCTCTGCGAGTAGATCCTTGATTCAGATAGTTGCAAAAAAGCCCTGCCGGTCTTCCGGCAGGGCTTTTTTGTAAAAACAGATGAGGTTGTGAAAGGTTGTCCATTTTGGAATCCTCCCCGATAATCGACAAAATCAGGAAGCTGCTTGCCCTTGCAAATTCAAGCAACGAGCATGAAGCAGCTCTGGCAGCGGCACATGCGCAGCGTCTCTTGTCTGCGCATAATCTGGCAATGGCAGATATTGAGACTCAATGCAGACCGGAAAAAGCAGATCAGATTGAAACAGCGTCCAGCAAAAAACTCCCCAAATGGCTCCGTCAACTTGTAGCAGGTGTAGGGAGCGCCTTTGACTGTCAGACAATTCATCACCCTGGCAACGGCAAACTGACTTTTGTCGGTGTAGGTGCTGATCTACAGGTTGCAGTCTATACCTTTACATATCTTGAGAAAGCAGTACGGAGAATATGCAGTCAATACATGAAGGTGCACGCGCACTCTTTATCGTCCAGCCGACAACGCGAACTATTAAGGCACTCCTATTATCTTGGCGCTGTCTCAACTATCAACCGGATGCTCGCCTCCCAGAAAAGAGAGACTCCGGTGACGCCAGGTGCAATGGTTCCGGTCAAGGAGGGGTTGATCAAAAGGGCGATGAATGAAATGGGGAGTCTCAGAACAGTTCACAGCCGCAGAAGCTATATCAGTGGCGAGGCATATGCCAGAGGTGAACTGGATGCCAGAAATGTCGGAATTAATAAAGGGATCACAAATGCGCAGAATCCCTTGAAGCAGCTGGAAGAATGTTAGAGGTGAGGTCTTGACAACTGTGACAGCTGTTATTAAATTCGGGCATTATTTCAAGGAGGTTTGTGATGCAGAATAATGTCCCGAGAATTTTCATTTTCATCCTGTCGGCGCTGATATTTGTGTTATTTGCAGCAGCTCCGGTTATTGCCAAAAATGGCCCGCCGGATTTTGTCGATCTTGCGAAAAAACTCAAGCCGACTGTAGTCAATATCAGCACGGAAAAAAAGGCTAAAGCCCAGAAACGGATGCAAAGACCTAATAACTCTCCATTTGGGAATGACCCTTTCCAGGATTTTTTCGACCGGTTTTTTGAGGATCAGAGGCCGCAGAACTTTGCCCAGCGAAGTCTGGGTTCAGGCTTCATTATCAGTGATGATGGCTATGTTCTTACGAATAATCATGTTGTTCACGGCGCTGACGAGATAAAGGTGAAACTTGATGATGGCCGTGAATTCAAATGCGAGTTAAAAGGGGCAGATGCCAAACTTGATATTGCCCTGATAAAGATAATGACAAAAGGGGATTTCCAGGTTGCAAAACTTGGTGACAGTGACCTGATCGAGGTCGGCGAATGGGTAATGGCGATCGGCAACCCTTTCGGGCTTGCCGAAACAGTGACTGCCGGGATCATAAGCGCCAAGGGGCGGGTTATCGGCAGTGGCCCATATGATGATTATCTTCAGACAGATGCCTCCATAAATCCGGGAAATTCGGGTGGGCCTCTCTTTAACTCCAATGGCGAAGTCATAGGGATAAATACTGCCATAGTTGCTGGTGGGCAGGGGATCGGCTTTGCGATTCCGGTAAACATGGCAAAAACAGTACTCCCTCAACTTAGAGACAAGGGGAAGGTTACAAGAGGCTGGCTTGGTGTTTCAATCCAGCCGGTTACAAAAGAGCTGGCGGAATCTTTCGGTCTTGCAGGTGAAAAAGGGGCGCTTGTCAGTGAAGTGCTTCCGGACAGCCCTGCTGAAAAGGGGGGTATCAAGGCAGGCGATGTCATTGTCTCCTTTGACGGCAAGGATATAAAGGAGATGAACGATCTGCCACGAATAGTTGCAGCAACTCCTGAAGGTAAAAAGGTGCTCCTGATACTTTTCAGAGAGGGGAAGGAAGAGACGCTCTCCATACTGGTCGAGAAGCTGAAAGATGGCAGTGAGGATTCTTCTGCATCTGACCCGGACAGGCTGGGGCTTGCAGTCCGCCAGCTTACTAAGGAGCTGGCAGCTTCATTGAAGCTGAAAGAGAGTTCCGGAGTAGTGATTACCGAAGTAAGGAGAGATACTCCTGCCCATAATGCAGGATTGCAAAGAGGGGATATTGTAAGGGAGATCAACGGGAAAAAAATAGCAACTGTAGATGACTATGAAAAAGCGCTTGCAGAGAGGAAAAAGGATGAATTGCTCAGGATACTCGTCCGGCATGGACAATCATCCAGATATCTGGTGCTCAAGATTGATTAGAGTTGCTCTTTTGCTTCAAAATGTAACAGGAAAGTGATATTGATTATTAATGAAATTAATTGCCCCGGAAGCAACAGAGAGTATCAGCTTGAACCGTCAGGAAGCGGCCAGGCTACTTAAGGATGGAGATCTGCTGGAGCTTGGTCAGCAGGCCGATGCTGTAAGAAAAAAACTTCATCCCGAACAGATCGTTACTTTTGTTGTTGACCGGAATGTTAATTATACTAATATCTGCGAATCCAGATGCCGCTTCTGTGCTTTTTACCGTGACCATGAAGCGCCAGATGCTTACCTGCTGGCTGAGGAAGAGATCTGCGCAAAGATTCAGGAGCTGGTCGAGCAGGGGGGGACACAACTTCTCATGCAGGGCGGGCTCCACCCGTCACTTGGCATAGAGTGGTTTGAGCGGCTTTTCAGAGAGATAAAACTCCGCTTTCCAGATATTCAGAACCATTCGCTCTCCCCTGCCGAGATAACGCAGATAGCCAGGATTTCTCAATTAACCATCAGGGACGCAGTTGTGCGCCTCAAAGATGCAGGGCTTGACTCAATCCCCGGCGGGGGGGCGGAGATTCTGGTAGACAGGGTCAGGCAGGAGATTTCGCCGAAAAAGATCGGTTGGCAAGAGTGGGGAGAGGTCATGAGAGTGGCGGCTTCTCTCGATATGCCAACAACAGCAACAATGATGTTTGGCAGCAGGGAGAGACCCGAAGAGATTGTTGAACATCTATTCAGAGTAAGAGAGCTTCAGGAAGAGGGTGGGAGCTTTACCGCCTTCATCCCCTGGACTTATCAGCCCGGCAATACCGAACTTGGCGGTGCAACTGCTACCGGGGTCGAATATCTGAAAGTTCTTGCTCTTTCGCGAATTATACTGGACAACATCCCGAACATTCAGGCAAGCTGGGTAACTCAGGGAGCAAGGATGGCTCAGGTGGCTCTGCTCTTCGGGGCAAATGATCTGGGTGGAACCATGCTGGAGGAGAATGTTGTTGCTGCTGCCGGTTGCTGTTTCAGGATGAGCCGCTCCGAGATGATTGATTTGATCCATGGTGCCGGATTCCGGGCGGCTCAACGTACAACGCTGTACAAAATCATTGAGGAGTTTGTCAACAGGGAGAACAGAGAAAGATTATGAAATGACCAGATTCGAACTAATCACCAGACCCGAGATTCTAAATCAGGCAGCAGAACGTCTTGCCAGAGAAAACATCATTGCTTTTGATCTTGAAGCAGATTCCATGCATCATTACCGTGAACAGGTCTGCCTTTTGCAGATTTCCACCAGTAGTGAAACCTTGATCATAGACCCTCTTTCATGCAACGATTTTTCACCGCTTGCGCCTCTTTTTACCAACCCTCTGATTCTGAAGCTTTTTCACGGTGCAGACTATGACGTGAGGATGCTGCACCGGAGTTTTGGGATCGCCATTGTCAATCTATTCGATACAATGATCGCTTGCCAGTTCCTTGGCGAGCCTGCCGTAGGTCTTGCGGCAGTGCTCAAGAAGCGTTTTGATGTTGATCTGGACAAGCGGTACCAGCAGGCTGACTGGAGCAAAAGGCCGCTCTCGCCGCAGATGCTTGACTATGCTGCCAAGGATACCAGCCTTTTGATACCGTTATACACGCAGCTTGCAGCTGAACTCTCTGCAAAGGGTCGGCTTTCATGGGTGCAGGAAGAGTGTGAAATCCTCTGCCGGGTAAGGATGACGGAGCGAAGTGACGAGCCTCTTTCAGCTCGTTTCAAGGGGGCTAACAGGATGCCTCAGCACTCTTTGGGGCTTCTTGAAGAGCTGTTGCGTTTCAGAAATGAAGAGGCTGAAAAGCGCGATCTGCCGCCATTCAAGATTCTGGGGAACGAAACCATCCGGGAGCTTGCTGAGCGCAATCCGTCAACAAGCGGTGAATTGTCAGCAATTAGCGGACTTTCGGCAAAGCTTGTAGAGAGGTATGGCAAGGGGATACTGCAGGCTGTAAGGCGTGGCAGGGAATTGCCTCCATCAGCCATCCCGTCGTTTACCAGAAAGCGTCGGCCGGAGCGAAGCGAGAGGCAGGAAAGCACTCTGAAAAGGCTCAAGGAGTGGCGGACAAAAAAGTCAGCCGAGCTGGGGATGGAGCCTGGCATCATGGTTAACAACTCACTGCTTGAAGAGCTGGCAGACGCATCTGATGAGATGTTGACAGAGGTTTCCGGAATGCAGGGGCTGAAAAAATGGCATCTGTCAGCATTTGGCGAGGAGTTGTTCAATATTTTGAAGGGTTGATATTCACTTACCCCATATCGCCCCAGACATATTGCAGTATTGCCAGAGCCGCAATTCCTGCAGTCTCAGTCCTTAGTATCCGTTCTCCAAGGGTTACGGGCAGATATCCGGCTGCAATGGCCAATTTAGCCTCCTCTTCGGTCAACCCCCCTTCCGGCCCGATAATCAGAGCGACATCTTTTGGCCTTGACAAGGGGGAGAGCACCCCTTTAAGGCTATTATCTGTTTCCCCTTCCCACAAAAGCAGCTTCAGTGAATGTTCCCTCAGCAGTATCAGTTCGGCGATTCCGGTGGCAAAGCCAAGCTGAGGCAAGCTCTTTCGTCCTGACTGCCTTGCAGCCTCCTGTACGATACGTTCCCATCGCATGAGTCGTTTTTCAATCCGCCCGGCATCAGGTTTTGGAACTGAACGGAGTGCACGGAAAGGGATTATTGCATCAGCTCCAAGTTCAGTAGCCTTCTGAAGGATCATATCGATCTTGTCCCCTTTTGGTAGCCCCTGGTAAAGGGTGACAGATAGTGGAGACATTCCGGGTGATCTGGCAGGCAGGTATTCCAGCGCAACAGTAAGAGAGTCCTTTCCAACGGAGGTTATAAGAGCTACTGCCTCCTTTCCGTTATTTTCAGCCAAAAGCACTCTGTCGCCGGTATCAAGTCTCAGGACAGTTGAAACATGGTGGAAAAGCTCGCCGGAAATAGTTGCTGTTGCTTTATCCAGAACCCCCTGGGTAACAAAGAAGCGGCGCATTCAGTTCTCTTTTTTGTATAGCAGGCAACTCCACTCATCTTGCCTGGTAACAGACTCAAGTTTCATCGCAGGAGATGAAAAGCCGTTTATTACGTAATCTTCCCGCTCAATAAGGATCCCTGAAAGAATGAGGTGCCCGCCTGGGAGGAGTTGCTCTGTCAGTTGACTGCTCATGTTAACCAGATCTTCGGCAAGAATGTTTGCCATGACGACGGTGTGCCCTGCCCCTGTTTCGGCAAGAGAGGCTGTAGATGCGCTTACGATCTGTCGGACGCCATTTATGGCAGCATTTTCGATAGTTACTTCTACGGCGAGCGGGTCAATGTCCAGGGCAGTTACATGTCCGGCGCCAAAAAGAGCCGCTGCAATCGAAAGCACCCCTGAACCGCAACCGACATCCAGTACAGAGGAAGATCGACTTGCAAGCCAGTTTTCCGAAAAGGCAAGCCTTTCAAGCGCTTCAAGGCAGAGCCGTGTGGTGGCATGCGTGCCTGTACCAAAAGCCATGCCAGGGTCTAGCTCAAGAACGATATCCTCTGGCAGGGGGGCATAATCTTCCCAAGATGGTTTGATTACCAGCCTATCGCCGATACGTGCAATCTTGAAATTAATTTTCCAGGAGTTAGCCCAATCCTCTTCTTTCAGAATTGAGACAACTAAAGGAGAAGAGGAAAATCCTGCATAATATGGCTCATTCGCTGTCAGGAATCCGGTTATTTTCGATAGCAACTCTTCTCTTGGGGCATCCTCAGGCAGGTAAGCCTTAACGGTTTTCAGCGGGGTATCAGGCAGTTCATCGATATTAAAAGTATCAACAGTCCGATTTTCAATGCTCACACCGTTCCCTGTAAGCTCCAGCAGAAAGTCGGCCAGCAGATCAGCCATCTCCTCAGGAACCACGCAACTGATTTCAGCCCATCGTGATTCAGGCATGATTGATCTCCTCATGAAGCAGACATCCATAAAAGTGCTGCTAACCTAGCAAAAGAGCATCATCAAGGCAATAAAAAACCTTGACAATATCGACAGGATATTGCTATTTTCATTAAATTGATGATGTAGGAAATCTCATGAGCGTCCCCCCTGACAAAGATGCATTGCTGGCTGCTGCAGACGGTTTTTCATCTGTGATCCGCCATATTGCCAAAGCACTTTATGCAGAGCCTGAAACAGCTCTGCATGAGGTGAAAGCTGCCGGACTTCTTACTGCAATCCTTGCAGGCGAGGATTTTCAGGTTGAGACCGGACTTGCGGGGCTTCCCACTGCTTTTTGCGCAAGAAGCGGCGGCTCATCCCCGACAATTGCTCTCATTGCAGAAATGGATGCGCTTCCGGAGCTTGGCCATGCCTGCGGCCACAACATAATTGCTGCTGCCTCTGTAGGTGCTGCGCTGATTCTTAAAAGGCTGCTCCCTCCTGATGCAGGTTCTGTTGCTGTTTTTGGCACCCCGGCAGAAGAGCTGGGCATTGGCAAAATCGAGATGATCAACAGCGGCTGTTTCGACAAGATCGATTTTGCCATGATGGTTCATCCATCATCACGCAGGCAGGTGATAAAGCAGTTTCTGGGGCTGGCAAAGATTCGTTTCATGTTTCATGGCCGTCCGGCTCATGCCGCTGCTTATCCTGAAGAGGGGATCAATGCCCTTGATGCCGTCATCCAGACATTTAACGGGATAAACGCAATGCGCCAGCAGCTGCGGCAGGATGTACGGATCCACGGTATCATTACAGATGGTGGAACAGTTCCCAATATCATTCCTGCAAAGGCAGGATGCTATTTCTACGTAAGGGCTGATGATCTGACCGAGCTGGCAAGAGCCAGGGAGCGATTGATAGCGGCTGCTAAAGGGGCTGCCACAGCTTCGGGGTGTCAGCTTGAGATTGACGAAGATCCGAGGATAATTGCGCCGCTAAAGATCAATCATCCATTTTACCGGTTATATTCAGAACAGCTTGCAAGGCTTGGCCTGAAGGAAGCAGAAGCTGATCCGGGTCGTAACAAGGGGTCATCAGACATTGGCAACCTCTCCCAGATTATGCCGGTTATTCATCCGCATGTACCGATAGGGGATGGCATCAATATTCATACTGAAGCATTCGCCCTTGCAACTGTTACCCCCCGGGGCGAAATGGCAGCATTGGAAGGGGCGACAGCTCTGGCCATGACAGCTGTCGAACTGATTTACTCCCCCTTTTGGCAGGAAGAGATAAAACGCGATTTTTCAGGATAAATATAAAATTTTAGTTGTATCTTCATTATAAACTGCTATATTAGCAGTACCGCATTAACCTGCGGCATGGAGGATGATATTCACAACCTCTATCTTTTGTCAGACGCTACCGGCGAAACAGCCGAGCGGGTGATGCGTGCAGCACTGTCGCAGTTCAGGGACGTGGAAATAAAGAAGCACCGCTTCAATCAGCTCCGCTCGCAAGCTGACATGCTCAACGCTATTGAAGTGGCATCAGCCCAGCCCGGGCTTATAATCTGCACACTTGTCAACAGGGATCTGGCGCAGTTTTTACTGGATGAGGCAGAGCAGCGGGGGCTTGAGGTTATCGATCTTCTGAGCCCGATCCTTTACAAGATCTCTGATATGCTTGGTCTGCCGCCGCAACAGGAGCCGGGTCTTCAGTATGAGATCAACGCGGAGTACCACAAGCGGGTAGACGCAGTTAATTTCACTGTAAAACAGGATGACGGACAGGAGCTCAGATATCTTTACAAGGCTGATGTTGTACTGGTAGGGGCATCAAGAACATCCAAGACCCCTCTTTCCATGTACCTTGCTCATAAAGGCCTGAAAGTAGCAAATGTTCCACTTGTAAAAGGGATAGCTCCTCCGGAAGAGCTTATGCAGATCGACCAGCATCGGGTCGTTGCCCTGATGATAGACGCCAAAAGACTTGTTGAACTCCGGACTGCACGGCTTATTCAGTTGCAGCAGAGTCCGCGCAGTAAATATGCAAGCTATGATGAAATTCTTGACGAGCTCATCTGCTGCAAACAGCTCTACAGACGCAATCCAAAATGGCTGGTAATTGATGTGACGAACAAATCTGTCGAGGAGTCTGCAACTGAAATAATCAAGAAACTGACAGGTCTGGGTCTGATGTGACAACCAAATGCTTTAGCACAACAAATTACAAAAGGATAAGGAGAGGAAAATGAGAATTCTGGTAGTGGAAGATGAGAAGAAAGTTGCCAGCTTTATAAAGCGTGGCCTCGAAGAAGAAAACTACGAGGTCGAGACAGCAGGTGATGGTGAAGAGGGGCTTGCATTGGCTCTTGCAAACAAATACGACCTTGTAGTTCTCGACTGGATGCTCCCCAAGCGCGATGGCATGAGCTTTTTGAAGGAGTTGAGAGACAAGAATTTCTCAACACCTGTACTGATGCTGACTGCCAAGGATACGGTTGAAGATATTGTTGCCGGCCTTGAATCAGGTTCGGACGACTACCTGACAAAGCCTTTTGCCTTTGCTGAGTTGCTGGCCAGAGTAAAAGCACTGATCCGCAGAAGCGAAATGGATCGCGGCGCTGAAATCCGCTTTGCCGATCTGCGGATTGATCCTGTGGCTCACAAGGTATGGCGTGGTGACAAGGAGATTGATCTCACTGCAAAAGAGTATGGTCTGCTGGAATACTTCATGCGTAACGCAAACCAGGTGCTGACACGCACCATGATCGCCGACCATGTCTGGGACTATACCTTTGACAGCTTTACCAACATCATTGATGTCTATGTCAATTATCTCCGCAAGAAGATTGATCGTGACTCACCTGTCAAGCTCATTCACACAGTCAGAGGTGTCGGCTATATTCTGAAAGAAGAGCAGTAGTCATCCCCTGCACAAAATGGTAAAAACAAAAGCCCCTGATTACCGGGGCTTTTGTTTTACCACCGCTTCCAGTCTCAATCCGGAGTACAGATGGTCATTAAAAACAGCCAGTTCAATATAGGGCATATCTGCACGCGGCAACAGTGCGAAGCCGGTCTTGCAGACAAGGTAGCCATCCGCTGGCTGACTCCGCATCAGGAGCCTGTAGAGTATACTTTTCAGAGCATTGAGACTGAAAGTAACAGATTCGCCAATGCCATGATATCTCTTGGGCTTTGTAGCGGAGATGTCTTCTTTACCTTCCTCCCCAAAATGCCGGAGCAGTTCTTCTCCTTTCTCGGTGCCCTGAAGAGTGAGCTTGTAACCGGGACACTCTTCTCCAATTTTGGGGAGGAGGCTCTGCTTGACAGGCTGGGGGATGCGAAAGCAAGATGCGTCATAACCAAAAAGAGCTTTTTGAAGAAGATTGGCCGGATAAGGGATCAGCTTCCAGAACTCAGATACATAATTCTGGTTGATGGAGAGGATGATCCGGAAAAAGGTGTTTTAAGCTACAAGAGGCTGATGGAAGCTTCTTCGCCTGACTTTGAAACGCCACTGACCGACCCGGACAGACCATCTGTCCTGCACTACACATCAGGTTCAACAGGCAAGCCCAAAGGTGTTCTGCACCGGCACAACAGCGTCCTGCACCAGAGCAGAACAACTCTGGAAGTACTCGGCCTCAACAAGGACGACATGTTCTGGTGTACTGCAGATCAGGGGTGGGTTACCGGAACATCTTACGGAATCATCGGCCCCTGGAGCCTTGGGGTGACCCAGGTTCACTTTTCCGGAGCCTACGATGCCCGTGCCTGGTTCGACATCCTTGAAAAGGAGCAGGTTTCAGTCTGGTACACTGCTCCAACAGCGCTCCGGATGCTGATGCGGGAGGAGCCGGAGATATTTGCCGGACGTGATCTTCACCAGCTGAGAGATATCTTCAGCGTCGGCGAGCCGCTCAATCCTGAAGTAATCCATTGGGCGAGGCGAACCTTTGGCAAGGAGATTTACGATACATGGTTTCAGACCGAGACCGGCGGCATAATGATAACCAACCGTCCAGGGCTGGAAATCAGACCCGGTTCAATGGGAAAGCCTGTTGAAGGGGTAGAGGCCGCTATTCTTGCAGATGACGGCTCCTATGTTCCGGATGGAGAGCAGGGGAATCTCTGCGTCAAGAGCGGCTGGCCTTCGATGTTTGTTACCTATCTCAATAACGAGGAAGTCTACTGCCAGAAATTCAGGAACGGTTTCTACTACACAGGCGATACTGCCTTTTGCGATAATGACGGCTACTTCTGGTTCATCGGGAGAAGCGACGATGTGATCAACACAGCCGGGCATCTGGTCAGTCCGTTCGAGGTGGAGAGCGCACTTCTGGAGATTGAAGAGGTAGCAGAGTCAGGGGTTATCGGCGCACCTGATGATCTTCTGTTTGAAAAGGTGGTCGCTTTTGTGCATCTCAAGCGGCAGTATGAATGGTCAGGAGAGCTGGAGCTGAAACTGAGGCTCCATATATCAAACAAGGTCTCCTCCATCGCTACGCCACAGGAGATAATCGTGGTTGATTCGATCCCGAAAAACAAGAGCGGCAAGATCATGAGGCGGGTGCTCAAAGCAAGATACATGGGGACAGATGCAGGGGATGTTTCAACGCTTGAGGGGTAAAGTGCAAGAACTGAGAATCTGTGCCAATGAGGCTTTGGAGTCTAAAACAGCTTGACCAACCGGTGTATCGGTCGTATAGTTAACAATAAATCAGTTTATATCGGTGGTTGCTTGTGCTGGCAGCTAAACTCTACGAAATCATCTCTTCATATAACCGCTTCTGGATTACCGGCACTGTTGATGCCGGTATCAAGAGAGATATCCTTCCTTCCTGTCTCGGACAACTGGACTCAAAGGAGGTTGTCGTCTTAAAAGGTGTCCGGCGCTGCGGCAAATCAACTCTTATGGCACAGATAATCCGGGAAATGCTTGCCAGGAATGTCCGGCCAACCTCGATTCTGCGGATCAATCTCGAAGAGCCGCTCTTCTCGGCTGAGTACTCGGTCGAACTGTTGGAGCAGATATACCGGATCTATCGAGAGCGAGTACAACCGGAAGGCAGATGCTGGCTCTTTATGGACGAAGTGCAGAATATTCCCGGCTGGGAAAGTTGGGTGCGGGGGCGGAGTGAAACCGAGGATATAAAGATATTTGTCACCGGGTCGTCTTCACAGATGCTATCTCGCGAAATCGGCACCAAATTGACTGGCAGAAATGTGTCATTCGAAGTTTACCCTCTTTCGTTTGCAGAGTTTCTGCGCTTCAATAAGCTCGAATTTGTTACTGATCTTGAATACAGAGCAAAAAAAGCAACTGTCAGGAAAGCGTTTCATGACTATCTCAAATATGGGGGGTTCCCTGAGGTAGTTTTGAGGGAATCTGTCGACGATAAAGAGTTGCTCCTGAAGAGTTATTTTGAAGACCTGCTCTATCGGGATATCGTTACCCGTTACGAAATACGTGATGTGGCCAATCTGCGCAATCTGGCTGTATATCTGCTGACCAATGTTGCCAAGCAGACCAGTATCACCAAGCTGAAAAAAAACTTCAGCATCTCACAGGACAAGACCGAGAATTACGTGTCAGCAATCATGGAAAGCTATCTGCTCTTTCAGGTGCAGATGTTTTCCTGTTCCCTGAAGAGCACCATGCGGGCGGGGTTCAAGCCGTATGCTGTCGATACAGGATTACGGAACCGTATTGCTTTTGCTTTTTCCGAAGATATGGGCTGGCTTGTTGAGAACGTACTACTTTGTCATCTGAAGCGGCATCATGATGAGGTCTTCTATCACACAGACGGAAGCGATACCGACTTTGTGGTCAGGGAAGGGGATAAGATAACAAAACGTATCCAGGTCTGGTATGATGATGCCTCTGTGACCACCATCCCGGAGCGCGAACTGGCCTGCTTCCGGAAGCCTCTTGGCGGGCATGAATCTGCAGAATCCATATTGGTGACCAACGACCTTGAAGATTTGATAGAAACAGGGGATACGAAGATTCAATGTATTCCTGCGGTGAAGTTTCTGCTGGGGTTGTGAAGGCGGAGCGTTCCAGCAGGTAATAGAGAGTAAGATGCAAGCCCAAAGCGACAGATGCCGGGGATGTTTCAACGCTTTAGGGGTGTGTGAAGTGCAAGATCAGAAAAACTGTGTCTATTGAGGATTAAATGGAATCCATTTCCATCGAATATAAAAGAAGTTTCGGCAAGGAAGCCATAATATCTCTCGTCGCCTTTGCCAATAGCAGTGGTGGCAGGGTCGTGATTGGAATTAATGATGACGGCACTCCTTGCGGTGTCGAGATAGCGCCGGAAACAGTGCAACGATACATTAATGAAATAAAGGTTGCCACTTATCCGCAGCTTCTGCCGAAGGCTCATGTCGAGACTCTTAACGGGAAAAAAGTGCTTTTTTTCGAAGTAAGCGAAATCCCAATAAAACCGGTTTCATTTAAAAATCGTTATTACAAAAGAGTTCATAATAGCAATCATTTGATGACGCTTGAAGAGATTGTGTCTCTACAGCAGGAGTCCCTCTCTGTTTCATTTGATTCCCACCCGGTCAATCTTCAGGCAGCAAAAATTAATATGGATATAGTCGAGCGATTTTTCTTGCATGTGAATAACCGTGGAAGATTTAAACTGAAAGAGGATCCTCTTGCAAACCTGACTAAACTTAAACTTTTCCGCGATGGTCAACCTTCTTTTGCGGCGCTACTGTTATTTGGAGATCATGATTATTTTATACGCATCGGTAGGTTCAAGTCTGAATCAACTATTATCGATGATCTGGTAATAAAGTCCCCTCTTTTTATGGCTGTTGATGAAGCAATGAATTTTATCAAGAGGCATATCAATCTCGGGTATACGTTTGATGGCAGCCGCGAGCGGATTGAAAGATGGCAGTACCCCATGGAAGCTATTCGCGAACTTCTTTTGAATACGATAGTTCATCGCGACTATAAAAGTACATCCGATGTTGTCATCAAAGTTTTTGATGACAGAATCATTTTTTCTAATCCTGGAAGAATATACGGTAATCTGAAAGTAGAGGATCTGCTGCGTGACGATTATCTTTCTTCAATAAGAAACAGGTTGCTTGCCGAGGCATTTTATCTTACAGGAGATATTGAGCGATACGGCACCGGCTTTATACGAATAAGAGAAGCGCTTGAAACTTATCCAGAGATTGGGTTTGATGTTTCAGAGGCAGGCGATTATTTTCTTGTTTCATTGAAAATCACCCCCCCGATCACCCCCCCGATCACCCCCCCGATCATAGTTCACAACGCATTGTTGTTGACGGTTCTTGAGCAGAAGGTTCTTGAATGCGTGATTGATGACCCCAAACTGACCAGTGCTGGTATTGCCGCACGAATAGGGGTTGGGTCGGATACGGTCAAGGAATATATCAGTCGTTTGAAGCAAAAAGGGATCATTTATCGAGAGGGTAGCTCGAGAGCCGGAATCTGGCGGGTTGCTGAATCAGGAAGCAGGCATGATCCGAATGGGTAGAGGGAGCAGGAAAAAGAGTACGTGAGGGACAGACAGATGCAGGTGATGTTTCAACTCTGGAGGGGGCAGAAAATCTAGATACTTGATTTTCAAGTAGGAGAACAGATGCTGAATTTCCTGAAAAGAAAAGTTTTGAATATTTTTGTAACTGACAATTTTGGTTATCTGGCCGAACGAAGAAGAATATCGGAAAAATATATCCACGGAACCGGCATAGAGATAGGCGCATTGCACTCTCCGCTGGCAGTTGGTAAAGATGTGAATGTCAGGTATGTGGACAGATTGCCGGTAGACGAGCTGTTGAAACAGTATCCCGAACTGGCCTCGTTCAAACTTGTCAATGTTGATATAGTTGATGATGGTGAAAGTCTGGCGACAATACCTGATGAGTCTCAGGATTTCTGCATTGCCAATCATTTTATCGAGCACTGCGAGAACCCTATCAGGGCAATTGAAAATATTCTGAGAGTTGTGAAAACCGGAGGGGTAATATATCTGTCAATTCCGGACAAAAGGTATTCGTTCGATGTAAAAAGAGAGATAACAAGCTTTGAGCATTTGGAAAATGATTATCTGAATGGCCCGGAAAACTCGAAAAGGGATCACTTCATTGAATGGGCAAAATTAGTCAATAATATTGAAGATGCAGATAAAATCATAGAAAACGCAGAAGCACTCATCGAAAAAAAATATAGTATCCATTTTCATGTCTGGACTCAGGTTGAAGCAATAGAGTTAATGCTCAAAATGCATAAAAGACTTTCATTCGAATTTCTGCTTATTTACAGAAATGAAAATGAGATAATATTTGTTCTGCAGAAAAAGTGACAAATTATATCTAACCATTCAAATCTAAACACTATAGACCGCAATCATGCTTTTCAACTCATTCGAATACATACTGATTTTCCTGCCGATTACAGTGTTGGTCTACTTTATTCTGCTGCGCTACCTTTTAACAATAGCCGCCAAGGCGTGGCTTTTTATGGCATCTCTTTTTTTCTATGGCTGGTGGAATGTAAAGTATGTTCCACTGATTCTCGGCTCGATCCTCTTTAATTATATAATTGGCGGAATACTGTCGAGAAACCTTTCACCCTGCAGATTTTTCCCTGTTAAAAGAAGTATTTTTATATTAGGGGTTTCTGCAAACGTAATTTTCCTCTGTTATTTCAAGTACATGGATTTTTTAATTGGCAACCTTAACCTGTTTACAGGCATGCAGTTACCGTTGTTGCATATAGTGCTGCCTCTGGGAATAAGTTTTTTCACTATTACCCAGATAGCTTATCTCGTTGATGCCTATGAAGGTTTGGTGGAAGAGCGAAATCTCCTTAGTTATTCGCTTTTTGTCACATTTTTTCCGCACCTTTTGGCTGGACCGATTCTGCATCATAGTGACATGATGCCTCAGTTCGATAATATGCGGAACAAGGTAGTAAGCTGGAAGAATATTTACCTTGGGTTGACGCTATTCTTTATAGGGCTTCTGAAAAAGATTGTTATAGCGGATCAGTTTGCTATCTGGGCAAATGCGGGTTTTGGTTCTGCACAGCCATTGAATTTTATCGAAGCATGGTTGGCGAGTTATTGCTACACGTTTCAGCTTTATTTCGACTTCAGCGGTTACAGCGATATGGCCATTGGTGCTGGCTGGATGTTCAATATTCTGCGTATTCCGATGAAGTCGGCCACCTATTCCGACGGAAGTCGGCCACCTATTCCGATTGATCTCAGCCGGGCATTCCGATCGAAGTCGGCCACCCCCTGAGGGGTGCGCCGCTGGGTTAAAAATTAGATTCTCACATG
>JANNRW010000269.1:0-8262 GCA_031401815.1 Geobacteraceae bacterium | reverse complement strand
CGCACTGCTATAACACTTTGAGTCGGGACTACATGGATCTTGGACTCACTGTACCTGTAGAGCACTACACAACATACATCGACCGACTGATAAAGGAAGAGCGGTTAAGCTTCATGAAATCCGAGAGTTTCCACTATACCTTTCACGACTCCTGCTACATGGGGCGGTACATGGATATCTACGAAGAGCCGCGCAGCATACTTCAAAAAGCAGGTGGCATCATAAGGGAGATGGAGCAGAGTAAAAGTGACAGCTTCTGCTGCGGAGCCGGAGGTGGGCGGATACTGGCGGAAGAGAAGATCGGGAAGAAGATCAGCGAAACCCGGATAAACATGGCAGTAGACACAGAAGCACCGCTTCTGGTCTCAAACTGCCCGTTCTGCCTTACCATGTTTGAAGACGGGATCAAGACCGGTGGAGCAGAAGGGACGATTGTGGTGAAAGATCTGTCGGAGATAATTGTGGAGAGGATGGGAGACAGAAATCAGTAGTCAGTAATCAGGTGTCAGTAGTCAGTAGAAGGCTTTTATGCTGACCCCTGACTCCTGAATACTGACTACTGTCTTTAAAACCTGTTTTTTCGCTGCTGGAGCCAGTAAAACAGGATTTTTGTCACTGCAAAAGAGATGATGACAATAGCAACTGCCCAGGTAAAAAATCCGATAAGAACATATTTGGGTGCAAGCTTAAGGACAATAGAGTCCATCTTTACCTTCGTAAGCTTGACCAAGGAAAAAGCTAAAACCAGTTGAACAGCATAATGCAATAATTTTTCAGCCATAAGCATCAACTCCCCTCAAAAGTATGACAGTTCAAAATATATCTTTTCTCATGATTTCACCGATTCTGGCTGGAACCGTGCTCAGAGATCCCATGCCGAGCTTGCTCAATATAAATGGATTGACCATCATCAGCTTCATCGCCCTAAGCAGATAACCCCTCTTGAACGTATCTTTCATTGTTATTATTTCAGCCATCTTCCCCATATAGAATCTGCGGTGGCAATGCATGATTGCACTATCCACCTGCAAGAGGCTCATATGCTTCGGCTCAATGACAGGATCGATCAGATTGTACTTTACGTAGTCAAACACCCGGACAAACTCCCTGACACCATCCAGCGTCTGATCATTGGGCCAGGGGGTAACCGGAATAAATTGGGCATTGTCCGGATTGTAGTACTGAGCCAGCTTAAGAGTTCGTTCGATATTTTTTGAGGTTTCATCGGGCCCCCCGACAACAAAAGAAGCTTCACTGATAATCCCATGTTCACGAATAATATCCAGCGCAACCTTGAATTCGGAAGTTTCACCCCCCTTATCTGTGGGATCAATAGCAACCTGAACAGGAACTTCGCTGCCAATATAGATATGAATGACACCTGCCTTGCGGTATTTCCAGATAATGTCATGATCACGGATTATGTCGGAAGGGGTGGTCTGCATAAGCAGATAGAGCTGCAGATTCCTCTCAATCAGAAGGTCAAGAAACAGTTCCCAGCGTTTACGACTACAGGTCGGCAAGTCGTCAGTTAAAAGGAATACATTCACCCCGAACTCTGTATGAAGATGGATTATTTCATCCAGAACCTTGCACGGTTCGCGGTAACGTCGGGAGTGCAACAGAGGAGAGGAAATTTCGCAATGACTTGATGCGCGAGAAGTGCTGATAGCTGCCAGCCGCGAGCCTGGGAGCACAAAATAGTGATAAGCCTGCCAATCAACAAGATCCCAGGCAGTGTGCAGATTGTCAAGGCTCTCGGACAGTTTCCGATCAGGGGTTTTAACGATAGCAGCATTGCGGTGAAAGGCCAGTCCGGGGAGTTCTCCGGGGTCGCCACCCCCCTCCAGAGTCAGCAGCAATTCACCAAGAGTCTCCTCCCCTTCCCCGCAGACAATATAATCAATAGCAGAGGTTGCATTCAGCACCTCTTCGTAACAGAAGGAAGGATGAACGCCGCCAAGAATAGTCACAACTTTCGGATTTACTCGCTTGGCAAGTTCCAGAGTTCTGATGGCATCGTAAACAGAGGCAGTAATCGCGGTGGAGGCAATATAAGCGGCGTCTGATTTGCAGAAATAACGCTCAATTTCAGGATAACCATGATCCATGGCTCTTGCATCATAAATCTCGGCATCAAATCCTGCAAGACGGGCGGAACCGGCAAGATAGACAAAACCCAATGGAAGCCAGCGGCCAATGACATCCACAACACCGCAGCGATAAGGGGGTGTAACGAAAAGAATCTTACGCTTTTTCAGATGAAACCCACTCTTTCAGTTCATTGTTTCCAACTCAAGTTTTCCTGCAAGAGATCAATGTCTGCTGCCATCTGTCTTACCATGACTGACAAGGTTACTCATCCCGGCTTTCATGGTGTCCATACCGGAAGCATCAAAATCGAACGAGTTGCCATGATCTTTCATCATCAGCATGAATGCACTAAGCATATAAGAGCGTTTAAAACCTTCTTCCAGAGCAACTACTTCATGCATCTTGTTGCTGTAAAATTGCATGTAGCAACTTCCAAGCGCCTTTGTTATTTCTCCCATCGTCATCTTGTAAGGTTCGACAATTGGCGTTACAAGATTGTATTTCGAATAATCAAAAACCCTGATGCGCTCCTGCATATCCTTGAAAAGAGGGGTAAACGGCATGGGAGTGACCACTGGAAATACTGCGATATCAGGATTCAAGTAAATGGCGGAGTCAATCGTATTCTGGATGGTATCCCAGGTTTCAGTCGGAAAGCCGATCATGAACGATGCCTCAGTAATGATCCCTGCCTCACGAAGCAGATCCAGAGCCTGTTTGTTCTGGTCGAAGTCCGTCCCTTTGTTCAGGCTGTTCAATATATCCTTGTCGGCACTCTCTGCGCCAAGGTAAACATGGATTATTCCGGCGTCACGGTACTTGTGCAGGATATCGGCATCACGGATAATATCTTCCACACGTGTCTCAATGAGAAGGTAGACACCCAGCTTCTTCTCGATCAGCAGATCCAGGTAGAGCTCCCACCGCTCCCTGTTTTTTGTAGGATACGGATCAATCAGGGTAAAGAAGCTGATCTGATAGGCTGTGATAAGATGCTCCATCTCGGCTACAACCTTTTCCGGTTTGCGACAGCGCCAGTCCTCACGCCAGTACATCCGCTGACTGCAAAAGGCACAGTCCATATCACAGCCGCGTGAAGTCAGGATTGAAGCCATTCTCCCGCACGGCTCAACCAGATAGTTGTAGTCGTTCCAGTCCAGCAGATGCCAGGCAGGTGTCAATGAATCCAGATCTACAATGTGCGGCTGGTGGCTATTGGCAATAACCTGCTTATCTTTACGATACGCGATACCTTTCACGCTTTCAGCAGTACCTTCCGGCAGTGCCGCGAGGAGCTGCTTCAAGGTCTGCTCCGGCTCCCCCATCAGGATATAATCGACACGGCTTGCCTTGTCGGCAAAGATCTCTGTGTACATAAAACTGGGATGAGGGCCGCCAAGTAGGGTGACAATTGCAGGATCAATCTCCTTGGCAATGGCAAGAATCTTCAGGCAGTCGGGAACCGTAGCCGTGCTGATTGCACCGGTCACCGGCAGGTAATCAAGTGTCATGACGTAATCAGGTCTGAACCGCTCAATTTCCGCCCTGATTTCATCAAAGGATACCCGCTTGTTCATGGCATCGTATATTCTGGCATCTACCCCTGCTTCAACTGCAGCGCCGGCAAGATAGGCCAGATGGAGCGGCGGCCAGGTACCTACAACCTGTACCCCCCAGCAGTAATACGGGGCTGTTATGAAAAGAATTCTGTTCAACTTCGACTCCGGTGAAAACTGATTATTTTTTACGATTAACTAATTTTTTCCTCTTTCCATCATCGCTTTCCATGTTTTCCGTCGGTAATTTATTCTGGCTGATTCTTCCCGGACGCCGGTCAGTTTTAAGTGTAGCCAGCCATCTGCTGATAGTTCTCATGTCATAGATATTCCCCTGACAGCCAATTTCAATGATTTCTCTTCTGCAAGCCATCTGGGCAATCGGCATATCGGGCTCTATCTCCCAGAGCAACTCTGCAATCGCCCGACACCGTTCGTGGTGAATTGTACTGATTTTTACGCCTAAATATTCATAGGCAGCTGTTTTAGAGAGTTTTTTTCGATCGACATAAGTAATGAACACTGTTGGAACATCGATCTTTTTAGAAAGCGCCCAGTTAATCATAATAAATGGATTTACCGTTGATTTTTCAACATCCAGAACAGAGTTGCCTTCATCTGCAGGATCATCACTCTCCAAATAAACCTCGTTGACAACCAGCTCCCCCTCTTCAACACTTATTCTCATTTCAGTCAAGAGATTATTTCTTACAGACAGTAGCTTATTCAAGGCAGTTTCTCTGTCAGGACAGCTCTCCTTCCTCCCCAGGTGGGTAGCAAAGTAATCAGCAGACTCCATCAGACTCCAGATTTTTCTTGGCGCAATACAGGCTTCAAAATTATATCTTCTGAGAAAGTTATTCAAATTATTCATAATTCTGTCCTTAAAGTTCTTAAGATTCCTGTTTAAGAATTAAACTAACTATGCATGTCAAGTCAAGTCATTCCGAAAGAGAGGCACCTTGATCCGGCAATCGGATTCATCAGACGCAAGAGAGTCAACTGCTTCATGAAAAACTCCACCATGCCGGGTTCGCCCCCCTTCAGAACGGGAAGAAGCATCAACTGCATCCCCCTCTTCCATAAAGAGCATCTCGCAGCGGGGGGAAAACAACCGCACCGGCAACCAGAAAACAAGAGAAAAACAGAAATTGACAGCTCCTGCCCAGATCAAGACAACGCCGTAATCTCTTACCAGATCTGTCGCCACAACCCGCCTGAACTCCGGAAATGAGAGGCGGTAACCATCTGCGCTGAACTCCTCACCCATGGGAGTGTTGCCGGCAGCAACCTGAACATCCCTCTTCATGATTCTGAAGTGCAGCTTCACACGACCTGTCCGGAATGGGTCACCGCCATCATCTGGCTCTGCCATGCTGAAAACAATCCGGTAAGAACTGTCGGGGATGACTGCGCTGTCCTCCTTCCCCACAGGATAAAGCATCAGTATAAAAAACGATTCAAAGCCAGCCGGTAACTCCGGTGCACTGAAACGGATCAGCGGGGCAATCCCCAGAAAACGGGGATAAACAAAATACTCACGATAGAACGACGGAGGATAGATGCCGAACACTCTCCTTGTTCCATCAGCGCCAGCCACCACAATGGAGAGGGTCTTGTCCAGAAAAAGGCCTGGCTGCTCCCTGAATTCAATCCGCTCCACCCGATCTTGTCCCTTTACTGAGAGAGGAAACGGCTCACCCTCGACAACCGCCACTTTGTGCGAAGATCGCAGTGTCGTACTGAGAAGTATACCACTGAAGAGACAAAACATTGCCGCCAGCAGGAGCATTTTTGCCGGAAAGAGGGTAACCCCCTTCCAGGCAGCCAGGGAATTTCCGCTCAGACGGGTACAATAGCCAAAGGTCTCCAGACGGCTCTGCAGCTGGGCAAGAGGGGTATGGGTGGGAAGATGCACTGTTTCGTCAAACAGATCCTGAGAGAAATTCTCCCTCCCCCTCGCAGTAATCAGTTGTCGTAGAGCCCTGAAATTCCGTATTTCAATGACTATCCGGAGTGCACAGTTGAGCGGAATAAGCGCCAGCAGCAGGGGGAGCAGAAATGTTGTCCGCATCAGCCCCATAAGCGTGGAGAGCGGCTCATCCGAGACAAAAGCAGTACCTGTATAGAGCAGCAGGAAGCTGAGCAATACAAGGGGTGTCACGACCCGGGAAGCGGCAATGGCAAAGAGACGCAGCAGAAGAGCTTTCACTTGCCACCCCCTTCGATCCTGGAAGTTGATGTGACGGTCTCGCCCCAGCGATTGAGAATAGTCAAGGCGTCGATACTGATACCTTCTTCTTTAACCTCAAAGGGGAGAGGCACCGGATTGCACCCCCCCGGCCTGCCGACTGTTTCAAGCGGTATGAGGGTCTTGCAGTAATAGCAGATCACTGCCCCTTCCGTCTGGCCATAACCGTCAGGTTTACATATGGCGCAGGCATCAAGGGTAACCGTCAGCTTCCCGTTGGGCGTCATCAGAATCATGAAGCGCGCCTCCCTACCCTTCTGCCTGAAGAGATACTTGTGCAGCTTGCCATCCTCCAGGTCAATCTCCCCCTTTTTCGGGATAACAATCATCCCGGACGGGTTCATGGTAACGACCACTGGAGGTGGATCCCAGTATTCAACATTCGGATAGCTGCTGTTATAGACCGCTGCCGCCAGGATGAGCATGGTGAAACCCGGGACAATCAGTCGATTGCGTCTCACCCTGATAAAGTTGGCCAGCTGTTTGCGACGCTCTGCACCCTGGCGGATATGCGACACCGGTGGAAGCGGCTCAAGGCGGATAGCAACGCCAACCAGGATTACCGGTGCAAACCAGAGCAGCAGCCCCCCCCAGAAACCGACGCCTCTACTGAAGAGATACCCGATGTACACCCAGACATCGTGGCGGAAAAAGAGGTGATCAGGCACCAGCATCGACTCGAAAAACTGATGTACAAAGTCGTGGATGAATTTCATTACCTTCATGGAGAGGGGTGCAAAGAGGTCAAGCTGCAGAGTTAACGACGTGGCAAACAGGAGCAGGGAGACGACCAGGGTCAGAGTCGCTGTAGTCGTCAAAGTGATAATCTTTGGGATAAACCTCTCAAGCGCAATGGCAGATCCGGCAAACAGGGCACTGGCAAGCCCAAGTGTCAAAATATAAGGGAGAGCAGCTCCCCCCTTGGGCACCATCAGGTAGACAGATATGGCGCCGGCCAGCAGACCGGACATAACTGCTGCTCCTGATGCCATAAATACCGGAGTGGGGTGAATATCTTCTGATGGCAGACTCTTGCCACCTCTGCCGGTAACGCGGTAAAGCGCGGTCAGGGCAGTCATCCAGACAGAGAGGAAGGCGGCTCCGGCAGAAAACCTGATGATACTGGCTGGACTGTCAACCTTGCAGAGAGCAAGAAGAAACATCCCTCCGGCAAAGCCGCAGACGCAGCTCAGCAGCAGCACTTTTCGCCTGCCAGGAAAATACCGCGCCAGAGCAGCCGCAATTCCGCTCCATGCGAGCAGCAGTGCTATGAGCTTCTGTGCAGCCATCATCTCCCTGTCCGCTCTTCGCGCACCAGCACGCCATCATCAAGAGAAATGATCCGTTCGCCCCAGGCAGCCACATCCCTGTTATGCGTCACCAGAATAATGGTGAACTGCTGCTCGGCGCGGAGTTCATTCAGCAGCTCCATAACCATGCCGGTATTCTGATGATCGAGATTACCGGTCGGCTCGTCACCAAGCAGCAGTTTAGGGCTGTTGATAATTGCCCGGGCAATGCAGACCCGCTGCTGTTCTCCACCCGAGAGCTCACCAGGCCGGTTCTTCAGCCGGTGCCCCAGTCCGACCTTTTCCAGGGCGCTGCATGCCTCGGCCTCATCGGGAACACTATGGAAATACTGTGCCATCATCACATTTTCGAGAGCTGTCAGGTACGGCACCAGGTGGTGCTGCTGAAAAATAATGCCGACAAACTCCCGCCGGAAACGGGCGAGGCCATCCTCGGAGAGGGTCATGAGATCCTCTCCCCCCAGGCGCAATGAGCCACCGCTTGGACGGTCGAGCCCGCCGAGAAGATTGAGGAGCGTACTCTTGCCTGAGCCTGAGTGACCCATGACAGAGAGCCACTGACCCGCAGGGACAGTAAGGTCGAGCGGCTTCAGGGCGCATATCTCGCCATAACTCCTTGTAAGACCACTGGTTTCAATAATATCAGATGCCATCTTCAGTCACCTTTCCTCCCGGCATATACCATCCCAAAAAACCTGCACCTGCAGCTATCGGGTCACTCTCCCCGCAGACTCCTGACCGGATCGAGCCTGAAGACCGACAACAGCGGCCCGGCACTCCCCACCAGGGCAAGACAGAGACTGACTGCACAGGCGAGACCGGCATAGCGGATATCCATCCCTGCAGAGACCGTAAAAACCGTCTTCATGACGAAGCGGGCGATAGCACTACCGAGCAGGAAGCCGGCAACCCCGCCGAAGAATCCCAGCAGGAGAGACTCCCCGCAAAAGATGATCAGCACCCCGAGGCGGGTTGACCCCATCGCCTTCAAGAGGCCGATCTCCTTCCCCCGCTCCAGCACAGTCATGCTCATGGTGCTGGCCACGCTGCT
>JANNRW010000268.1:0-8366 GCA_031401815.1 Geobacteraceae bacterium | reverse complement strand
TTTCAGCTCTTCAGTAGTCATAAGACTTCAGCATGAACATATCCCATTTTGCACTCCTTTCAATCCGGTTCAGGCAGCAATAACACCATCGCCATATTTTATAATCTGAGCATCTGCAGTAAGCAGCTGAATCCCTTCTGCTCTTGCCTGTGCGAGCAGTATTCTGTCAAAGGGATCTTTGTGGAGATGTGGTAAACCATCTACAGCCAAAGCATGATCAGCTTCAATGGAAATTTCCGCATAGCCATTCATAACCAGCATTTTTCTTAACCGGACAGGATCAACCCTGAAATCATCCCTGCCAACCCCTCTTTTTATAACTATTTCCCAGATACTGGCAGAGCTGAAGAAAAGATCATTTGTACCATCCATAAGAAGAGACTTAGCCGTAGCTGAAAGCTTGTCCGGCTCTCCAGCTGCCCAGAGTAGTAGATGGGTGTCCAGTAGCAGCTTCATTGGCCGCTCCCCTCAAAGAGGGAGACGATGTTATCTCCGCCCATCTGATCAAAATCGTCAGGCACGACAATCTCTCCCATCATGAAACCAAGTCGCCCGGCAGCTAATTGCTCTTCGGCAGCATAGGGAATAACCCTGACCATTGGTTTGCCCGCCTTGGCAATGATAAATGATTTACCATGGGCAGCATCCTCAACAAGACGCGAAAGATGGGTTTTTGCTTCATGAATGTTGACCGCCAGCATAAAAAGCCTCCTGAACTAGACTAGTTAAGCTTAGTCTATCACCTCAAGTTCGGTAACTCAAGCACACTTATTTTCCACAACATTTTTTGTATTTCAGTTTGCTTCCACAGGGGCAAGGATCATTGCGCCCGACCTTTTGCACTGTACCAAACATACTGTGACTCATAAATGGCTCCGGCAAATTCAGATATCATTTCAGATTGTTATAGTTACTTACATAACTATTAATAAATTCAGGCTTCTCAGCAGGTTTGACATGACACCAGTTTATATCAGGAAGCTGATCCAAGCCTTTCTGCAAAGCCAGAAATCCCTTACGGTCATCGCCTTCAAGCTCCGCAAGCCATGACAAACCGTACCACCCCTCAATCAGTTTCGGATTGAGACGAACCGCAGATTCATAGCAGGATTGCGCCCGCCGGTACTGCTTCACATTTCGATAGATATTGCCAAGTCCAAGATGATGTTCGCCTCTGCCCGGCTCCTTGCGAATAAGCTCGCGATAATAAGCGATAGCCTCCTGAATCCCCATCTCCCTGTTCATGGCTTTCAAAGGTGGCAGTATATTGAGAGGGGAGTGATCCAGCGCTTTTCTTGCAGCTTCGATATCCTTGATTGCCGTTATCCTCATAAACTCCGCAGTAACAGCAAATGCACCGAGTGGAGTAGGTGCGAGTGACTCGGCAGCGCCGCACGCGATACAATGCAGTTCATCGGCAACATACGGTTTAGGGGAAGAAACGGTCACGTAAACATCGCTGACCTGATAGCGAGACGTATCGCCACATACGCTACAGATCATTTCCATGTTGAGCAGAGCCGGAACCGATGCGTCCAGATCTCCCGCTTCAAAATGTTCACGCAGGTCAGTTTTTTCGAGCTGTTCTGAGAGGTATGCCTTTTCCAGAGCCGTCAGATCGTCAGAAGAGATACAATGAAGCTTGTTAAGGGTAAGATAAGTTTCGTCAATAACCTCCTGCCCTTTGCCTGCCAACGGCGCCAGCCGCTCCAGAAAGCGAGAGTCGGCAACCGCTTCAATCAGCCACATGGCGGTCTCCTTGTCCTTTTTCACCAGATCAGCAAAATGGTTTTCAAGGTAAACGGTGACACTTTTCCCGCCAATGCACACCAGAATATCGACGAGATAATGAAAACGCCCTTCCGGCTTTGCATTCAGAGCGTCAATAATGTCTTCGGCAATGGACTCACCGTAACCTTTCAACGCAAGGGTTATCTTCTCGCACAAGCCGTCGAAATCAGATGAAAGATGCTGCAAAAGCGCCAACACAAAATCCGGATATTTTAGTTTCCCCATTAACTCGACAATGCGCAGAGCACCGTAACGGTCGTGATACGTTTCCAGGGCTTCGATAAGTTGAGCAGATGCGACATCAGGCGGAAGCGCGGCAAAGATGGCAACTATTTCATCCGTCAATTCAATTTCAGGAAGATCAATGATGATATAGGCAAGCGCCGCCTTAACATCCGCTATTTGTATCACAGGCGAGCCAATCCAGTTCACCGAGGCAACACATGCCGGGAAAAGCGCAAAAAGGGCAGCTGTGTTGTCATGATCGGCAAGATCGGGAATAGCGCGCCATTGCTCCCGCAACCGTTCCAATACTGTAACGAGACGTTCCGGGAGACCTACCTTGTGCCGGTCGTAGAACTCCAGCGCAGGCAAGTGTCGATGATCGGCAAGTTCAGCGACCACCGTGTCAAGTTCGGCTCCCAAAGCGCTGTCCGGCATGAATGCGGCCAGCTCTGCAAACCTTGGAATCTTATACCCCTCGAAATAGTCGGTCATCAGCTCATGGGGAGCGGACTCACCTGTCAGCATTTCGACGAGTGCAAGCACGGCAAGATCCACATCACGGGTTTTTTCATCCGGCAGAGAGCCGGCGATTATATCGAGAAGATCAAAAGAACGAAGGTGATCGACACTCCAGGCAAGCCTTAACAGCCCCGGTGTCATAATTGGATCAAATACAGGCGCTCTCCCGTTTTTGAAAGCCAGACCCATGACAGCATCAGAGACAATCTCGTGCTGTTTCTGCGGAAGGATATTTCCTGCGGCGACAATCGCATACATTCTGTCTTGCAACCGCGAATCACCCTGAATATAAGAGACAAAAAGTTTCGCGGCTCGATCCGGTATATGTTTAGCCAAAAGCGATGCGAAAGGAAATGCGCAGAGGCTTGGCAGCTCTGTCCATGCGTCCGCCAGATACGGCAGATGAGTCACAATTAAATCTTCAGGCATCTCCCTGATAAGCCTCACCAGCAGGATATCGTCGTCAACCGTTGTCAGCAGAGAGCGTAGTGTCGTTTCCGGGAAAAGTATGCGGACAATTTCATCCGTATTTTCTCCTCTATCCTGAAGATTTTTGATCCGGTCAAGCGTCCAATGGGAGACAAAAGGGTCACCAGTGTTCAGTTGTTCAACAGGTATTGACGCCAGGTTCATCGTATACTCTCCGGTGTTCTCAAAAGCATCATCATTACTACGGCAATACAGTTAAGTTCTTTAATGTTCATCTCAGTGCGTCCAGTAACATTGATATTCTTTGTTTTGATTAGCCCTCATTTTCAGCTAAGCCTGGGATTGTCATTCCCGAAGAGATTCTGATCGGCAATCCAGGTTCTAAGTGCCTGAAATCTGATCCCCGATGAAAGAATTCGGGGATGACATTCTTGTTAGCTGAAGATTAGCCCTAATCAGGTTCTTTGTTACCCGCTTGAGAGTTGCTTATATAACGTCATAAGCTTGAGACTGGTCGGGTTTTGGGCCGGTCTTGGCGCTGGTTGAACTCTTGTACAGAACATCTCTTCCGATGACAAAAGAGCCAAAAGCTTTATCACTCGTGAGACACCGTCAGCTCCTTCTCATGTGTCAGGCAAGCCTTTTTCTGTATGTGCCTCTGTCGGTTCTGATTAGGTCTTCGTAAGTAGTCCCGTGGTTATCAGGAGCATTTGCGCACATTCGTGAGGTAACATGCGTTCTAATTGTTGATTCTCTGTACCTTGTGCCGGATTGGTTCATCCAATAGACGATCTCTTGTAACTCAAAATCGTGCCAGACTGTTGCGGGTAAGTATTTCGAAGCATTCGAGGATATCGTCACTGCAGGTCATTGTCTTTTCTCCTCGTTCATTATTGAGCAGTTCACGCTAGCACGCGCGTGAACCGGTGATCTTCCCAAATGGAACATTTTATCTCAACAATGAAACCTGGCGACCATTCCTCTCGGCTCTTTCATATACCATCCAGCCGCTTCATCAAATTACGCTTCTCTGTTAGTAATATCTCTCCTAAAACAGCCTTTTCAAGCCCATTCCCACAAACTCATAGTGCCTGTCAGCAGTCATAGCCTCACTGATTTTTAACTCCTTCATCAGTGCAAATGAGGTGAAGTCGACAAAAGAGATATCAGGCTTGTCGCCAAACTTCTTACTCAACTTCCAGGCAGCACTCCACCGTTCGGCTCCAATTCTTTCAATTACCACTTTGCCGGAAGTTTCAGCGGCAAGTATTCCGTCAATGAATCTTTCAGCGCCTTGTGGAGATGTCCTTGCCCGAAGCAGGGAGATGGTCTCGGAAAGAATATAGTCAGTGGAGACCGGAACGCCTCCTGCGACAAGAAAATCCCGGTAGAATGCTGTTGCTTCGGGATGTCGCTGATCGTCACGGTGAGCAATAGCAAGCCATCCCCAGGTATCAAAGAAAACTTTCCTTAAGCGTTTCACGACTTCTTTTCTCCGCGCAGGTACTGTTCATGATTATCCGCCAGATCAGACGGCCCGCCTTCACAGACACCTGCCAACGATAGAAGGTTGTTAATCTGTTCATCGGTTTCAGGATACACAACTGACTTATTTTCTTCATCAACAAGCCGGGTAATGGCTCTTCGCACAAGTTCTGCCACCGGCAGGTTAAGGCGACGATGCAACTCATCGAGCAAATTTTTCTGGCCTTCTTCAATGAACATTTGATAACGCACCATCGCCATAAAAATTACCTCCCATCCTGATATACACACACTATCATGCAATATGTGTATATCAGAAGCAAGTATCTTTTGTTGTAACTATTCAGCGTTTCAAGCCGCCGTTGGCGACCCTTTATCAAAGAGTAACTTGATGTGCTTCGACAAGCTCAGCACGAACGTATTTACAGGCACTTACAGACTCAAAGTTCGTTCGCCCTGAGCTTGTCGAAGGGTGATAAGGACTTTTTGCGAGTGCATCATCACTCAATCTCCATGAAAGCATCAATCTGGTTCACGTGGATCCAGTATCAACTTGATACCACAAAGTATTTCAGTTATTCGCTTTGATGAAAGCGTTCCGACATATTCCTCCAGTTGAGTTTTATCAACGGTGAAGATTTGCGAAACATTAACGACACTTTCTTTAGGTAAGCCAGACTCTTTCTTGTCGAGACGGATATTGCCCGGTGCGCTTGCACGCTTTAGATTTGTAGTGAGCGGGCATACGAGGACTGTCATGATCTTGCTGCTGTTAAACAGGTTGTTTTGTACTATGACATGTGGGTGCTTGTAACCAGGTTCCGAGCCTTCAGGTTCGTCAAGTTCTATCCAGAAAATATCTCCCTGATTGATTACCATTGGCCCCCCACAATGCGTCGATGTAGCTGACGTGATTTCCGACGAAGGGTCTGTTCCGTCGTGTCAGGTTCATCTGCGTAGGCGGCATTGATTTGCGTGAGCATTTCAATGTTTTTCTGGTGTTCAATGTAGTCCTGCAGGGCAATTACGAATAACTTGCTGCGCGAGACTTTCATTGTTCGTGCAAGATTATCTGCTTGGTCGAAGAGATTTTTTTCAATTGAGATCGCTGTTTTCATCGCTTGCATAGTTATACCTCCATTGCAATTCAGTATAACTAATGGTTATACTTCGGTCAATACTTGATTGCTCGGGTTTAATCCATCGAACTGGCATGGGTGTCACTAGGTTTTCCGCCACGACCGAGTCCACACGCGAGAGTAGGAGTATCTTTTCCCCTCAGTTGTGAATATGCGAAGGGTGTCACCAAGGTTTACTCATACAGGCTGCCGCTCCTCATCAAGCTCCTGAATCCAGCCATTTTCCAACCCTGCTGCCTCCAGACAGTCCACAGCTTCATCATATTCAGTTGCTGTCAGTACCCTGTCAACTCCTGGAGTTGCTCCGGCCAGATGAGCTGGAAAATATTGACTCATCAGCGCAATGTGCGTTCCGCTACCAAGATTATCAGCAATCCAACTGACTGTTTCACGACTTCCGGCTTTTCCGGATGGAAGTACAAGATGACGAATGATGAGCCCTTTAAGGGCAACCCCTTCATCATCACTCTGAAGGTGACCAACCTGCCTGAACATCTCCTTGACAGCCGCCCGGTTGTAATCACTGTACCCAGGGGCTGATGAGATATCAATTGAAGAGTGTTCGTCTGAATACTTCATATCTGGCAGATAGATAGAAATTATCTCTTCAAGAAGCTGTAGAACATCCGCCTTTTCATACCCACTTGAGTTCCAGACAAGCGGCAGAGTGAAACCTTTTGGAATTGCGAGCCATAATGCCGCCAGGATCTGTGGCAGAAAATGAGTTGGAGTAACCAGGTTTATGTTATGGGCACCTCGCCGCTGTAGTGAGAGCATCCTGGCTGACAGTGCCCAGGTAGTCAGCTCGCTGCCAGATCCAAGCTGGCTGATCGGAAAGTTCTGGCAGAATTTGCACTTGAGTGAACAGCCGGAAAAGAAAATGGTGCCTGAACCTTTGGTGCCGGAAATCGGTGGCTCTTCGCCAAAATGAAGATTTGCAGAGGCGATTTTTGGTTTTAAACCTGCTCTGCAGATACCCTGTTCATCTTTTATACGGTTCACACCGCAGTTATGCGGGCAGAGATCGCAAACTCTAAGCCGGGCATAAGCAGCTTTTACCCTTTTCAATAGTTCGCCTGAATTGTAAAGGTCGATGTATTCCATGAAAATCTCAGGTAGAGGAAGAGGTTGAGGTAGAGAAAATCTCACCTTTTCATTTCCTTTACCTCTACCTTTACCTGCTTTTCCTTCACCTCTACCTAACCCTGTCTCTCTTTCTCCATCATCTCCACAAACCGCCCGAACAGATACTGCGAATCATGGGGGCCTGGTGACGCCTCGGGATGATGCTGGACAGAGAATACGGGGAGGTCGGAGTGACAAATCCCTTCCACGGTCTGATCATTGAGATTTATATGCCCAAGACAGGCTGTATCACCAAGCGAATCAAGATCAACTGCAAAACCGTGATTCTGTGAGGTGATCTCCACCTTGCCGGTCAACTTGTCCATTACAGGAAGATTTGAACCGTGATTGCCAAAGGGTAGCTTGACAGTTTTACCGCCAAGAGCAAGACCAAGGAGCTGATGGCCGAGACATATGCCAAAAATCGGCTTCTTGCCGATCAGCTTGCGGATCTCCCCCTGCACCTTCAACAGCGGCTCCGGATCGCCAGGCCCGTTACTGAGAAAAATACCGTCCGGGTTCATTGCAAGAGCATCTTCTGCCGGAAACCCTGCCGGTACTACAGTAACATCGCAACCAGCAGAAACCAGGCAGCGGAGGATGTTGTACTTGATGCCGAAATCATATGCTACCACCTTGAATTTGAGGGTTGAGGGATCAATCTCGGGGTAGCCGCCTGACAGAGCCCACTCCCCCTGACTCCAGTGATACGGCTTTTCGCAGGTAACACCGCTGGCCAGATCCAGTCCGGTCATACTTGGAATTGCTTTTGCCCTGGCTACCAGACTGGACATGTCAAAATCAACCGTAGAAATGATTCCGTTCTGTGCCCCCTTGTCACGCAGATGACGGGTCAGAGCCCTGGTGTCAATCCCCTGGATACCGACAACACCATTCTCTTTCAGATAATCCCCAAGACTCATGGTAGCGCGCCAGTTGGAATAGTTGTCAAAATACTCCTTGACAATAAAACCGGAGAGGAAAAGTCCTCGACTTTCAATATCTTCCGGGTTGATGCCGGTGTTGCCGATCTGGGGATAGGTCATGGTGACCATCTGCCCCTTGTAGGAAGGGTCGGTCAACACCTCCTGATAACCGCTCATAGCAGTGTTGAAGACAACTTCACCCGCAGCTTCGCCATGAGCGCCAAAAGATTTACCTGAAAATATGCGCCCGTCAGCGAGCGCAAGAACTGCTTTCATATGTTATTGCTCCGATATCAGAAATTATGCACTCTTGTTTACAACTACCCCGGCCAAAATAGTGGTCACCGCCCGCCCTTTCATTTTCCACCCTGTAAATGGAGAGTTTTTAGACTTGCTGAAAAGCTTCTCCGCCTCAACTGTCCATTCGTCTGCCGGATCAATCAGTGTAATATCAGCAACTCCCCCTTCCAGAAGAGCTCCGCGATTCAAACCCAGTATATTTGAAGGGTTGCATGACATTTTCTCAACCAGTTGATAAAGAGTAAGAACATCATCTGCTACAAGCTTCAGTGACAATGGGAGTGAAGTTTCAAGGCCAATGATCCCGTTAAGGGCAACATCAAATTCAACATCCTTCTCATCAAGATGGTGCGGAGCATGATCAGTAGCAATACAGTCAATTGTGCCGTCCCTGAGCCCTTCCCTGATAGAGGCTACATCTTCTGCT
>JANNRW010000267.1:0-4272 GCA_031401815.1 Geobacteraceae bacterium | reverse complement strand
CTTTATTTCAAGCGCCACCGCGGGGATGGTACAGCACATAATTGCAGTTGTGAGGACTCTGGATCAGGTCGGAGCGGTCATAGGAGACCATGATCTTCACCCCCTGGGGCAGACCCTTTTCCAGCTCCTTGATTTTCACCTTGACCCGGTCGATGACATCCTTGGCATTCTCGCCAGAGCGCATGACAACGATCCCGCCAACAGCCTCACCCTCGCCGTTCATGTCGAGCATGCCACGGCGGATGGCACCCCCCATCTGCACAGTCCCTAGATTCCGGAGATAGATCGGGGTGCCGCGCATATCCGCACCAATGACGATGTTTTCAAGATCAGCCTTTGATTTCACATAGCCGCTGCCGCGAATCAGAAATTCGGCATCAGCCTGTTCGATCAATTTGCCACCAACATCCTTGTTGGAAACCTTTACCGCCTCCATGACCTTGGATATCTTGATCTTGTAAGCAAACAGTTTGGCCGGATCGAGATCGATCTGGTACTCGCGCACCAGTCCGCCGATGGAAGCCACCTCTGCAACCCCCTGAACAGTGTTCAGCTGATAGCGGACAAACCAGTCCTGCAAGGTTCTCAGCTGTTCAAGATCATACCCCTTCCCCTCGATTGTGTACCAGAATACATGGCCGACGCCGGTGCCGTCGGGCCCAAGTGTTGGCACAACGTTTGGCGGCAGTAGTGAAGCTGCATAGTTCAGCCGCTCCAGCACACGGGTTCTGGCCCAGTAGATGTCTGCCTTGTCCTCGAAGATGACGTAGATCATGGAGAAGCCGAAGGCAGAAGAGGCTCTGACAGCGCGAACCTGGGGGAGTCCCTGAAGGTTCACTGCCAACGGGTAAGTGACCTGATCCTCAACCACCTGGGGAGAGCGTCCGGGGTATTCGGTAAAGACGATTACCTGGTTGTCAGAGAGATCGGGAATTGCATCTACAGGGGTTCTGTAGACAGACCAGACCCCCCAGGCAATAACCAGTCCGAACATCATCAGGATGATGATCCGGTTACGGGCGGAATATTCAATAATTTTTTCGATCACAGAAAATCCTTTTATTAGAACGCGGATGACGCGGATTGAGCGGATCTACACGTATTTTTGAAAAGAATTGGTAAAGACGATTCTCTTGAATTCGGGTTTTTGTCCGAAATTCAACAATAACCCAACCTCTTTCCTTGTTGCTTTAAGATAATTTGTTAACTGAGCAATATGTTCATCACGTATTTTCTCTGTAGCTTTTAGTTCAAGAATAACCAGATCATTTACCATGAGATCCGCAAAATACTCACCAACCAACTTCTTTTCATAAAAAACTTGAATTGGATGCTGTTGAAGAACTTGAAACTCAGATTGAACAAGCTCAATAAGTAGTGCATTTGCATAGACTTTTTCAAGAAATCCATAACCAAGAGAATTGTAAACCTTGTAAAATGCTTTAAGAATCCCTTCTGTAATATCAGAATGAAGCATAAATTCTCCTGTATTATCCGCGCTAATCCGCTCAATCCGCGTCATCCGCGTTCTATTGCCTGTGAAGTTACATCTTCATATCATCCATCTTGAGCGAATCCTTCTTTGCCGGTGGAGCGGTCGGCTGCCCTTTCTCAACCGGTTTCGATCCCCCATGCTGGCTGTGATCCTGCCCGCCACTCCCTTTGAGTTGTGATTCAGAGTCTATAAGGTAACCACCTGATACTGCAACCTTGTCACCTGTTTTGATCCCCGAAAGTATCTGAATCTTGTCATCAACTCTTTCTCCCACCCCTACGTCACGAGGTTCGAACATTCCGGTCGAAGTCTCCACCCATACCACCTGGCGCTTGCCCGTATCTATGACTGCGGTCACCGGAATCACGATCCCCTTGACAAGCGGCACCCTGATAATGGCGTTAACAAACATGTCCGGTTTTAGCAGAGAGCCAGGATTCGACATCTCGACACGAGCCTTAACAGTGTGGGTTTTGGGGTCGTGGAAAGGATATACGAAGCTGATTCTGCCGTTTGCATTTACGTGTTGATCCGCTGAGGAGCGGATCTCTACATGTTGGCCGACCTTTACATAAGGAACTTCATTTTCAAATACATCTATCTCTACCCATACTCTGGAGAGATCGGCAATATTGAAAAGCACCTCTCCGGTATTCACATACTGCCCCTGCTGCACCATTTTTTCGATGACAACACCTGAAAGCGGGGTGTAAATGGGCAGGCGAATATTCGGCTTGCCCGCCTTCTCCATTTCAGCTATCTGGCTCTCCTTTACTCCGAAGAGCATCAGTCGCTGCCTTGCTGAAGCAACAAGTCCCTCGCCACTACCGGAGATGGAGGGAATCGGGGAGTTTTTCAACTGTTCCCGGCTCTTGACAGCCAAAAGATATTCCTGCTGGGTGGCCAGCAGATCGGGAGAGTAAAGCTCGGCAACCGGTTTGTCCTTGCTTACGTATGAGCCGACAGTGTTCACATGGAGCTGATCGATACGACCCGCTATCCAGGCAGTGACTTTTGCTTGCCTCGACTGATCATACTGGACAATACCAACAGCATTGATCTCTTTACTCAATGTAGATATCTTTGCCGGCACTGTAGCAACATTGGCCATGACGCGCTGCGTCGGGGAGAGTGAGACATGACCAAGCATGTCAGCCTGCTGTTTTTGCTCCGGGGTCTGGGCAGCTCCTGCGGCAGCCTCATTGTCAATCTTCTTGATGAGCTCCATGGCACAGATCGGGCAGGTACCGGGTTTGTCCTTGATAATGAACGGATGCATGGAGCAGGTCCAGAGCTGTACCTTGTGTTCAAGCTTTGAATGCCCGCCTCCATCGTCCTTAAGCCAGCCGTTTTTATAGAGCCAGCCACCGCCGACAGCGGCAACAAGCAGCAGGATGATCACCGGGATATATATATTCTTGTTTAACGCCATGATCGTAACCTCTTTAATTTCATTCAGTCCCAAAAACCTTAATAGAACGCGGATGACGCGGATTTAGCGGATACTCGCTGATTTAAACTTACAAAAGGGAGTTAGCTAAAGATCAAGGCCGATAACTGCGGATAAAACCAGAAAAACGTAAAAAAACAGGCTTCACCCATTTGATTAAGGGTTTTCCTCATTTAAGCTCCTTATTTTTCTGTGTTTATCCTGTTTAGACCAGATCAAAATGCTTTTTATAGGGTTAAGGTTTTATACGTTGTTACCCGCTTTTATCTGTGGCTAATGCCTTTTTTGGTTTTAATTGTTTTAAATCCGTCTAAATCCGCTCAATCCGCGTCATCCGCGTTCTATTGTATTTGACTTTCAGTCAAACTGACGCCGACTGCTGCCTCAAGCCTCGCCAACTGCATCATATACTCTGCCAGTGACTCATACAGTTCGCGCTCAAAGTTGAAAAGGTTCATCCTTCCATCAAGCAGGGTCAGAAAATCCACCTTGTTCACGCGGTAATTGATGAATGCCGACTCAAGTGACTGCTCTGCCTGGGGGATGATTCCCCCTTTGTAGAGCTCCACAAGTTTAAGCCGTCGTTCCAGCTGCGCAAGTGCATCGTTTATGGTAAAGGAGATACTGTTTTTAATTGAGTTGAACTCTTCTGTTGCCATGCTCGTCTCGGAGGAGGATTCGGCCAGCATGGCCTGTCGCCTCTCTTTTTGAACTGGGAGATTAAAGGTAACACCCATACTGAACATGTCGTAACCAGGGTCATTCATCGACTCTTCCCGGTACATGTATTCAAAGGAGAGATTGAAATCAGGATAGAACTCCTTTAGCGCGAGGCGGCGTGATGCCCCCCCCTTGCTGATCAGCAAGGCAAGACTCTTAATCTGGGGACGGTTCTCTTCTGCTTTCAGATTCAGCTGCTCAGCAGTATACGAAACTTTGGGGAGTGTGAACTCCGGGATGGAGCCAATCGGCGTATCACCTGGTCTGTAAAGAAGATAATTAAGGTTGGCTTCGAGACTTTTCCGTTTTTGCAACAGTGTAATCTGCATATCAAGCATTTTGGATTTTTCGAGCCCTGCCTTGAAGATATCCTGCTGAACCCCCTGCCCGACTGAGTACTTCGACTCCGCAATGGTTACAAAATCAGACAGAATTTTAAGGTTTTTATCGATAATAAGTAACGACTTGTCCAGAGCCCAGAGCTGGTACCAAGTCTCCTTGACCATTCTGGTCAATTCAAGCTTTCTCTCCTCAATAGCCCACCTGTATGACTCTGCTTCATATTGAGCTATCTCCTGTTTAAGCTCTCTCTTCCCCCAGAAAGGGT
>JANNRW010000266.1:0-7255 GCA_031401815.1 Geobacteraceae bacterium | reverse complement strand
GCTGAAGAGCCGGTGAAGGCCGAGATCCGCCGCTTGAACAACAAGCCGGGACATCTCCAGTTCCGCTATGAAAACAAATCGCAGGAGCGGCTGCGGCTCTGGCTGGCGGCGGTGTTCGGCGGTTCGGCAACCGGGAACCTGCTGGAGATTGTCGAGGTTGCGCCGGGAGTTGGGGTTACTTCTTGATTGACGGGTGAGTTACGAGAGTGACCGGCCGACCAAGATGGTCTGGCGGCTCAAGCATCTGGTGTATAGGAGAATAGAATGATACCAGCAGAGTATGCAGGTCGAGAACAGGCATACGTAAAGCATCGACTCCTGGAGTCTTACCTGTACAAACTATTCATGATAGTTGGTAAGCACCATGACGTGATCTCCTACGTCGATTGTTTTGCCGGGCCATGGACCGAGGATTCGGAAAAGCTGGAAGGAACATCCATCAGTATTTCTCTGCGGATTATGTCCACGTGTGCTGAATCGCTGAAAAAATCGGGGAGAAACGTCAGGTTTAGAGCACTTTTTATCGAAAAAGATCGCGATGCGTATGCAAAGTTGGAGTCATTCCTGGCTGCCGAAGCGTCCGGGGTTGAGACAGAATCGTTCAACGGTGAGTTTTATCATCTTCGCCACAAGATAATGGAATGGGCTGGTTCGGAGGGTTTTGCGTTTTTCTTCATTGACCCCTTCGGTTGGAAAGACATTGTCGAACCAGAAACGCTACGACCTCTTTTCCAGCGCCAAAATTCGGAGTACCTGGTGAATTTCATGCTGGATTTCCTCAGGCGTACAACGGGCATAGGTATCCATGCCCCGGATATGCTGAATGTTTTCGGAGAAAATCCGAAACTTGAAGGATTGTCCGTACCGGAGAAAGAAAAGATTCTGGTCAAGCTGTACAAGCAGAACCTTAAAGCCGCATTTCCCCCGTCTTTCCGAGGGCCAATGTCGGTATCCGTGCCGGTTCTGTACCCGTTGAAAGACAGGACAATGTACCACTTGGTTTATCTGACACGCCATCCGTTGGGGATCGTCAAATTCATGGATGCTTCGGCAGATAGCGACATAATCCAGCAGCAGTTGCGTGCGCAGGCGAAGCAGGATAAGCAAATCGACTCAACAGGCCAAGGGGTGCTGTTCGGAGCTCTCGAACAGGTGAAGATCGAAGGACAAAAAGTAGATTCCGGAGAAGTCCAGCAATACTGGCTGTCAAAGCTCTCGACTTCACCAAAGTACTTCGGTATAAACGAACTGGCTGAAATGCAAGAAGAAACCGGCTGGTTTGAACTGGTTTTGCAGCAGGGGTTCAAGGAGTTGCTGGAGGCAGGGAAGGTGCGCAATGTCGATTATGACGGGAAAGCAAAACGAAAAACAAAGTTCGTTCACTTTGAGGGTAAAGGTGAGCGTCTGGTGAGGATATGAGTACACAGTCAAAGATTGAATGGACCGAGCAGACCTGGAACCCCACCGTGGGTTGCAGCAAGGTATCGCCAGGATGCGCCAACTGTTACGCTGAGGCAATGGCCAAGCGTCTGCAGGCAATGCGAGTTAATGGCTACGAGAATGGATTTGCCCTGTCCCTGTTACCAAACCGACTTGAAGAGCCGCTGAAGAGGGCAAAGCCTACCATCTACTTCGTCAATTCCATGAGTGATCTGTTCCATGAAGATATTCCTGACGACTACATCCGCCAGGTGTTCGACGTGATCCGCCGAGCGCCTCAGCATACCTTTCAGGTGCTGACAAAGCGGGCCGAGCGGATGGCGACATTTTTCAAGGATTATGCGCCACCGAAAAATGCCTGGTTGGGGGTGACGGTGGAGGATCAAAAGTTTGGTGTGCCCCGTCTGGACTGGCTACGCCAGGTGCCGGCACATATCCGCTTTGTCTCGATGGAGCCGTTACTGGAGGACTTGGGAACGCTGAACCTGAAAGGCATTCACTGGGTCATCGTCGGCGGTGAATCTGGGCCGAAGGCTCGTCCGATGAGGCAGGAGTGGGTGCTCAATATCAAACGCCAGTGCGACGAGCAGCGTTCCGCCTTCTTCTTCAAGCAGTGGGGAGGATGGGGCGTGGACGGTAAGAAGCGGGCGAAGAAGCAGAATGGAAGGTTGTTGCAGGGGAGGACGTGGGATGCGGTGCCTTTGAGAGGGACGGATGGGGGCGTGAGAGCGGCATTATGAAGAAAGTTAAGAAAAATACTATCGAGGTGCAGGGAACCTCCATCAGCATCCTTTCACAGCAGGGTGGCGACTATATTTCCCTGACAGATATGGTGCGCAATTTTGACGGTGGCAGCGCACTGATTGAGCAATGGCTCAAGAACAAGGACACTGTGCTGTTCCTCGGTGTCTGGGAGCGTATCAATAACCCTGATTTTAATTCCCTCGAATTCGAGGGAATTAAAAATGAGGCCGGACGGAACAGTTTCTTCCTGTCAGCCAAAAAATGGATCGAACTGACCGGCGCCAAAGGGCTGATCGCCAGTGCAGGCCGCTACGGCGGCACCTACGCCCACAGCGACATTGCTTTGGAGTTCGGATCGTGGCTCAGCCCGGAGTTCAAGCTCTACCTCATAAAGGAATTTCAGCGGCTCAAAGAAGATGAAAATATCCGGCTTTCCCTTGCCTGGAATTTGAACCGCACTCTTTCCAAACTTAATTACCGCATCCACACCGATGCTATCAAAACCCATCTGATACCGGCTGCAGTAACGTCTTCGCAGGCTACCGTAATCTACGCTCACGAAGCCGATGTTCTCAATGTTGCTCTTTTCGGACGCACAGCCGGACAATGGCGGGATGCCAACCCCGCTACTGAAGGCAACATGCGCGACTACGCCACCATTGAGCAGCTGCTGGTGCTGGCAAATATCGAAGGGATGAATGCCGAACTCATTCACATGGGACTGTCACAGGGAGAGCGCCTCAAGCGCCTCAACGCAATAGCCATTCGCCAGATGCAGGTTCTCACCTCTGCTTCGGCGATCAGGCAACTCAAGGGATAAACCATGCTCGACAGCAGACCAGGCAGGTTAGCTGCCGATTCTGAAAACTTGCTTTATGAATAAACCTGAGCCGTCATTTTTTTAATTCATAATTCAGTCTTCATAATTGTATTTTCGGGGCGGATGGGGCGTGGATGGCAAGAAGCGGGCGAAGAAGCTGAATGGAAGATTGTTGCAGGGGCGGACGTGGGATGCAGTACCTGAATCTGCGACAAATGCGCAAATGCAAAACTTGAGGCAGTAATATTACTTAGGTGTTGACGAAAAACCAGCGGCTAAAATAAATCTGTCCCGGATTTTTTCGAGTTTGCTCACTTTTTTGAAATTGGAGACCCCTCACCTCGCCTTAGGTTTGACACCGTTGCCTCGCCATTACCGGCACAGCTTTTGTTGCCGCGCGTATTCATAGCCGTCGCATTCTTCCAATGTGCAGGCTTTCTCCAGATCAGCACAGCCGTTTTGAGCTTTGTTTATAAGGAGATATGCAATCCCCCGATTGTTGTGCGCCCGTGCATCATTCGGATCAAGACGGATCGCTTTATCGTAGTCTGCTATTGCGCGGTCAAATTTCTTAAGATTAGCATATGCGATTCCCCGGAGGAAGTGTGCCCCTGCTAAATTTGGATCAAGGCGGATTACCTGGTCATAGTCTGCTATAGCGCGATCAAACTGTTTCAAATTCTCATATGCAACTCCTCGTAAGATGTACGTCTCTGCACAATTCGGATCAAGACGGATCGCTTTATCATAGTCTGCTATGGCACGATCAAACTGTTTGAGTTCGAAGTATACCCCTCCTCGAATGCTGTATGCTGAGGCATCATTCGGATCGAGGCGGATTGTCTGGTCATAGTCTGCTATGGCGCGATCAAACTGCTTCAACTTATGGAATACAATTCCCCGTAAGCTGTATGCCTGTGCACCACTCGGATCAAGGCGGATTGCCTGAGTGTAATATTCGATCGCTCTTTCCGGCTCCGAATATTTACCACCTTCCCATAGTGCCAAAGCTTTATCGGACCACTCCGCCGCCGTCAGTCCTTGACTGGCAGCATGAAACGCTTCCTTCAGTTTTTCTGTTTGCTGCTTTGTCTTCCCCCTTTGCTGGTTTTCCTTCTCCAACTCTGCAATCCGTGCCAAGAGCTTCTTTTCACGTACACGGGCCGCCTTCAGATCTTTCAGATGGTTTCGATCTTCAAGCAATCTCCTCAGGGTTTTTTCTAGCACCGCGGTGTCCAACTCCAACTTTACGGTTATTTCTAAACCGAAGCCATCGCCATCGGTATAATTCCGCTGTTTGATCACCTCCACCTTCGTGACACCGGCGGTCAAGGCAAGGATTTCATCACTGTCTACCTGCGAGTTTTTGACAACGGTCGTGCTCTCAATGTAGGTGCCAAACCGTTCAAGAGCTTCTCTCTTTGCCCTGGCTATCCCGGCAGTCCGAGCGTCGTCAGGGGACTGGCTGCCACCAAACGGCTGCTGCACGGTATGGGTGACTGCCTTGATCTCGGCGAAGGCAGGTAAAGGCAAGATGAAGAAGGCTGCCAAGGTAAATGTAATCAACTGCTTCATTTGTTTACTCCTTGCTCGCTCATTACCATCATGCTACTTGGTCTCACATAATTTCACTTTTGAACAGTGCTTTTGCTGCCTTTGCCGAACTATTTTGCAGCTGTAACATGAGAATCAGCGAAGCTGCGGCTGGTTGGACGGTATCTTCAACTTGATATACGGATAAGTATCCACTTGGTCGCAGTATGAAAACAATAAATACACGTCATCAATCTTCTGCGCATTGAAGAGTGCTTCAGATAAAATAGCGCAGTATGTCACATGATCCAGAGTAAATTCATCTGTGTGAATAACAAGAAGAATCTTTGAGTAAGGACCGCCAAAATATGTAACACAATCCTTTCTGGTAATGATGTTTTGAACTTTATTAATGACTTCTTCTGGTTTCCAATCGCGGTAGACGTTCTTGCCAAGTTGATTCATGGCAATAGCTTTACTCGAAACAAGTTCCGTGACTTCTATGGCAATCATTGCTCCGGCTTCATCATAGGCAACACAGTCAGGCGCTTTATTCGGCGAAGGACCCGACCTCAGACCAATGAAAGGAATTTCTCTGTTCTTTTTCATGCCTTCAAGAAGGCACTCTACAACGCCTCGCTCCTTCATCGGCTTATCCGACCACTCAAAAAAATTCGCATATTTCCGTCGCGTTTGCAGGGTTTCTTTTAGTGTTTCTTCTGTCATTTTTGGCCTAGCGGCATATCAGCAGATATTTAATTTTATTTTTAGGACTAAATCAGCCTTTTTCTTAGGCTCGTAATATGATTCGTAATCCTTGAGCATTCTTTTCAGCCCTAACCCCCCTGACTGATTTTTGTTTGAAACGTAAATATAATAATCACGGTTAAGCTTCAACTGCTCAAGTAACTGAAGCATTGCAACGCCTTCAATAATTACAGGTCTTGGTTTCTTGAGCCGCTCCGTTACTACCCGAAGAATTTCATTTTCGTAATACTGAAGAACACCACGTTTCGATGTTGTGAATAAGTCAGTCTCAACAAGCGTCACGTTGAAGTGCCAGGCAAGATAGCGCCCAAGCGTTGTCTTGCCAACACCGTCTCTCCCGTCAATTGCTATAACTCGGGCGGGCAGGTCATAAAGCAAGGGTTCTAGGGCCTTTACGGCCTTGATATATTCCTTATGAATTTCTGGCATAATCCCTCAATAAGTGGCACGAGCAGCCTGCAAGGCCAACATCCTTATTGACCGGTTCACGCACGCACGCGCGTGAACCGGTCAACTACCCTAAACTGTAGCGCGAAACCCGTTCTTATAATTAGGGCAAATTACAAATATAATAAAATGTGTTTCATTTCAACTAAATACAAAAAAGTCGCAACTCTAGTGAGTAAGCGGCCTACACCCCCTGAATATTGTCAATATTGCTCTTACTTCCGCTATACTTGCGCCGATCCCCGACGTATCAATCTCGTATTAAGCTCCCTTTTTAGGCAATTTAAATAGCGTTTACATCTTCTTAAAAAGCCCACCAATGAGCTTATCAATATCGAAAACTTGTTTATCCCATATCTTATTACCTGCCCGCTTGGGGTTTTCCAGGTAATACTGGTTCCTGTCCTCAAAATGCCGCGCTATGGCCTTTTGCATCTCATGGGGTGTGGCATAGTCACTGTTGCAGATTACAGCCTTCTTCATGCCTCCAAAGACCGATTCGATAACGTTCAGGAACTGCGATTTTGAGGGCAGCGGTACAACCTCAATATGGGGTCCCATGGCGGCCTCATTGTGCGCTACAATCCATTCCATAACTGGCTTTGACCCATGCACAGATATTGCGTCCCACGTCATGAATATGGCAGTAGAATCAGCGTAATCAATTACCAGCTTCTCTATCAAGCCAATGACGGAAAGGGCACTCTTATTAGCTGTGAAGATCCATGTCATTTGGTTTGTGACCGCCTCCAGCGCGGCCACAAATTGAATCTTGCCACGACTCTTCTGAAACTCTGGCAAGGTTTCAATTTGGTCTTTTGGCATCAACATCTTGCCGCCGTATTTCTTCACCTGGTACGGCCCTACCTCGTCAATAAAAAAGAATCTCTCGCCTTCTTTAAGCCCTTGGAGAGTATCCAGGATGCGCTCTACCTTTGCTTTGTATTCAGGATCTGGACTGGTCAAGACTCTTCTGGCATGTCGCCAGCTGTAATTTGTATTGTTAATCACACCTTTAACGATATCCTTTGATATGGTGATTCCATATTCTTTCTTATATGCCTCAGCAATCGCCGGATAGGTCCAAGTTGTTCTGTTGATTCCATAGAGCGCTGGCATCTTGTGGATGATATCAATAACTCGTGTTTGCCGCTCTATCTTTACTCCCTCCCGCTTAGGATTATTAATTTTTATTGTTATTGATTCGAGCCGATCCTTGTTGTAGCTGCGTAGCCAGCGGTAAATTGTTCCTTTAGCAACATTAGTTGCTTTCACTACATCCAAAAGCTTACTACCCTTATTTATTAAGAGAATTGCTTCCGCTTTCGCACTATATTTCTTATGGACACCGGCTTTATATCGCTTAAGAATTTTAATTTCCTCATCTGTAAGAGGGTTGAGTAAAGTTAAATGACAATCACCGGATGACTCATCAGAGAATCTTTTTAAGAGAAAAAGAGATCTGGTTTTAACCTCTGGTTCAATCAACCGGCACAATTGTAT
>JANNRW010000265.1:0-5086 GCA_031401815.1 Geobacteraceae bacterium | reverse complement strand
CCTGATTACTTTCCAGTGTATGAACACGAGGATACATGCCGTATCGGAGCATTTCTTCCAGTGCCGTCTCCGGTGATGTCAGCCGGTATTTATCCGCCACTTCCGCCCAGGAAAGCGGATGCAAATGATAGGTTCGTGCCCGCCCGGTCAACGGTTCACTCAATCGGTCCGCCAGCTCGAACGAAGCAGATCCGGAAGCGATAACCGTAACCGGCAGATGATCCACCAGCAACTTGATGGTCAATCCAATATTCTCTATACGCTGAGCTTCATCGATAAAGATTGTGGCAGACGAACCGACAATTCGCTTCAGGTGTTCCAGTTCGTGTTGCGCTAATAGTGATTGAGTGAAGAGGTCATCACCGGTAAAGGAGAGTGCTTCGGGTTCGCTCTCCAGCAGTCGGTTAACCAGTGTCGTTTTCCCGGCCTGACGTGGGCCATAAAGGATCAGCGCTGTGCCCGGCTTTCCAAGCCCTTCCCGTATTTGCGACTCAATAGTTCGTTGGAACATATGCGCCCTCAGTATAAATTGATATACCTTGAAGTATATCAATTTATACAAATTGGTCAATGCGAGATTTTACTTCATCTGTCCGACTTTTCTAGATCAAGCGCTACCTTCTGCAACACCCTTATTGATCGGTTCACGCGCGAGTGTGAACCGATGATCTACCCAAATGGAACATTTATTCTGTATTTGTATCTTATCTTAGATCCTGGCATCTAAGATAAGATACCTGGTAAAGCATATACTATTGGATACTTTCACGATTTTCATGATTATCGCATCGGCATCTAATGCCTGCTGATATCAGATTCTTTCATTGAGATTTGCCCTTCTCCAACGCATCCAAAACTATATGCTGTTCAAGCTCCGTCCCTTTGATTTTCCCGTACTGGATGTACCACAGCTTGACATCTACAGCCCATTTCCCACCCATCTTTCTGGCAAATTTCCCCAATCCCGTTTCGCCATTGGCAATCCTTACCGGAACTTGCGCGTCGTCGGCAAACCTGGGCTGCTTTGCCGGCAATTCCTTCATCTCCACGATAAGTTCCACCGTCTTGATCCGGGTGCGGTTTGCCTCGTCGTACCGGTAGCGAACACAGACAAGGGAGTCGCCGTACTTTTCGACCAGCGCCTGGAGTCTGCCTGACTTAGGAAATCCAAGCGAAAATTCGGCTGGTCGAGAACAGATTCAGTCGATTTTGAAGGGCAATAGTTGTTCTATTGACCGAGAAAGCGGCTGGATATGGGCCGGCCAGACGGATTTGCAGCAGATTTCCCCTAAGTCCGGCAGACTCCATGGTCCCTTTCTGGCCCGGTTTAAGATTTAATCGCGTTTTCATGCTCACCCCCGGTTTCGGTGTTGTGTAAACTAAAAAAGACCGCGCAACCGGTATCAAACCGGCTGTAGCGGTCCTTGCGCGCTCCATCTATTCCCTTCTGAACAAAAATACATCCGCACCCCGAAACACATTAAACAAAAAAGTCCCATTAAGTTCAATACATTACTGTTATGGGTTTAAGATGTCAATATGGCAAAAACAGGAGCTTAGCGTCAATCATCAGCCATAAGCTCTAAATATCAAAGCGATGACAGATCGACGGCGATTTCCGCGGCGACGGTACCCAGATCATTCACCGGCAGGAAACTGTCACAGCCGCTGCATGTCCCCTCCATAGCCCCGAAGATTTCATCCTAAAAACGGCAGTTGAAACACAGAGACACCGAGACGCAGAGGAAATCATTGAGATTATTTGAAATCACCTTACAACCTGAAAGGTGAACATAAATGAAGCTGATATTTTATCTAAGTCTCTGTAATGACTATCTCCGTGCCTCTGTGTCTCTGTGTTAAGTGCTTTTTCTAGGTTCATCCGGATCGACGTCATCATCAAGCCCGTCATCATCAAAATCAAACGTGGCAGCGGTAAGCTGGCTCTGTCCTCGCTCGGTGAGGAATACATCATCCGGAGAGCGTTCACCGCACTCAGGACAGAAAATTTTGTCGCCGAAAATGGGCCGCCAGGTTTTTTCATCGACCTCAACCGAACCGACATCAGAGTCAAAGACTTTGCGGCACTTTTTACACTGAAAGTTTATTATTACCGTCATCCACTCACCTCCCGTGCACCCTGCCCACCTTTTCCCGCCCGCCACAATTCACTCTTGAGTCCTTCATAAACATTGAAGACGATGGGACAGACGGCGCAGTTGTCATATGCCTGGTGTTCAGCAGTTATGAATATTTGAACGCCATATTGCTGACCAGCCCGCCTAGTCTTTCCGAGCGATCTGGTCGAGCCGCTAGTTGGACATTTCATCCTTGCCATTTATCCACAACTCAGATTCACTAAGATCAACATTGTCATTCCACAAAATGCCATAACCGGTTTGATCTACGTGGACGTTTTTAAAAAAGGCGTCATCTTTAAGCGGGTAGAAAGGGGATTCTTCGAGGAGAGGAGAACAGTCATAAACTTTCGTGTCACCTGTTATGAATGTAACAAGGAGATGTTTTCCTGAAAGCGGCTTTACTGACTTTACTTTTGGGTAAGTTGCCATGGCAATATCACTCCAATCCAGGAAGTTGCTTGAATTGCTGTGTCTTCCACATTTCCAATAACTCGGCTTGGTAATTCTGTGTCCAATCTCGAACCATACGATCTGCTCTGGCTGGTAGATCTCCTTCGATAATTTCGCAGCTTTGAATATCATATACTCCGTTGAACTCACCATAAATGGCGTGAAAATGGGGGACGCCATGTTCCTTGAAGTACATTTTAATCAAAATCCCGTAAAAACGCGCAATTATTGGCATTTTCATTTCTCCTTTCGTTACTCCATGTTTTCCTGATTGTAAAATGTCTCATGTTAGGCCTGACACTTCCGTGGAAGCCTTACGGGGCATTCATCTTTTTTTCCGTTTTTGTCTTTTGGTGGGTGGATAGTACGGTTTTTATGAAGGTAATTCAATCTATAAAAAGCATTAGGAGCTGGGATAAATGGGACAGCCAGAGATAAATAAAACCCTCAACAAGCCATGCTGACCCTGTTTCGCCCCTCCCGTTTTGCCTTGTAAAGCGCATTATCAGCTCTTGACAGCAAGGTCTCGGACGAAATGTCTTCAGAATTCATAACAGCCATTCCGATGCTTATGGTTACTTTGACGACATTGCCTTTGTCCTCCATAACCTCCTGCTCGATAATTACCCTTATCCTCTCGGCAAGATTGACGATATCTTCGGGAAGTACTTCCGGTGCCACTATCAGAAACTCTTCACCACCAAACCTCCCGGCAATGTCATATATGCGTTTATTTTCAACAATCAGTCCTGCCACTGCTTTCAACACATAATCTCCGAACAGATGCCCGTAAGTGTCGTTAATACTTTTGAAATGGTCAATATCGATCATAATCAGACCAAGAGGGGTCATCAGCCTTTGAGAGCGCTGAAATTCATCCTCAAGCCTCTCCATTATGAATCTCCTGTTTTTCATCCCTGTCAATGGGTCTGTTATTGATGCCTCCCGTAGCTGCTCCTGAGCGATTTGCAGCTGATTGACCATCTGCCCGGCCATGTAGTACAAGGCCCATAAGACAAGAGAGATGGTAACCAGTGAGAGAAGAAGAAAGATCCACCTGTTGATCTTCATCTGCTTCTCAAGTGGGGTGAAAGGGATGCTGATGCTGATTCCACCCCGAATCTCCCCAACCTTGTACCCAGTAACAGAATGACACTTAAGACATGGAGCCTCAATCAGGAGTGGTTTCATGAACCTGAAGTGTGATGATCCGTTTTTTTTCTCAACTTCCCAAACCTCCTGAACCCCCTGTTCGAATTTCCTGAGGGCACTCTCCTCAAACCGGTCAGGTCTGTTTTCGGGATTTACAGGTTTAAGACTCGTTATTTTGAACTGCAAACCTTCTCCGCTCTCGAAAAGATTCGAGAGTTCGCGTGTCATCATGGCAGGGTTGCGCATAGTAAACACTCTTCCGTCTATGGCCTCTATGTCAGGCTCAATGCCAAGTTTGCCTATGTATGGATTTGTTTCAACTCCGGTCTGCTTTTCAACATATACAGCCCCGTATCCTGAGTTCCATGTTCTTGTCTTTACAATAAAATCAAGCGCTGAAGATGCCTGATCCCTTACCCCCTGTAAAAGTAGTTTGTCATTTCTGTAGTAAATGCCAAGGTAAAGCGCAGCTATAACAACCGCCAACACCCAGCTCAGATGAGTCAGAAAACTCCTGACCGGGCTGTACATATCAAACAGTCTGCTGGCGAAACTTCCAAGCCTCTTCATGTTTACACCTGCCTGCTTTTTAATGAGTATAAGCGAAAATGCAGTTTTTTTGGTATTTTTCGCACAAAGATCTGAATATCTCTGCAATAACAAACCGGTACATCCTTACCTGGTTGACAATTTACATTTTCCTGAACATAATATCTTCTCAATAATTATTAGGGGAGTCACATATGCCTGAACTCAAGGGGACAAAAACAGAAAAGAACCTCATGGATGCATTTGCAGGGGAATCACAGGCTCGCAACAAGTACACCTATTTTGCCTCGGTCGCAAAAAAGGAGGGGTATGAAAAGATTGCTTCAATCTTTCTGGAGACTGCCGACAATGAGAAGGAACATGCCAAGCTCCATTTCAAGCTGCTGGGGGGGATAGGTTCGACAGTTGACAATCTGCGTGCCTCTGCAGCCGGCGAGCATGAGGAGTGCACAGACATGTATCCCCGTATGGCTCGGGAAGCACGGGAAGAGGGTTTTTCAGAAGCAGCCTTCATGTTTGAAGCTATTGGCAGGATTGAGGCTGCGCATCGCGAGCGTTACCGAAAACTCCTTGAAGAGGTGGAGACAGGGAGTTTCTTCAGCAAAAAAGAGAGTGTCCGCTGGCGCTGCATCAACTGCGGACATATCCATGAAGGGGTGGAAGCACTGAAGCTCTGTCCGGTATGCAAACACCCCCAGGCTTATTTCGAACTGGTGGAAGACCATTACTGATCCTTTCGCAAGCAAGGCTCCCTCCTGGAGGAGGGAGCCTTGCTCTTGATTCTCACTTCATAC
>JANNRW010000264.1:0-2675 GCA_031401815.1 Geobacteraceae bacterium | reverse complement strand
GTCTGCTGTGCCCCTTTGAGAGAGCCGTAGTAGGGCTCGAATTTGAAGTTATTGCGCACCCATTCGTAGATCTTTACCGGGTTGTTACCGAGCTCTGCCGCTTTGGCCGTGATTTCGGGGGTGAACTGGACATCAACGGTCTCGGCAAGATCGCCGCTGGTGGGGAGAGTGGTTGCGGTGGCAAGGCTGGTGGTGAGCAGACCGGCCAGGGAGCCGTTTGCAGCTATCATGATCCTCGGCTGCACATCCCAGATATGCTTCCCGTTATTCAGGTCGGCCTTGAGATCTTTCTCCTTCTTTAGCACAAGCGTATTTCTTGTCCGTTTGCGATGAAAGAGATTGTTCGGATCAAGCTTTTCATGCGGCGAAGGCTCTTTGATCCGTTTCAAATGGTTCTGGGCTTTGCTGAGGGCGGCGGTCTGTTCGTTATCGTCCCTGGCCTGTTCGACGCTGGCCACATTGGCCTTCAGTTCGGCAAGGTTGTCGTCGTAATGTTTGACAAACTTGCGGTGGCGCTCAAGGATGACGGGGGAGAGCTTGGCGTCGGCAAGCCGCTTTTCGGTGGCGGCGAACTGGGCGCGCATCTCGGCATCCAGGTTGTCGATTTCGTCGCTCCCGGTTTTCACTCGCGCCTTTTTACTGCCGTGGTCCAGCTTGCTGTCGGCAAGGGTGGTTTCCAGGTTTTCGGTGATCTTTGAAAACCGCTCTTCCGGGCTCGCTGGTTTCTGTTGCTGTTCCTTGGCTACTGCCTTTGGCTTCTTCGCCTCAAGCTGCGCTGCATGAGCGAGACTGAAAAGACCACCTGAGGTCCAGGTGAAGAAGAAAAGAATAAGGGCAGTAATAATCCGTAATTGATTGTGATCCACGAATAGGCTCCAAATAATTATTTAGAAGCTTGCTGACGAGCCATAAACATTACCCAAGCACTTTACCACCAATTATATTGCCGTTTTCTGCATCTATTTTTACTATGAAACTTTCTGGTAGCTGTAATCCAATATTAGTTCCATCATCGAACTTATTGAACTTAATAACCCAGGCCAGTTTTGAACTATTTCTATAAAATGGTGTGAATATACCAAATACAGCATTTGGCTTTACAATTTTGAGATCAGATGATGCAGTAACATATTTATTTGAGTGCACACTACTTTTACCAAGAATATTTATTAATTTAGTTTTAGCAATTTTTACTGCATCATCTTTACTTACATTTAATGTAGTATGCATTGGCTCTGTTGATATGTTTTTACTGTATGAATATAATTCACCACTTTCATCCATAATGCTTATTGAAATTATATCAGTTTCATATGGATAGCCGTTATAAGTCCTTAGCCAATTTGACACCCATGACCTACTATACTTATTATCAAAATATATTTTTTCAAGAATGAAACCTTTCGTCAACTTGAGTGTATTTGCATAGTTAAATACATGTTTTCTAGCGTTATCTTCAGTAAATACAGGACTCAAAATCGAGTTATTTGCTTTATTTAGAATAATATCTTTCTTGTTAAGTAAATCATGCTTCACTTTGTAATTATCGTATCGAATTACTTCACCACTACCACAATCTACATCAATTAATAGTTCTATGTTGCCAGGCTTACCAACTGAAACCTCCTTAATTGTTTTACCAAACAAAAGACCAGTGTTATATGTTTTCAGGACTTTTAGTTCATTTAGGCCACCAACATTGATATTTGCACAAAATGTATTAGCAGCTTTAATGACTGACGTATTATTTAACCCGCACGAAAATATTTGTTTATACAGACCTACAATCAATATCAATAATGTAAACATAATGCATACTCGTTTGATATTCATGCTTGCCCCTTAACTTGTTAAGTTGACAATTAGCCCTAATATGACAGCTTACCGTCTTTTATAATATTTATTTTTAAAGATGATGATTCAGTAACTGGACCATAGTATATTCCGTCATTTGTTCTACTTGTTGCTTCACTTGCTGAGAGTCCCTCAATCATGTATTTCCACCAAACAATAGAAAACTCAGCTGATTCAAGATATTCAGTTGAATCGGTCCATCCAATAAAAACATTATTTCCTGAGCCGAATGAGTATGCAAAACTACCATCCCTCGCACTTTTACAAGAATTCAGAAAAACTATTCTAGTGCTTGCATGGATATCTGAAGGGAAAACATATTCCGGTTTATTGTTAATATCATAGCTTGGTATTAATTGATCTCCGATTGGACCGCCAGTAGTTCCATGAGATTTAAAATATTTTGACGTTGAATGGCCAGTATAATAAAAAATTTCATTATCAGGTTTGTTTACAATATCAATAAATTCAGCTCTTGAAGTGACTTTCAATATTCGTGGAATATAGCCTTTCCCTAGAAGCATATAGGACACCAAATCAGTGTAATACTCATCAATAAAAGCTCCGATCCAATAGCCGATATTATTAAGTCTTACTTCTGGAGCAGGTTGACCAATAACAAGCGCTGCATATCGTCTCGACAATAATCCAAGTGCTCCTGACGGTGCAAATGATGCACATCCCCCCGCATATCCATTAGAAATGATATACGTCCCCTCGCCGGTATTCGGGTTTCTCGTGATGTACCCCGTGCCATGCCATTCGTTTAACGATATGGCGCTGCCGGGGATGGTGACTACCCTGCCTGCGGCTACCGCACT
>JANNRW010000263.1:0-12871 GCA_031401815.1 Geobacteraceae bacterium | reverse complement strand
GATCAGTTCGCCATGCAGTTCACCTCCGACTTCCAGGAAAAAGATATCGTCTACGGTGGAGACAAGAAGCTGAAGCAGCTGCTGATCGAAGCCAAGGAGCTGTTTCCACTGGCCAAGGGAATTTCGGTACTTTCCGAGTGTCCGGTCGGGCTTATTGGCGACGATATCAACTCCACCTCAAAACAGTCGGCAAAGGAGCTGGATCTGCCGATTATCCCCTGCAACTGCGAAGGATTCCGCGGCGTCTCCCAGTCGCTGGGGCACCATATCTCCAACGACACCATCCGCGATTACATCATCGGCACCCGTGAGTTCAGCGAGCCGGAGAGCCCCTATGACATCTCACTGATCGGTGACTACAACATAGGTGGTGACGTCTGGTCTGCCAAGGCGCTGCTGGAAGAGATCGGTCTAAATGTCAAGTCAGTCTGGACCGGCGACGGTGAGCTGGAAAAGATCGCCGCCACCCACACTGTGAAACTGAACCTGATCCACTGCTACCGCTCCATGAACTACATGTGCAAGGTCATGGAAGAGAAGTTCGGTATCCCCTGGCTGGAGTTCAACTTCTTCGGCCCGACCAAGATACGCGAAAGCCTCCGGGCAATCGGCGAGCGCTTTGACCAGACCATTCAGGACAAGGTCGAGCAGGCCATTGCCAAGTACGACCCGATCATGCAGGCGATTGTCGACGAATACCGGCCGCGGCTGGAAGGGAAGAAAGTCATGCTGCTGGTCGGGGGCTTGCGTCCCCGTCACACCATCGGCGCGTACGAGGATCTGGGTATGGAGTGTGTCGGCTCCGGCTACGAATTTGCTCACACCGATGACTATGACCGGACCGCCCCGGAGATGCCGGATGCAACCGTTGTTTACGACGACCCGTCCGAGTACGAGTTCGAGAAGTTCGCTCATGCCCTGAAGCCGGATCTGATCGGCTCCGGCATCAAGGAGAAGTATGTCTTTCAGAAGATGGGAATACCGTTTAGGCAGATGCACAGCTGGGATTATTCCGGTCCCTATCACGGCTATCAGGGGTTCTCGGTGTTTGCCAGAGATATCGATATGGCGGTGAACAGCCCAACCTGGAAACTGGTCGAAAGTCCGTTTTGATCCGTCCGCTTTTCCGCCAGCTCGGCGTTCGCCCGCGGATTATCGTTGTGCGGCGTAGCGGTGCTACGCCTCCGCCGAAATCCTTGGCTGCCTTGATCTGACGAAAAATCGAACGTCTCAGGTACTGCCAGAAAAATAAATAACACAATTGCTGGACGGATTGGTCCGCAATCAGAAGGAGTCAATCATGAGCGCAGAAGCTGCTGTCAAATATGTAACCGAAACACCCGATAGTGAGAAAGAGCGGGTAGCCGCCTGGATCAACACCGAAGAGTACAAAGAGCTGAACTTCAAGCGCGAGGCGCTGGTCATTGCCCCGCCGCACACCTGTCAGCCGCTGGGAGCCGAGCTGGTGGCCCATGCCTTCGAGGGGAGCCTCCCCTTTGTCCATGGTTCACAGGGGTGCGCCTCCTACTACCGCTCCACCCTCAACCGTCATTTCCGCGAGCCGGCGCCGGCGGTGTCCGACTCCATGACCGAGGACGGTGCGGTGTTCGGCGGCCAGAACAACCTCCACGAAGGTCTGGAGAACTGCATCGCCATCTACAAGCCGAAGATGGTCTCCATCTTCACCTCCTGTATGCCGGAGATCATCGGTGACGACCTGGTGGCCTTTCTCAAGAACGCCCGCAATAAGGGGATCATTCCGGCTGACATGCCGGTGCCGTTTGCCAATACGCCGAGTTTTAACGGCTCCCATATTCACGGCTACGATGCCATGCTGCTCTCCATCCTCCAGACCCTGACTGAAGGAAATAAAATGGAAGGGCGCTGCACCGGCAAGGTCAACCTGATCCCGGGTTTTGATGCCAATACGGGCAATTTCCGTGAATACAAGCGGATCTTTGCCGAATTTGGCGTCCCGTGCACAATCCTGGGTGATATCTCTGATGTCTTCGACGCCCCCTGTGACGGCACCTATCACACCTACCCCGGTGGCACCAAGCTGGATGATGCAGCTGATTCCATTAACGGTAAGGCTACACTGAGCCTTGGTCCCTACTCCGCCATCAAGACCTTTGCCTGGCTTAAGGACAACTATTCCGGCAAACATGCCTCTATTCCTATGCCGCTTGGAATTGCCAAGACCGACGATTTCATCAAAAAAATCTCCGACCTCTCCGGCAAACCGGTTCCCGAGTCTCTCAAGAATGAGCGCGGTCGTGCTGTAGATGCAATGACCGACTCCCATCAGTACATGCATGGCAAAAAATTCGCCCTCTACGGCGATCCTGATCAACTCATCGGCTACGTCTCTTTCCTGCTGGAGATGGGAGCGATTCCGTGGCACATCCTCTGCAGCAAGGGGAGCAAGAAGGTGGAGAAGGAGATCCAGACGCTGCTCGACGGCTCGATGTACGGCAAAGACTGCAAGATTTACATGGGCAAGGACCTCTGGCACATGCGCAGTCTGGTCATGACCGATCCGGTCGATGCCATGATCGGCGACACCCACGGCAAGTTTGCCTGCCGCGATGCCGGCATCCCGCTGTTCCGCTTCGGCTTCCCGATCTTCGACCGGGTCAACAAGCACCGCTACCCGATCATCGGTTACCAGGGGGTGATCAATATGGTGACAGAGATCTGTAACAAGTTCATTGATATTAAAGATGATACGTGTGAGGAGCGGTTTTTCGAGATGATGCGCTAATCTGTTTGAGGATATCACTATGGCCAGACCCGATTATTACGACGCACCCGAGTGCGATATCGACCAGGCAAAAGGTGCCCCCAAGTTCTGTAAGAAATCGGAGCCGGGGGAGGGGACGGAGCGTTCCTGTGCCTACGACGGTGCCCGAGTGGTGCTGATGCCGATCACTGACGTCATCCACCTGGTACACGGACCCATCGCCTGTGCCGGCAACTCCTGGGATAACCGCGGTGCCAGATCATCCGGCTCCCAGCTTTACCGACGGGGTTTCACCACCGAAATGCTGCAGAATGATGTCATCTTTGGCGGCGAGAAGAAACTCTACAGGGCGATCCAGGAACTGGCAGAGCGCTATCCGGAGGCGAAGGCGATCTTTGTCTACGCAACCTGTGTTACGGCCATGACCGGCGATGATGTAGAAGCGGCCTGCAAGTCTGCTGCGGAAAAGATCTCCATCCCGGTGATTCCGGTCAATACCCCCGGTTTCATCGGCGACAAGAACATCGGCAACCGCCTCGCCGGGGAGATCCTTTTCAAGCACGTGATCGGTACGGCCGAGCCTGAAAATATCGGCGAATACCCGATCAACCTGATCGGTGAATACAACATTGCCGGCGACCTCTGGGGGATGCTGCCGCTGTTCGAGCGTCTCGGGGTTCAGGTTTTGTCCTGCATCAGCGGTGATGCAAAGTTTGCGGAACTCCGCTACGCCCACCGGGCGAAACTGAACGTCATCATTTGCTCCAAGTCTCTGACCAATCTTGCCAAGAAGATGCAGAAAACCTATGGCATGCCCTACATCGAAGAGTCGTTCTACGGCATGACCGATACGGCCAAAGCATTGAGGGATATTGCCCGTGAGCTGGATGATGCGGTGAATGGCCTGGAAAAACGGATCATGACGAAGCGGGTCGAACTGCTCATCGAGGAGGAAGAGGTCAGATGCCGGGAGAGAATCGCTCCGTACCGTGCGCGGCTGGAAGGGAAAAGCTCCGTGCTCTTTACCGGTGGGGTCAAGACCTGGTCCATGGTCAATGCTCTCCGCGAACTGGGGGTACAGATCCTGGCCGCCGGGACGCAGAACTCGACGCTGGAGGATTTCTACCGGATGAAGGCGCTGATGCATAAGGACGCCAAGATTATCGAAGACACCAGCACGGCCGGACTGCTTTCGGTCATGTATGAAAAGATGCCGGATCTGATCGTCGCCGGCGGCAAGACGAAGTTTCTGGCACTGAAGACCAGGACGCCGTTTCTCGACATCAATCATGGCCGTTCCCACCCCTATGCCGGTTATGACGGCATGGTGACCTTTTCCCGCCAGCTCGACCTGACCGTGAATAATCCCATCTGGCCGACCCTGAACGCCAAAGCCCCCTGGGAGAAGTCGCCGGAGGAACTGGCCGATGATCTGGCCTATGCTGCTGCACATGGCGAGAGACTGGAAGGGGAGGAGATGAAAGAGTCACGGGTAAAAGTGCCGCTGAAAAACGCTACCGTGAATCCGCAGAAAAATTCGCCGGCCCTCGGGGCGACGCTTGCCTATCTCGGTATTGACGGGATGCTCGGTCTTCTTCATGGCGCCCAGGGGTGTTCGACCTTCATAAGGCTGCAGCTGTCGCGCCACTTCAAGGAGTCCATTGCCCTCAATTCCACCAGCATGAGCGAAGATACGGCCATCTTCGGCGGCTGGGAGAACCTGAAGAAAGGTTTGAGCCGGGTGATGGAAAAATTTCATCCCGGCGTCGTCGGGGTCATGACTTCCGGCCTTACCGAGACCATGGGGGATGATGTCCAGAGCGCCATCGTCCATTTTCGTCTGGAAAACCCCCAGCATGACTCAATCCCGGTTGTTTGGGCATCCACCCCCGACTACTGCGGCTCCATGCAGGAGGGGTATGCTGCGACGGTCAAGGCGATCTGCGCAACGATCCCGGCTGGAGGGAAGCGGAGCAAGAAGCAGATCAATCTGCTGCCTGGGTGCCAACTGACCCCAGCAGAGGTGGAAGAGTTGAAGGAGACTTGCGAAGCCTTCGGCCTCGATCCCATCGTCATCCCGGACATCTCCTGCGCTCTTGACGGGCATATTGATGAGACTGTCTCAGCTCTCTCTGTGGGTGGTATTCCGGTTGAGCGGATAATACGAGCCGGACGGAGCTCTGCCACCATTTTCATTGGTGATTCGCTGACTGATGCTGCTGCTGTTTTACGGGAGAAATTCGGCACTCCTGCCTATGGTTTTACCTCAGTCACCGGTCTGGCAGAGGTTGATCTCCTGATGGTAACCCTGTCTGAGTTATCTGGAAATCCGGTGCCGCAGCAGCTACGTCGCTGGCGCAGCCGCCTCATGGATGCCATGGTTGACAGCCATTATCAGTTCGGCCAGAAAAGGGTCGCCCTTGCGCTTGAAGCCGACCATCTGAAAGGGATGACCCGATTTCTGGCCTCTATGGGGTGTGAAATCCAGGCCGCCATTTCGGCTACCCGGACAAAGGGGCTTGAAAGCCTGCCATGTGAAAACGTTTTTGTCGGTGATCTGGAAGATCTGGAAACGGCGGCAATAGGTGTTGATCTGCTGGTGGCAAATTCCAACGGCCGTCAGGCAGCTGCAAAGCTCAAAATCGGCGCCCATCTCCGCACCGGCATGCCGGTATTCGACCGCCTCGGCGCTCACCAGAAGATGTGGGTCGGTTATCAGGGGACGATGAATCTGATCTTTGAAGTCGCGAATCTTTTTCAGGCAAACGCCAAAGAGGCTCAGAAACTGGCGCATAATTAGATGGGACACTCCACTTGAGGATTATCTATGAAAGTTGCATTTACAAGCAGTACGGGTGAGATCATTGATCAGCATTTCGGCCAGTGTCAGAATTTCCATATCTGGGAGATCGGACCTGATGAGGCAAAGCAGGTTTCGACCATAAGCGGAATATCGACAGATGGTGATGAAGAAGACCGTATAACGGCACGGGGAAATGCACTGGCTGATTGCGCCATCGTCTACACCATGCAGATTGGTGGCCCGGCTGCAGCCAAGCTGGTGGCTCGCAAGATTCATCCGATGAAGACCAACGAAGAAGTACCGGTGGCAGAGATCGTTGGCAAATTGCAGGAGGTGCTAAGGGGGAATCCGCCACCATGGCTGCGCAAGGCGATGAATAGTGAGAAATGCAATTATGAAGGATGAATGATGAGAAAGGCAATTATGAAGGATGAATTATGAAGTATGAAAAGGCATTTATGAGGGAAGAATGAGATGTTAAATATTTTCATAATTCATACCTTATAATTCATAATTTTCTTAAAAGGAGACGACCATGGCTTACATTACAGGACTACGCAGAGACAAAACCGAGTATACCCCGGAGTTTATCAAATCACTTAACGAAGAAACCTGCATCGGCTGCGGCCGCTGCTACAAGGTCTGCGTCCATAGCGTGCTGGCTTTTGAGGAGCTTGATGAAGATGATTCGGCAAAAATGTTCATGAAAGTCGAAAATCCGGGCAACTGCATCGGCTGCCAGGCATGCGGCAGAACCTGCTCAAAGAAGTGTTTCGAATTTGAACCCGTTGTTATCTAGGGGGATGACATGTTGATTGCGGTTACATCGTCTGACGGTATTAACGTTGATACCCACTTTGGCAAGGCTCCCCTTTTTTACATATATGAGACCGGAAGCGCAGCACCAAAGCTGATGGCTACAGTAGCTGCGGATGCCTACTGTAACTGGAGTAGGATATTACAGGATATTCCTTCGGAGCAGTTTGCCGACACTCTCCGAAAGATGCAGGAGTGTGCCGAAACACCACCGGCACACCGGATGATGCCGGAGAAGCTGGCCGCGATTGCCCACGCCCTTGGCGATTGCCGTGTAGTGGTGACCGCCATGATCGGTGAAGCTCCGCAAGCGGAGTTGGAGCGGCTTGGGCTCACGATCTATGCGCTCACTGGTCAGATCGCCACACTCCTTCCTGAGGTGGCAAAGCTTCATTAACGCAACACCAGCCCGTCACAAAGAGGTGATGATCCATGTCCGGCCAAGGCTTTAATCTCTGCAACCTTCCCCCCTGGGTCATCGCCTCCCGTCATTTCAATGACAATCCCCAACAGATTGAGATTCAGGGGGTGAAGGAGAGTAATCGCTTTCTCTTTGACAAACTGGCTAAAATTGCCAGTCAGGATGAACGGGCTATGGCATTCAATGACTACATGTCAGTCAAGTTTCAGTTGCACCTCTGGCAAAACCAGACTGACACTGCCCGCAGAAGCCTGAAAAACAGCTATCTTCGTTATTTGCGCGGCTGGATGATGGATTCAAATTCAATTGAAGGAGCTGTTCTAAAGCGCTGGGTCGAAAGTCGCATCGGTATTGTGCCGAATTTTCATCGCCAGCGTATTAACGGCATTCACAGTGAAGCATATTTTGACTATGCTGTGGATGTCATGAAAGGGAGTTCCCGAACCAACGCTATTCAAACGCAGCTTGATATTCTCTACGAATATTGCCAGTTTGAGCTAACCCTGAAATTTCCGCTTTCCCCGACTATCTCTCTCTATCGCGGCACCTGCGATGCCAGCGAACATGATGTTATCGAACAGCTCGGCAAGCGCGAGCAGATTGTTCGCTTGAACAATCTATCGTCCTTCACTTCCGAAGAAGAGCGTGCCTGGGAGTTCGGTTCCACTGTCTGGCACGTCCGGGTGCCGCTCAGCAAGATAGTCTTTTTCAATGAGTTACTGCCCGGCAGTATTTTGAAAGGCGAAGGGGAGTATCTGGTTATTGGCGGGGAATACCGGGTGAGGAAGGTTATGTGCACTGTCAGTTGAGCTCTGTTTAACTTTTATAATAAGTGAATCCCCTCCGCAACACCCTTGACAGTCTTAAGATAACTATGATAGCTGCTATTTAGTTATACGGCTTATCAAATCTGCCTGCGAGGTGAATACATGAATCATACAAGGTCACATCAACTCTTTACATTGGCAAAAGAGGTCATACCGGGCGGCGTCAACAGCCCGGTAAGAGCATTCAAGTCTGTTGGTGCCGACCCTGTTTTTATCAGCCGGGCATACGGCTCGCATGTTTATGATGTGGACGGTAATGATTACCTTGACTATGTCGGCTCATGGGGGCCGATGATTCTTGGTCACTGTCATCCCGACATCGTGGCCGCAGTAAAGGCTACTGCTGAAAGCGGGTGCAGTTTCGGCGCACCGACCGAGCTTGAAATCGAACTTGCCCAAATGGTTATTGCTGCTGTCCCCTCGATTGAGATGGTCAGGATGGTGAGTTCGGGCACAGAAGCCACCATGAGCGCCATCCGCCTTGCCAGGGGTTTCACAGGTCGTGACAAGATTCTGAAGTTTTCCGGTTGCTATCACGGCCACTCCGACGCTCTTCTGGTCAAGGCAGGATCAGGAGCTGCAACCTTTGGCGTCCCTGACTCCCCTGGAGTTCCGGCAGACCTTGCAAAGCTTACCCTGACCGCCAGATTTAACGACTTGAATTCGGTTAAATCGCTCGTTGCCGATAATGCCAATCAGATTGCCTGCATAATTGTAGAGCCGATTGCCGGTAACATGGGGACAGTGCCACCACGTCCCGGTTTTCTGGAAGGGTTGCGAAAGATTTGCACTGATAACGGTATTGTTCTGATCTTTGACGAAGTTATGTCCGGTTTTCGTGTCGCCTACGGCGGAGCGCAGGAGGTATACGGCGTAACACCCGACATGACAACCCTCGGGAAAATAATCGGCGGTGGCCTCCCTGTCGGCGCTTTTGGCGGCAGGAAAGAGATCATGGCAATGCTCTCCCCTTCCGGCGGCGTCTACCAGGCCGGAACCCTCTCCGGTAACCCTCTTGCTATGGCCGCAGGCATAGCCACACTGAAACTCCTCCAAAAGCCCGGTTTTTATGAGCAACTTGAAGAAAAGAGCGCCTATCTTGCCGCGGGGATTGCCAAAGCAGCAGCAAAGGCCGGCTACCCTCTATTCTCCACCCGCGTAGGTAGCATGCTTTGTGCTTTTTTCACAGGCAATGAAGTCTCTGACTGGGACAGCGCAGCAACCTGCGACACCAAAGCCTTTGCCACCTATTTCCGCGCCATGCTGGCCGAAGGGGTCTATCTGGCACCATCGCAGTTTGAAACAGCTTTTGTCTCAATCGCCCACACGACTGAAGAGCTGGACAGAACAATTGCCGCTGCGGGTAAATGCTTCAAGCTGCTGTAACCGCCCGCCTGACAGAACACCAAAGCCCGCATCTCACTTTTTCAGGAGATGCGGGCTTTGTGGCAATAGACTCTAATTTCTGCTGATTTCACAATGCACTAATTGATATTATCTGAGCAGCTTTCACTTCTCCAGCGGCCTTTCAATGGTGCTGTGCCTGTCAAGGTTACAAGTCATAAATTAACAATTACCTTGCATATTTAACGATAGCAGTTAAAATAACCTGCATGATTCAGAGAAGAGCGCTCACAACATTGCAACGATCCCTGGCGGAATTTCCCGTTACCGCGCTGCTTGGTCCGCGTCAGGTCGGGAAAACCACTCTGGCTCGTCTGGTGGCTTCCGGCATGCTGCCGGACAGTGCCGTTTATCTTGATCTCGAACTACCCTCGGATCTGGCGAAGCTGACCGAACCGGAGTTGTATCTCCAGGGGCATCGCAATCGCCTGGTGGTAATTGATGAAGTTCAGCGCGCCCCTGAGCTTTTTCCACTGCTCCGGGCGCTGGTGGATCAGGATCGGCATCCTGGTCGGTTCCTCCTTCTTGGCTCTGCATCACCGGAATTGTCACGTTTCGGTGCCGAATCTCTGGCCGGTCGTATCATCTATCACGAGCTTTCGCCATTTTCGCTGGATGAGACCGGCAATGGCGAAATCAAGCGCCTCTGGGCCCGTGGGGGCTATCCTCTCAGCTTCCTCGCCACAAGTGATGAAGAGAGCTTGCGCTGGCGCGAGGCATTAATTGCAACCTATATCGAACGTGACATCCCGCAACTCGGCATCAGGGTTCCGGCAACCATGCTGCGCCGTTTCTGGACCATGACTGCCCACCACCACGGAAACCTCTGGAACGCCTCTGCCATAGCCAACGCCCTCGGTGTATCCTCTCCTGCGGCAAGCCGCTATCTCGACATCCTTTGCGACACCTTTATTGTCAGGCAGCTTCCGCCATTTTCCGCCAACCTGAAAAAACGCCTCGTCAAGTCGCCCAAGGTCTATGTTCGCGACAGCGGCCTGCTCCATGCCCTGCTCGGAATCCACAATTATGAACAGCTCCAGGGTCACCCCGTAATCGGGGCATCTTGGGAGGGTATGGTGATTGAACAGATTCTGGCAATCCTGCCAAACGGAATCGCGCCTTACTTTTACCGGACTGCGGCAGGGGCGGAGGTGGATCTGTTGCTGGTGCCTGGAAGCGGCTCGCCGATACCGGTTGAAATCAAACATTCGCTATCACCAAAGGTTTCAAAAGGTCTACGCTCGGTCATGGAGGATCTGGAATGCAGTCGCGGCTTTATCGTCTATCCGGGAAGCGAGACATATCAGATGAGCAGGGATATAACGGCGCTGCCCGTTACAATGCTGAAAGCACTTATTGCATAACCACTTACAGGGATATCAATGTGGCGTCTGCTTATAATGTCACTACGAATTATCATTCACGACTCACAATTCACTATTCACTATTTTCACCCATTCAGCGCCTCCCGCACCTTGGCAGTTAATTCATCAATCCTGAAAGGCTTCTGAATAAAATGTATCCCTTCTTCCAGCACACCGTGGTGGGCGATGACATCAGCAGTATAGCCGGACATGAAGAGCCGCTTGAGGTTCGGATAAAGAGTCAGCAGGTTTTTCGCCAGATCCCGGCCATTCATCTCAGGCATTATTACGTCGGTCATGAGCATGTGGATCTCGCCGACATGTTCTCTGGCCAGGCTCATGGCCTTGCCCGGTGTGCTTGCCGCCAGCACTGTATATTCCTTCATTTCCAGCATTAACTTCGTTACTTCCAGGATAGTCGGCTCATCCTCTACCAGCAGAATTGTCTCATGGCCGAGCATGACCGCCTCTGCCGCTACTTCACTCTGACGCTGTTCACCTTTGCCGACATAACGAGGCAGATAGATTCTGAATGTCGTCCCTGCCCCCGGCTCGCTTATGACGTCAATGAAGCCATTGTTCTGCTTGACGGCGCCGAAGACCACGGCCAATCCCAGACCAGTCCCCTTGCCGATCTCTTTGGTTGTGAAAAACGGTTCAAATATATGATCCAGCACCTCCTTGCTCATGCCATAGCCGTTGTCACTCACCGTGATCCGGACGTAGTCGCCGGGGATTAATCCAATGTGAGCAGCGCACCAGGCTTTGTCCAGAGTGCTGTTAGCCGTCTCGATGGTCATTTTACCTATGTCGGCAATGGCATCGCGGGCGTTCACGCAGAGGTTGGCAAAGATCTGGTCGAGCTGAGACGGGTCGGCATTGATCGGCCACAAGTCAGCACCCGGCTGCCAGGTGAGCTGAATATCCTCACCGATAAGCCGTTCAAGCATCTTGAGCACCCCCCCTATGACTTCATTCAGATCCAGCACCCTTGGAGCTATAGTCTCCTTGCGGGCAAAGGCCAGCAGTTGACGGGTAAGGTCAGCGGAGCGTTCGGCGGCTTTGCGGATTTCAACAAGGGCGGCATAGTCAGGCTGGGTGGGCTCCATCTTCATCAGCGTCAGTTCCGCATGGCCGATAATGACACTCAGCATGTTGTTGAAGTCGTGGGCCACGCCACCGGCAAGGCGACCCACCGCCTCCATCTTCTGTGACTGCTTAAACTGGGCTTCAAGCTTTACCTTCTCCGCTTCGGCCTGCTTGCGTTCGGTGACGTCTTCAAGAGTGCCCTCATAATAGAGCAAAACCCCTTTCTCGTCGCGGACGGCGTGGGCACTGAAAGATATCCAGATCGGACTGCCGTTTTTACGATAAGCCGGGCACTCAAAATTTATGATCTCTCCTTGTGTTTCCATGATCCGGGCAAATTCGGCCTCATCAGCGGGGTTCACGTAAATCTGGCGGGTCATGTCCGTTACACCCGCCACAAGATCTTCCGGCGAGTCGTAGCCGAATATTTGGGCGAGAGCGGGATTGGCGGTGATGAATCGCTCCCCGGGCAAACTCCGGAAAATTCCCTCGCGTGCGTTTTCAAAGATGGAACGGTACTCTTCTTCGGCCTTGCGGATCTGGATATACAACGACGTGTTTTCCAGGATGGGGGCGATGATGCTCACCAGGATGCTCAGCGCCTTCAACTGCCCTAAAGTAAATTGACGGTGGCTTTTCGTGATGTTGACATTCAGCACGCCGATCAGCTTGCTTTGGGAGAGCATCGGCATGGAGACGGCAATGTTGATATCGTCGCGCGGCCGGATCGGCGCCATGCGCGGATCATTGACCTCTCCCCGCAATACGACGGACTCGCGGTTACTGGCCACCCAGCCGGCGATGCCGTGGTCGATCGGCGCATGCTCCCCGAGAATTTCCGTGCGCCCTCCGCGGACGACGGCAACGTAAAGCTCTCTGCCGCTCTTTGTCGGCAGCATGATGGATACCTCATCGGCGCTGCACTGCTGAAGCGCGGTGTCGGCGATCTTGTTCAGGATCGAATTCAGATCGGAGGAGAAGGAGATGGCCTTTCCCAGTTCGTGAATGGCTACGGTCTCCTTAAGTTGCATGTTTTCCAGCCGCATATTGCGCACCTGCATGGCGCGGGAGAGCAGCGGCAGAAGGCTGTTGAGCTTGAACGGTTTCAGGATGTAATCGAAGGCGCCGGTCTTCATCGCCTCCACAGCGGTCTCAACCGTACCGTGTCCCGTCATGATGATGCCGATGAGATTGGGGTCGATCTCGATACCGGCCCGGATGAGCTCGATCCCGTCCATCCCGGGCATCATTAGATCGGTCAACAGCAGATCGAATTCCCGCTCCTTGAGAACAGCCAAGGCTTCTTCACCCGTCATAAATCCCGCCGCTTCATATCCCTGGCCGGTCAGCGTCTCGCAAAGGGCGCTCATCAGTTCGGCTTCATCATCGACGACCAGGATGCGG
>JANNRW010000262.1:0-21699 GCA_031401815.1 Geobacteraceae bacterium | reverse complement strand
AATCCTTGAACCAGGCGACTACAAGAATGTAGATCAACACCATCACCGCAGCAAAAGCTATCCCCAGATCGCGGAAAACTTCGTAAGTAATGTGCCACTCGCCGTCCCACTTCATCCCCATATGCTCCTCGCTCCATGGTTGACGGGATGCCAGCACTTCAATTTTATGATTGTCTCTGGTCGGCAGGGCTGCAATTTCGCTCTTCATCTTCAATATGGCATAAACGGGAGCCTCAATCTCTCCAGCCACGTCCCCGATAACATAAACCACATTTTTGAGGTTTTTGCGGTAAAGAGTCTTCTCCTCTCTCCCCTGACTTACCCGCACCAGTTCAGAAAGTGGAACATTCCCGCCTGTGCCATGGAGATATACAGAGGAGAGATCTGCCAGAGAGCTTCGCCTTGAGACCGGGAGGCGCAGATTGATGGTCACCGGCTCCTTTTCGCGCGGAAGATGAAGTAGTCCGACATTTTCGCCATTTAAAGCTATTCGCAGCGATCTGGCCACATCCTCAAGAGCAATGCCGGAGAGCGCAGCCTTTTCACTATCCACAACAAACGAAGCTTTTTGCTGATCATCTTAGCGATACCAGTCAACATCCACTACACCGGCTGTTTTGGTCATGACACCCTTGACACGCGCGGCGAGTTCGGCTCTGGCAGCGTCATCAGGGCCATATATTTCAGCCACCAGTGTTGCGAGCACCGGCGGTCCGGGCGGGATCTCGGCTACCTTGACTCGTGCGCCGTATTTGTCGGCAATTACCTTTACAAGCGGACGAATTCGCTTCGCAATAGCGTGGGACTGCTCTTTACGCTCCTCCTTGGGGAGCAGGTTGACCTGAATATCAGCCAGATTGGAGCCCTTTCGCAGATAGTAGTGCCGCACAAGTCCGTTAAAGTTGAATGGTGCGCCAGTCCCTATGTACATCTGGAAGTTGGTTACTTCCGGCAGAGAGCGAAGGGCATCACCCATTTCGCGGGTGATCCTCGCTGTCTGCTCCAGTGGTGTGCCGTCGGGCGCATCAATTATCACCTGTAGTTCGTTCTTGTTATCGAACGGGAGCATCTTGACCGTCACAGCCTTGAACAGAATAAGTGAACAGGAGAGGAGGAGCAAAACTACGACACCGGTCAGGAAACCGTAGCGCAGTTTTTTCTCATGGATCAGACGACTCATCCAGTGCCTGTAAAAAGCAGTCAGTCTTGACTCTTCAGCTCCACCATGAGCCCCGGGCTCCGAGCCCAGAGCCCCCTTTTTCATAAAGCGGAAGGCAAAATAGGGGGTGACTATAAAGGCGATCAGCATGGAGAATAGCATGGCCATGCTCGCGCCTACCGGAATTGGCCTCATATAGGGTCCCATCAGACCACCTACAAAACCCATCGGAAGAATAGAGGCGATGACTGCGAACGTAGCCAGCACCGTTGGATTGCCTATCTCGTCCACCGCCCTGATGGCTGCCTCCAGCGGTTTCATGACAGTTGTGGTAAAGTAGCGGTGAATGTTTTCCACTACAACAATGGCGTCGTCAACCAGGATGCCGATGGAAAAAATAAGGGCAAAGAGGGTAATCCGGTTCAGGGTGTAGCCGATCAGGTAGAATATCAGGATGGTCAGAGCCAGGGTTACAGGGATAGCGATAGCAGCCACAGCTCCGGCGCGCCACCCCATGAAAAGCGATATCAGGATTGTCACCGAGAGGGCAGCCAGGAACATATGGAAGAGCAGTTCGTTGTTCTTTTCCCTGGCGGTCTCGCCGTAATTCCGGGTAATTGTCACCTGCACGTCCGCAGGGATCAGTTTTCCTTTCAGGGATTCAACTTTTGCAACAAGATCTTCAGCTACCCAGGTTGCGTTTGCCCCCTTTCTTTTGGCAATAGAGATGGTGACTGCCGGGTAATCGGCATTTCTCCGGAGTATCTTTTTATCCGACCGGTCTGACTTGTCTGACCGGTCGGACGAACCCGAACCAAAATAAACATAGTTCTCTGGTTCCTGTAAGCCATCCTGCACCTGCGCCACGTCAGCCAGATAGACCGGTTTTCCGTTATGAACTCCAACCACCAGCCGCTTGACAGCTTCGGAGCTGTCAAGAAATCCGCCTGTCTCCAGCACTATTTCCCGGTTATTCCTTGAAAAAGAGCCTGACGGGAGATTGACGTTCCCTTTTTGCAGCGCTGCGGCAATTTGTATAGGAGAAACCCCGTAACCGGCCATTCGCATGGCATCCAGCGTTACTCTCAGCTGCTGGCTCAGCCCCCCCCTGATCTCGGTCTCAGCGGTGTTGCTGCTTTTTTTAAGCTCATCATTTATCTCAAGAGCGAGTTTTCGCAAAATGGCATGGTCATAGCGTTCAGACCAGAGTGTGAGAGTCAGGATTGGAACATCGTCAATAGATTTGGGGACAACGAGTGGTTCACCTGCGCCGGGTGGCAGCAGGCCGCGATTGCTCATAACCTTGTTGTAGAGCTTTACAAGCGACTCTTCCTGGGGTTCACCCACCAGAAAACGGACAGTAATAATGCCGATGCCGGGGCGACTCATTGAGTAGAGGTATTCGACCCCCTTGATCTCCCAGAGAGTCGATTCAAAAGGTTTGACCAATCTCTCCTGCACCTCCTGAGGAGAGGAGCCGGTCATGGGGAGGTAGATGTCAACCATTGGCACGACAATCTGCGGCTCTTCCTCGCGAGGGGTCATTTTGACAGCGTAAAGGCCGAGGAGCAGGGAAGCCCCGACTATCAGCGGGGTCAATTTGGAATTGATAAAAGCCTGAGCTGTTTTTCCGGCAAAACCGAGTTTCTGCATTGCTATTCGACCTTTACCCCTTCGGAAAGCTTCTCCAGACCTGTCACCACTATGGTTTCTCCTGCAGAAAGACCGGATAGAACCTCGACCCTGTCACCAACCTTTTTCCCGAGTTTAACCAGCCTGATCCTGGCAGTTTTTTCACTGTTCAAAACCCAGAGAGAGGCAAGCGCTCCACGTTCTACAACAGCCTTTTGAGGGACAAAAATCCCGTTGACCGTACTGCCGAGCGGTATTTCAGCCCGGCCAAACATCCCTGATCTGACCCCTTTACGAGGAAGATTGATTCTTGCGCTGAAACTGCGACTGGCTGAGTCCGTAACCGGAACAACTTCTGCGACAGATCCGCGAAATTTCCCTTCCTGCGAATCGATTGTAACCTCAGCTGGCATCCCTGTCCTGACCTTTAGAGCCAATGACTCTGGTATGGCAAGTTCCAGCATGTAAGCAGCTTCATCCTCGATAGTAAAGAGCGGCTGTCCGGGGAGTACTGTCCCCCCCAGATCTACCCTTTTTGCAGCTATCACTCCGGAAACAGGAGCAACTATCTGAGTGTGATCCGCCATGACAGATGCAGCGCGGGATGTAGCCTGCGACTGCTGAAACCTTGCCTCCGAGCGGGCAACCGACTGAAAGGCGAGCTCTTTTTCAGTCTGCCTGATTTCGAACTCCTGTCGAGTTATTGCCTGTTCCTGGTAAAGCTTCTGATACCGTTCAAATGTCGCATCAGCCAGCTTTTTCCGGGACTGGGCTTCAGCCAGCGCCTGCTTTGCATCTTCCATTGCAGCCAAAGCAGCTGTTGCCCCGGACAGGCTCTCCTGTGACTCAATCCGGGCAATAACCTCCCCTTTTCTGACCCTGTCACCTTCACGAACCTTGATATAGCTGATGGTTCCGGCGATACGCGCCAGCACCGCTGCACTGGTTCTGGACTGGACTTTCCCGGCAACTTCGACTGTTTCAGGGATACCTGAAACTGCCACCTGTTCTGTTGCAACCCCCTGAACAACTTGCAGAGGCGCTGAAGCCTTATTGCCAGGGAGTTCCCTGCACCCTGCGAAAAAGAGTGCCGGTATGATAAAAAGAGATACATATCTGATCTGGCTCATTATTCAATCTCCTTCAGGAGTCTGCCTGTGACAAAGAGGAGGTGCGCCCAGGATTTTGCGTACTCTGCCTCGATCCATGCGACATCTGTTCTGGCTCGATTCAGCATGGTCTGTGCATCAAGCAGCTCCACCATTAACGCGAGGGAGTTTTCGTACCTCTTTGACAAAAGCCTTGCCACCTCTTCTGCCTCCAGCAGCGAGTGTCGCGCCACCTCCAGCTTTTTGCCCAGCTCCTCACGATGCAGATAGCTCTCAGTTACCTGTAGAGCAACACTATGGCGCATGTCGGCAAGATATTCATATGCTGAACTTCTCAGTGCAACGGCATGTTCTCCCTCACTGCTCCGTCTCCCCCCGTCAAACAGTCTCCAGCGAAAGGTTGCACCTGTAATCCAGGAGTCATTGTCGCGGCCAAACGGCAGAGAGTGGTCATTCATCTGGTAGGCCGCCATTGCCTGGAGTGTCGGCCAGTAAGCGTCGTTTGCCTTGACAACTCCAAGATCTGCTCTTTCTACCTGCTTTTGCATCTCTTTTAGCTCAGCTCTTTCAACAAATGCCAGTTCCAGTAGTTCTGCCTGATTTCTGCGAAGAGATGGCGCACTGTACTCTTTGGTGGCATCCAGCTTCTCTCCGGCACCCCTGCCGACAACCCTGGCCAGTCTGAGCCGTGCAATTTCGACACTGTTGCCGGCAGTTATCAACTGCTGCTCCATTTCAGAAACAAAAGTCCTTGCCCGGAGCTCATCAGATCTGAGGCCGATTCCGGCACCACTTCTTACAACTGTCAGACGCTGATGTTCGCGGGCAGCAGCCAGGGCGGCTTCCGCAAGCTTCATGCCGGTTTTTGTCTTTTGAACATCAAGATATGCTGTTACAGTTTTGTAGGCGATCTCTTCACGTCGTTTCTGCATAGCAAGCTTGCTAGCTTCCTGCTCATTTTTTGCCAGGGAGAGAGCTGTCCCGATACGCCTGTCAAACAGCGGCTGTTCAAGGAGCAGAGAGGTCTGAAAGCCACTGCTGCTGGCCGGGTTGTTGAGGTTGCCAGTCATTGAGAGACGCCCTTCGTCAAGACGCATCATCAATGATTTTGTCGGAGAGTTTGTATAGACGCCACTCTCTTCCAGAAGCAGTTGCGGGAGGTAGCCTGAGCGGGTGGCGCTGACCATCAGCTCAGCTGCGCTGTTTTCACTGGCTGCTGCTTTAAGGTAGTGGTTGTTTGAGAGAGCTTCGCTGATTGCTTCACGCATGGATAATACTGGCGGTTCTGCGTGCAATACTTGCGGCACTGTAGTCAGTAACAACATTATGATTCCTGCTGAAAACCTTTGCACAACTTCCTCCGCAGATAGCTATATATGCTGATCATTATATATATGGTATTTAGAATGTCAATGGCTATTTCTGCTTCACGACTCTAGCTGACAGGGTATCATGCATTGACCAGGAAGCAATGATGCAACTCCCTTTTGCATTGACATGATCTGGGGATACTGTTAGGATTTTTGGCGTTTTGCAAGGATCAGCATGCCATTTCTTCCAGATAATCACAAGGAGAGCGCCATCCCCAAGGGGGTGACTGACTTCCTGCCGGAGCAGGCTGACAGGATCGGTCATATTGAGGGGAAAATCTGCAAGATTTTTGAACTCTGGGGCTTTCGCCGTATCATTCCTCCGATGATAGAGTTTGAAGATGTTCTTGCCGGTGCCATGGGAGATGACTTAAGAAGCAGTGCGTTTCGCTTTGAGGATCGGCAAAGCGGCAGGCTCCTGGTGCTCCCTCCGGACATAACCCCGCAGGTATCAAGAATTGAAGCGATGAGGATGGGTGGTTTCCCCCTCCCCCACCGGTTCTATTATAACTGCCGGATGCTACGGCATGTTGAGTCCCAGTCAGGCAGAAGCAGGGAGCTTTTTCAGGCAGGTGTCGAATTGATAGGGCTGGATTCACCTGAAGCTGATGCCGAGATGGTGGCGATGGCGGTTGAAGCGCTACAGGAGCTCGGTTTTGAAGGGTTCAAGCTGGATCTTGGACAGGTCGATTTTTTCCGGGGCATAATCGCTGCTTCCGGTCTCGGTAGTGACACCTCACTTAAATTGCAGCAGGCTGTTGCAAAAAAAGATACCTCTGCCGTAAGGGAACTGCTGGAGAACGAGAAGACGGCAGACTCTGTAAAAGAAGAGATTGCAGCTCTGCCGAGACTTTTTGGCGGCGTGGAGCTGCTTGAAAGAGCAGCTTCCCTGGTAAAAAACGACCGTTCCCGACGGGCTATCGACAACCTTGCAGCTGTGGTTGAGATCCTTGCCATTCATGGTGTTCGTGATCAGCTTACCATTGATCTGGGTGAAATCAGGGGGCTTGCTTATCACACCGGAGTCACTTTCGAAGGTTTTGTCCCAGGGCTTGGACAACCGGTATGTGGCGGCGGTCGATACGATGGGTTAATGGAGCAGTATGGTCTGGCAACCCCTGCAACAGGGTTTGCGTTCGACACTCTGGCGCTCCTCCAGGCTCTGGAGAAGAGCCCTGTAGTCAAAGAGTGCAGCAGCCGTGACCTGCTTGTTTTCAATCTTAAGGATGATCGCCTTGATGCGCTGGAGATTGCCACTTTTCTGAGACGCAAGGGGTACTCTGTGGCAAGGGACATTATCCGCAGGGACTTTGATCAGTCACTGGCCTATGCTGCCAGGATGAATATCCGGGAGATGATGGTGATTGGCGAAAATGAAGGGGATGATGATGAACTTCGGCTGGTAACAGTCGCTGATGGCCTCAGCAGTAATATTTCAAAGCGGGAGCTGCTGTCAGGCAAACTCCCGTATTTTAAAAACAGAGTAATCTAGGAGACGACAATGGCTAACGTAGTAGTTATCGGTGCCCAATGGGGTGACGAAGGGAAAGGCAAGGTCGTTGATATCTATACTGAACATGCTGACAATGTTGTCCGCTATCAGGGGGGTAACAATGCCGGCCATACTCTTGTGGTCGGGGATGAAAAGATCGTCCTGCATCTTATTCCATCAGGGATTCTGCATGATGGGAAACGCTGCATAATCGGTAATGGGGTTGTCCTTGATCCTGAAGTGTTTATTCGTGAGATAACCAATCTTAAAGCCAAGGGGAAGATGCAGGACGATTCGGTTCTCTGCCTGAGTGAAGCTCTCCATATCATCATGCCTTACCACAAAAGAGTTGACATTGCCCGTGAGGCAAATAGTGGCGACAAAAAAATCGGCACGACCGGACGCGGCATCGGGCCTGCATATGAGGACAAGATTGGCAGAAGAGGGATAAGGCTCTGCGATCTGCTCGACAAGGATATCTTTGCCCGGAAGCTGGCCGACGCTCTGGAAGAGAAAAACTTCCTCCTGGAAAAGTTTCTCGGTGACAAACCGTTTACTTTCGAAGAGATTTTTACCGAATACACCGCCTATGCTGACACCCTTCGCAAATATGTTGCCGACACCAGCCTGATGCTGCATCGCGAGATCAGGGCAGGAAGAAACATCCTGTTTGAAGGGGCTCAGGGGACTCTTCTTGATGTTGATCACGGGACTTACCCGTTCGTGACATCATCTTCCACCTGTGCTGGTGGCGCCTGCACAGGAACCGGAGTCAGTCCGCGCTCCATTAACGAAATCATTGGCATATCCAAAGCTTATGTAACCCGTGTTGGAAGTGGCCCGTTCCCGACAGAGCTTCTGGACGATACCGGCGAGAAGATGCGCAAGGTTGGAATGGAGTTTGGCGCAACTACCGGCAGACCTCGTCGTTGCGGCTGGTTTGATGCGGTAGTGCTTCGTTATTCAGTCCGTGTAAACGGACTTACCGGTGTTGCCATAACAAAGCTTGATGTTCTTGACGATTTTGACACCATAAAAATCTGCACAGGATACAGGTATAAAGATCAGGTAATTGATGAAATTCCGGCAACTCTTGATACCTTTGCCGCCTGTGAGCCTGTTTACGAAGAGATGCCGGGGTGGAAAACTGCAATCAGCAAGATAAAAAGCTACGAAGCTCTTCCGGAAAATGCGAAAAAATATGTAAAGAGGCTGGAAGAGTTGATAGGGTGCGAAATAGTAATGGTCTCTGTAGGCCCCAGAAGGGACGAGACTATCTCCCTCAGGAATCCTTTTGGTAAATAAATCAGTTGACGGCTTCTGTCAATTTTGATATAAAAACAAACTTGTCACTAAGAGCCGCTAGCTCAGTAGGTAGAGCACCTGACTTTTAATCAGGTGGTCGTTGGTTCGATCCCAACGCGGCTCACCATCTTTTTATCATCTGTCCCCTTCGTCTAGCCCGGCCCAGGACACCGCCCTTTCACGGCGGCGACGCCGGTTCAAATCCGGCAGGGGACGCCAACCGATATAAAAGGCCCTGGATATCCGGGGCTTTTTTGCTTGCCGCAAAAACCGTATCTGCTTTTCACTGTTGAAGGGGCAGCCCATGAAAACAATTATTCTGCTGACATGTTTCATTACAGTAACCCTCCTTGCTGTGAGTACTTTTGCCATGCCTGACATGGCCGGTAAAAAGAGTGCTGAGGCTGTAGTCGCGCTTCCGCCGATTGCCGGGATAGTTCTCGAAGCGATAGACAGTAGCGGCTATACTTATCTTCTGATCGAACGGGACGGCTTCAAGGACTGGGTGGCCATTCCTGAACTTGTTGTTGCTGTCGGAGAGGAGGTGGAGCTTGAGCCGGGTGTGCAGATGGGGGACTTCAAAAGCAAGCCGTTGAACAGGACTTTTGAACGTATCCTCTTTTCAGGCGGACCAACTGATAAATACAATGAAAAACGGAAAGCCAGCGCCCATAAAGGTGTAAATATGAGCGAACAGGCTCCTGGCAAGAAAAAAACTGACGCAAAAGTTGTCGAAGGCCTCAAAGTCGAGAAGGCATCAGGAGAAAATTCCTACTCTCTTTCAGAAGTGATGCTTAAAAAGGGTGAACTTCAGGACAAGATCATTACTGTCCGGGGACAGGTTGTAAAAGCTTCTACCGGCATCATGGGTCGCAACTGGATTCATCTCATGGATGGAAGCGGAGAAAAGGGTGACAACAAACTCGTTGTTACCACCAAGGACTCCCCTGATGTTGGTACAGTAGTTACAGCGACCGGAATATTTCGTAACAATGTTGATTTTGGCGGCGGTTACAAGTACGCAGTCATCATGGAAGAGGCAGCAATAAAGTAGACACTGAGTAGTCAGCAATAAACATATAAACTGCCGGAGCATTTACTCCGCTTTCCTATCACTGACTGACCCCTCCTGCTGTTCAGTATCCCCTGATCTCGCAGTTGCATTTTCGGTTGGTGACGATGCCAATCCGTTGTTGTTCAAGGTGCTAGCAAGTTGACGCACGCAAGACGTCACTCAACTGCACCCTACGGATTTTTGTGCGCTCTTCCGGACCGGAACCCCGCAAACCTGATCTTGCACTATTTATAAGGATTACTGATGACATTCAACGAATTAAACCTCTCCCCCCATCTTCTCAAAGCTGTAGCTGCCTGTGGCTACGATACACCGACTCCGATACAGGAGATGGCCATACCTGCTGCCCTTGCCGGGCTTGATCTGATTGGCGTTGCCCAGACCGGCACCGGGAAAACTGCCGGATTCGTACTCCCTGCGCTGCAACTCATTTCTACCCCTCCAAAAACACAGGGCAAAGGGCCTCGGGTTCTGGTGATTACCCCTACCAGAGAGCTTGCCAATCAGGTTAGCGACGCAGTCCGTACCTATGGAAAATTCTCAAAAGTCCGGAGCGGCGCAATCCTTGGCGGCATGGCTTACCGCGACCAGCTGCGTCTTTTATCGCAACCGGTGGATCTGATTGTTGCCACCCCGGGTCGTCTGGTCGATCATCTTGAAAATGGCCGCCTCAGGCTGGATCGCGTCGAAATGCTGATCCTTGATGAAGCAGACAGAATGCTGGACATGGGTTTCAGCGAAGATATGGACAAGATTGCCGCAGCAACCCCTGCCGGACGACAGACTATGATGTTCACTGCAACAATGGATGCTGCTACCACAAAACTGGCTGGCAGAATGCTGCGTGAGCCGAAAATGATCGAGATTGCCGGTAAAAATGTAACGCTCGACAGTATCGAGCAGCGTCTCCATGTAGCTGATGACATGCGTCACAAACATCGCCTTCTCCAGCATCTCATCACTCACAAGGATCTCTCCAGAGCTATAATCTTTTCTGCGACCAAACGCGATGCCGACACCCTTGCCCAGGAACTTTTCAGTCAGGGTCATGCTGCTGCAGCGCTTCATGGCGACATGAGCCAGGGGGCTCGTAATCGAACCATAGTCAACCTGCGTCGGGGCAAGGTCAAACTCCTTGTAGCAACAGATGTTGCTGCACGTGGTCTTGATGTTAGCGGAATCAGTCATGTAATCAATTTTGACCTTCCAAGATTTGCCGAAGATTACGTACACCGCATCGGACGAACCGGTCGTGCCGGAGCAACAGGTACTGCTGTTTCATTTGTCTCCCTGAATGAGCTGAATTATCTGGCAAGAATAGAGCGTTTTATCGGCCAGAAGCTCCCCAGACAGGTTATTGAAGGGCTGGAGCCAAAGCGCGAACTGCCGCGTCTTCCATCCGGCAGTGGCGCAAAGCCGGGGATGAGACGTCACGGAGCAGCGGCAACTCCTTCTTCTGCCGGTGGCAGGAACAAGGGGAACAGTAGAGACCAGGAAAAGGCACTGGGGACTGACCGACGCAAAAAGTGGGGAACCCCGCGAACAGAGAAGACCCTGGTCGTAGAGTATCGTCGCCCTGCTGGCGAGCGACGTACCATTTAATTTTGAGGCAATAGAACGCGGATCAAATCTGACTTAGCGGATTTACAGGGTAAATCAGAGAAACTGGTTCATATCTGCGTAAATTCGTTTAATCCGCGTCATCCGCGTTCTATTGCCTTGTTTTTCTGTTGGTTCATGTTATCCAGCTTCCGTGATTTATCAGTTGTGGAAAGTTCCTCCTTCAATTCTTCTCCCAAAGCCCCTTAACCTTTTTTGACTTTGCAACCCCGCGTTTTTTAGTCTCTCCACTGGTTGATCTTATACTATCCGCATCAAGACTCAGCTCGGCTTTGGCCATTAATACACCACTCTTTGGACTATTCAGGGCAACAAGCTTCTGGTGATATCGGTAGGATGTCTGTTCGACATTTATCGCGTCAGACCTTAAGTCTCTCATGGCGGCATTTCCTATAATCTTCATTTCAGCGCAACCGTTCAAAAGTGACATTGCAGAGATGATTAGCAGATAACGTAACATGGGAAACCTCCTGTTGCTCTTGTTTGGTTATCTTCTCTGTTACCAGATACGTGCCGAATCTGATATCACCGCAATGTCTCGATATCATTACGTTGTCTGGCCTTACCCGCCATGCCTGCGAAATCATGACTGAACAGCTTTTTGTGAAATATTCGCGTAACTGACCGTATTTACGAAAGATAAACCGATTGAACAACTGTTCAAACATTGAACAGGATATCTGCTCCCCTTGACAGGGGTGCTTCCCGCACTTATGTTTTCATCAGGAGTCTGTCGGACTTGGAATAAATCAGCTGTAAATCCGACAGCCTTCCAGGAGGTGTATGTATGTTGCGACCTGACAAGATGACGATAAAAACACAGGAGGCTCTTGCCGCGTCTCATGAATTGGCTGCCAATGGGGAGAACAGTGCCATTGAGCCGGTTCATCTGCTGCTCGCGCTGCTCGAACAGGAAGGGGGGCTTGCCTCCCCGCTGATTCAGAAAATCGGCGCAAGACCCGATCAACTGATACAGAGAGCAAAGGCTTCCATTGCAAAACTTCCCAGAGTAAGCGGCGCAGCAACCCAGCTCTCTCTCTCCTCTGCTTTGAGTCGTACGCTCTCGGCAGCACAGCGGGAAGCTGACAAGATGAAGGATGATTTTGTAGCTACTGAACATCTGCTGCTGGCAATGGCCGGGGATAAAGGTGAAGAGTGCGGGAGAATATTCGGAGAGAGCGGAATATCAAGAGATGCACTGCTCGCAGCGCTTAAGGAGGTTCGCGGCAATGAACGGGTCACTGATCAGAACGCAGAAGATCAGTATCAGGCGCTGTCAAAATATGCCCGGGATCTGACGGATCTTGCCCGCAAGGGGAAGCTTGATCCGGTTATTGGGCGGGATGACGAAATACGCAGGGTTATCCAGGTGCTGTCGCGCCGTACCAAGAATAATCCGGTACTGATTGGAGAGCCGGGGGTCGGTAAAACAGCTATCGTTGAAGGGCTTGCCAGCCGGATTGTTGCAGGCGATGTCCCGGAGACCCTTAAAAACAGGCGACTGGTCGCCCTTGACATGGGAGCGCTGATAGCCGGGGCAAAATACCGGGGCGAATTTGAGGAGCGGCTGAAAGGAGTCATAAAAGAGGTCGAGAAGTCTGAAGGTGAGGTCATCCTTTTTATTGATGAGTTACACACCCTGGTTGGTGCCGGTGCCGCTGAAGGGGCAATGGATGCCTCCAACATGCTTAAACCTGCGCTGGCTCGCGGCGAACTGCACTGTATCGGCGCAACTACCCTGAACGAATACCGCAAGTACATTGAAAAGGATGCTGCTCTGGAGCGCCGTTTCCAGCAGATCTATGCCGGGGAGCCGAGCGTAGAGGACACCATTGCCATCTTGAGAGGGCTAAAAGAGCGCTATGAAAATTTTCACGGGGTCAGAATCAAGGACAGCGCCATCATCGCCGCAGCCACCCTCTCTGACCGCTATATCAGCGACCGGTTCCTGCCGGACAAGGCTATCGATCTGATTGACGAAGCCTCCTCTCGGCTGAGAATAGAGATAGATTCCCTGCCAACTGAAATAGACGAAGTCGAACGGAAGATCATCCAGCTTGAAATTGAAAAACAGGCGCTGCTCCGGGAACAGGATACCCATGCCAAAGAGCGTCTGCGCAAGCTTGCCGATGAGCTGGAGGAGCTGAAAAGCCGCTCGACACTTCTAAAGACTCACTGGCAACAGGAGAAAGCTATTCATGGGCGAATCAGTGAGCTGAAAAAGCAGTTTGAAGAGAAGAAGGAAGAGGCCAAGAAATGCGAGCGTGAAGGGGATCTGGCCAAAACTGCTGAGCTCCGTTACGGGGAGATCCCGGCTATTGAAAAAGAGATTGCTGCCAGGCAAACAGAGCTGCTGGAGCGCCAGAAAGAGGGGCGAATGCTCCCTGAAGAGGTTGATGGCGACATGGTGGCTGATATTGTTGCCCGCTGGACAGGCATTCCGGTCAACCGGATGCTTGAGAGTGAAACCGAAAAGCTGGTCAGAATGGAAGAGCGGCTAAAAAGCCGGGTCATAGGTCAGGATGAAGCGCTGGTACTGGTTTCAAATGCTGTCCGCCGGGCACGTGCCGGGCTTTCCGACCCGAACCGGCCCCTTGGCTCATTCATCTTTCTGGGGCCAACAGGTGTCGGCAAGACCGAAACCGCCCGGGCGCTTGCCCAGTTCCTCTTTGACAATGATCAGGCTATTGTCCGGATCGATATGAGCGAGTATCAGGAGAAGCATACCGTTGCCCGCTTGATCGGCGCTCCACCCGGTTATGTAGGCTATGAGGAGGGGGGTCAACTGACTGAGGCTGTTCGCCGCCGACCCTACAGCATCGTTCTGTTTGACGAGATCGAAAAAGCACATCCCGAAGTCTTCAACGTACTGCTACAGGTGCTGGACGATGGTCGTCTCACCGACGGCCAGGGACGAACCGTTGACTTCAGGAATACCGTCATTATCATGACCAGCAATGTCGGCTCCAACTGGATTCAGCAGTACGGCACCGGTGATTACCCGAAAATGCGTGCCATGGTGATGGAAGCTCTGAAAGAGAGCTTCAAGCCGGAGTTTTTGAACAGAATCGACGAAACCGTCATCTACCATCCGCTTGAGCTGACCCGCATAAAAGAGATTGTCGCAATCCAGCTCCAAGGGCTGGAAAAGCGCCTGTCCGAGAGGCATCTCACCCTCAATGTAAGCGACGGTGCAAAGGAGTATCTGGCGCAGGAGGGGTACGATCCGGCCTACGGTGCCAGACCCCTGAAACGAACCATCCAGCGCAAGATTCAGGATCCGCTTGCGCTGATGCTCCTGGAGGGGAAATTTGCAGAAGGGGATACAGTGCGGGTTGATCTGGCGGTGGGTGGCGATGGGGTGGTGATCGGGAAGTAACGACATTATTATTCTGATGACTGGGTCATTTGCAAGAGCGGCAGCGATGCCGCTCTTTTTGTTTATATGGTAATTAATCCGGGGTTTTGCTATAACACAGCATTACAATTATCGGGGCTTAACCCATGCAATCATCCATCAAAGATAACCGCTCACGCGGCAAGGTCGGGGAGTTCCTGAAGGAGTGCATCAAAGATGACTCTACGCTCTCCATCGTCTCTGCCTATTTCACCATTTATGCCTACGAAAAACTGAAAGATCACCTCCACAAGATCGACCATCTCAATTTCCTCTTTGGCGAACCACGCTTTGTAAAAAGCCTCGATCCAGATCGAACCGACAAGAAGGCGTTCAAGATCGAAGATGAAAAGCTGTCCCTTGGCAACCAACTTCAACAGAAATGTCTGGCTGACGAGTGCTATAAATGGATCACCGACAAGGTGAATATCAGGTCAATCAAACAGGCCAACCTCCTCCACGGCAAGATGTATCACATAGACGACGATGGCAGAAAAAAGGCTCTGGTCGGCAGTTCCAATTTCACTGTCAGTGGTCTGGGCTATGGGGCAAATCCGAATATCGAACTGAATCTCGAAGTTGCCGATGACCGCGACCGGAATGAATTAAAAGCATGGTTTGATGAAATCTGGAATAACGAAGAGCTGGTGGAGGACGTTAAGCAGGATGTCCTCACCTACCTTGCCCAGCTCTATGCAGATCACTCACCGCAGTTCATCTACTTCAAAACTCTCTTTCACCTCTTTTACCACAAGATTCTTGAACAGGATCAGGGCGGTCTGTTCGATGAGAGCAGTCATATCAAGGACACGCGGATATGGGGCATGTTGTTCGAGTTTCAGCGGCGTGGAGTCGTCAGTGCCATCAACAAGATTGAGGCTCACAATGGCTGTATCATTGCTGATAGCGTCGGTTTAGGGAAAACCTTTGAGGCGTTGGCAGTCATCAAGTATTTTGAGCTGCGTAAAGCCAATGTACTGGTACTTTGTCCCAAGAAACTGCGGGAAAACTGGACAACCTATCTGGCAACCAGCGACCTGAACCCGCTTATCGAAGACCGCTTCCGCTTTACCGTGCTTTCCCATACAGACTTGAGCCGTGACAGTGGCACCGTGGGCAATGAGAACCTGGCAACCATCGCCTGGGATCGGTTTGATCTGGTAGTCATCGATGAATCCCACAACTTCCGCAACAACACCAAAGGCAAGCGGGATGAAGAAGGGAATATCATCCGCAAAAGCCGCTATGAGCGGCTCATGGAAGACATAATCCGTGGGCGGGAACAGAGCGATGTCTGCACAAAAGTCCTTATGCTCTCAGCGACACCGGTTAACAATAACCTGACTGACTTGCGCAACCAGTTCTCCTTCATCACTGGTGGCAATGATGCTTCATTCGGCGAAACCCTTGGAATCAGGAGCCTGGCTGACACCCTGACAACCGCACAACGGACTTTCAGCCACTGGGCCGGTCAAGCCGGGGCGCGCGATGTATTAAAGCTTCAGGAGAAACTCGACTCATCTTTTTTCAAACTCCTCGATGCCCTCACCATTGCTCGCTCCCGTAAACAGATTCAGCGGTTTTACAAAAAGGATATGCTGGAAATCGGCGAATTCCCGAAGCGTAAGGCTCTGCCGGTATATCCCGGCATTGATCTGTCCAAAAAATTCATGACATATGACCAATTGAATCAGGACATTCAGAACTATCGACTCTCCCTGTTCAAGCCCTCTCTGTATGTGTTGGAGGAGTTTAAAGCCGAGTACGAAAAAGATGAAACAAAGAACTTTTCCCAGGAAAAGCGGGAAGGTTTCCTGATCGGCATGATGAAGGTCAACTTTCTGAAGAGGCTGGAAAGCTCTGTCCACTCCTTTGCCACCTCCATGGGGCGCACCATCGAAAAAATCGAAACACTTCAGCTTAAACTCCGGGCATTTCAGCAGGCTTTGCCAGAACCAGCTGTGGTAGACCTGGACGAGCTGAACCCTGCGAACAGCGATGATCCGGAGCTGGAAGATGCCTGGCAGGTCGGCAGGAAGATAAGGTATCAACTGAAGCACATGAAGTGTTCGGAGTGGCTGGCTGATCTCGAAAGTGACCGGTTACAGCTCAAGGCACTTCAGCAGGCTGCCGCAGAGGTCACCGTAGAGCGGGACGAAAAGCTGGCGAACCTCAGGCAACTGATCGAGGACAAGGTACGTCACCACCCCGGCATCACCAAGGATGGCGCTGTTAACCGCAAGATTCTCGTATTTACCGCTTTTGCCGATACCGCAGCTTACCTGTACGAAGCGCTCCATGTCTGGGCTCGTGATGAGTTGAAGGTTAATAGTGCCTTGGTCACCGGTGGCGGAGAGAATCGCACTACCTTTGGCTCCAGTGATTACAACCAGGTACTGACCAATTTCTCGCCCCGCTCCAAAAATCGCGACAAAATGCTTTCCATGCCCCAGGGCGAGGAAATAGATATCCTCATAGCTACTGACTGCATTTCGGAAGGCCAAAACCTGCAAGACTGCGACACTCTGGTCAACTATGACATCCACTGGAACCCGGTGCGGATCATCCAGCGTTTCGGTCGGATCGACCGGATTGGGAGCCGCAATCCGGTTGTACACCTGATCAATTTCTGGCCTACCAAAGACCTTGACAACTACATCTCCCTGAAAGACCGGGTAGAGGCCCGTATGGCGCTGGTGGACATGACTGCGACCGCCGATGATAACCTGCTTCAGGACGATAACATTCAGGAGCTGATCGCCGAAGACCTGAACTACCGCAATCGCCAGTTGAAGAGAATGCAACACGAAGTGCTGGACATGGAGGATGTAAGCGACGGCGCTTCGCTCTCCGACTTTACCCTCGACGACTTCATCATGGAGCTGATGGGTTATCTGGAGGCAAACCGTAAGGCGCTGGAGGATGCGCCTTACGGGCTTTATGGCGTCGTTCCTGCCCCGGCAGGGCATGCCGTCATCCAGCCGGGAGTCATCTTCTGCCTGGAGCAGCGGCTGGACGAGGACAAGAAGCTGGCAATCGCCGAGCAGAAAGTCAACCCGTTGCAGCCCTATTTCCTCGTCTATGTGCGCGACGATGGCGAGGTGCGCTACAACTTCACCCATGCCAAGCAGGTGCTGGAGCTGTTCCGCCTGCTGGCCGCCGGTCATAGTACACCGCTGGATTCCCTCTGCACCCTTTTCAATCAGCAGACTTGTGAAGGGACGGACATGGCCCATTATGACGTTCTGGTAGTAAAGGCAGTAGAGGCAATCAGGCAGACTTTCAGGAAAAGGAATATCGGCGGGCTGCTGGCAGGCCGTGATGGGAAGCTGGTGGGAAAAGCAAGGCAGGTTGACAGTGCCGATGATTTTGAACTGATTACCTGGCTGGTGATCAAGGGCACGCCACAGAATGACCTTGACGCTGCCTACGGCAAGATAGCTACAGATAGTGACAGAGAGCAGCAAGCGCTTGAGTGGGCAAATGGAGTTTTGGAGGAGAATACGTAATGGAAACACCAATTATTCCGCTAGTTATTGTCGAACAAAAAATATTTTTGGTACGCGGCCAAAAAGTGATGCTGGATCAGGATCTGGCCGAAATGTATGGCATCGAAGTTAAAAGATTGAATGAGCAGGTACGTAGAAACCTCAAACGGTTTCCGTCAGATTTTATGTTTGAGCTTACATTTCAAGAGTTTATGAACTTGAAGTCGCAAATTGCGACTTCAAGTTCTGCTCATGGCGGTCGTCGTAAAGAGCCTTTGGTATTTACCGAACAGGGAGTTGCCATGCTCTCCGGCATTCTCAGCAGTGACCGGGCGATCGAAGTCAATATCCTCATTATGCGGGCATTTGTAAAACTTCGCGAAATGATCTCTTCTAACAAGGAGTTGTCACATAAACTGGAAGATCTTGAAAAGAAGTATGACAAGCAGTTCAAACTGGTATTTGATGCCATCAGGCAGTTGATGACCCCACCTGATCCGCCTAAGAAACAAAAGATCGGTTTTGTCAGAGAGGGTGAGTAATCCCATGAGTGACCTGAAACAACAGATAGAGCATGCCCTGAAACAGTTTTCGACCGGAGCGCCTCGTGATTGCGCCCGGAAGCTGCTGAACGTCCTCGGCTACGAAAGCGACAAGACCGACGAGATCGAGCCGAATACCTTCACTGGGTTTAAGGACTACTTCCTCTCCGGCCAGAACTCGTTCAATGAACAGTTTGCCAAGGCGGATGAATGGCAGAGCATAGACATTATCTTCCAGCTAACCGATGAAGAGCTGAAGCGCCAGAACGGCCTGTTCTCAATAGCCAAGGTAGATAACCGCATTATCGAATCCTACCTGTTCCTTGCCATTCAGCTCAAAGGTTCGTCATACAGTCGAACTGACCTGGCTCGAATCACCCGCGAAATAAACAAGATTACCCCCATGCCGTCAATGCTTCTCTTCCGCTATGGCGACAGCCTTACCATTGCCGCCATTGATCGCCGCTTGCACAAGCGGGATGAGAGCCGCGATGTGCTGGAGAATAAAGTCACCCTCATCAAGGATATCAGCGTCACCGAGCCAATCCGGGCGCATATAGAGATTTTGCATGATCTGGCGCTGCCGTCCCTGGTTCAGCGCTACAAAGTGGATACCTTTGTCGCCCTGCACAATGCCTGGCGCAAGACTCTCGATATCTCGGCGCTCAACCGGAAGTTCTACAAGGAGCTGTTCAACTGGTATCTCTATGCTGTTAAGGCAGTTACCTTTCCCAACCCCGACAAGCTGGCCGAAGAGGTCAACAATTCCATCAACGTCATCCGCCTTCTGACCCGGCTTATATTCTGTTGGTTCATTAAAGAGAAAGGACTGATTCCGGAGGCGCTGTTCAACGAAGAAAAAATCAGGGCGGTTCTTGTAGGGGCGAACGGCGTTCGCCCTGATGCAACGGCAGAATCAAAGGCGGGCGCATGCCATGCGCCCCTACAAGGGATTTATTACAAGGCAATCCTGCAGAACCTCTTCTTTGCCACCCTCAACACGGAAATGAACCGGGACACCCCTGGCAGTCGCCGTTTCATCACCGAAGAAAAGGTCAATAGCGTCAATCCCGATTACAACAACTTCACCGTCTATCGCCACAAGAACCTGTTCAAAGACCCGGAAGCGGCGCTCAAACTTTTTGCGGACATTCCTTTTCTAAATGGCGGTCTGTTCGAATGCCTCGATAACGTAGAGACCGGCGAAGGTAAGAACCGCGAGATCCGCTACGACGGTTTTTCCAAAACAGCCTCAAAGCAGCCGATTGTACCCGATAGCCTTTTTTTCGGAGAAATCAAGGACGTTGACCTGAGCAAGGAGTTTGGCGGCGGCAATTCCGGCAAGCATGAGACCGTCACCGGCCTGATAGATATTCTGAATAGCTACAAGTTCACCATTGCCGAAAACACACCTCTTGAAGAAGAGGTCGCCCTCGATCCGGAACTGCTCGGTAAGGTCTTCGAGAACCTCCTGGCAAGCTATAACCCGGAGACCCGCAGCACGGCCCGTAACCAGACCGGTTCATTCTATACTCCCCGCGAGATCGTCAACTATATGGTTGATGAATCGCTCAAAGCGTATCTGGCGGGGGTTTTGGATTCTGTTTCTGCTCCTCCCCCTTCAAGGGGGAGGTTGGGAGGGGGATGGGGTAAAGGTGATGCACAACCAGAAGACCAAACCCATCCCCACCCTAACCCTCCCCTTGAAGGGGAGGGAATAATAGAGGACAAGCTTTCCGCCCTCTTCTCCCACGCGGACACCGGCAACCCCTTTGCCGACGATGAAGAGCTGACCGACCGTCTGATAACAGCCATCAGCAACGCCCGGATACTCGATCCGGCCTGCGGTTCCGGCGCTTTCCCCATGGGAATACTGCACCGGATGGTGCATATCCTGGGGAAACTGGATCCCAACAACCGCAAATGGAAACAGGCGCAGCTCGCTATTGTCGAGGAAGATCGCAAGAAGGCTGAAGAGATGCGGGACGAGGTAGTGCGCGAGGGAGCGCTGAAAAGCGTCGAAGAGCGCCTGGCATACATCGAAGCGTCTTTCGACAGCAGCCACCACGAGCTTGACTACCTGCGCAAGCTCTTCCTGATCGAAAACTGCATCTACGGCGTGGATATTCAGAACATTGCCGTGCAGATTGCCAAGCTCCGCTTTTTCATTTCTCTGATTGTGGAGCAGAAGAAAGACCCGTCCCGGCCAAATCTGGGGATACTGGCCATGCCGAATCTGGAGACCAAGTTTGTCGCCGCTGACAGCCTGATTGCGCTGGAGCGACCGAAACAGTATGACTTTGGCACCCTTGCAGTTGAGAAGGCGGAATTCGAGCTGCGTCAGGTGCGGGAGCGGGTCTTCTATGCCCGGAAGTACAAGGACAAGAAGGAGCTGCGCAAGCAGGAGAAGGTAAAGCGGGAAGCGCTGGAAAAGGCGCTGGTGGGTAGTAACTGGGGCAAGGCAACCGCCCATCAGGTGGCGGCCTGGAACCCCTTTGATGTTTCCAGCTCAGCGCCCTTCTTCGATCCGGAAATGATGTTCGGCATAAAAACCTTACCACCCCCCCAGCCCCCTCCTAAAATAGGAGGGGGAGCAATAAGCCATAGAAATGAGAGCCCCCTCCTTGATAAGGAGGGGGTTGGGGGTGGTCGCAGTGGTGGGTTCAATATCGTCATCGGCAACCCGCCATACATCCAGATTCAGAGCTTCAGCGGTCAGCCGGTGCAGAAACAGTGGGAAGCGCAGAAGTACACAACCTACGCCAAGACCGGCGACATATACTGTCTTTTTTATGAGCGGGGCTTCAACCTGTTGGCGCGGAATGGTGTGCTGACCTATATCACTTCTAATCAGTGGATGAGGACAAACTACGGGAAGAAGTTGAGAGAGTTTTTTGCTACGGTAACGACACCGCAATCGTTGATTGATTTTGGCGATCATCAAGTTTTTGAAGCTGCGACGGTAAATTCAAACATTATTGTTGTTAGAAAACTGGACCTGACGGAAACAAAAAATCCGTTACTCGCGGTCAGCATCGAAAATGATTTCAAGGTCGATACGAACCTTGCCGATTATTTGCTGAAAAAGGCTGTACCCTTAAGCGATTTATCTGCAGAGAGCTGGATTATCTCATCCGGTCCGGCATATGCCGTAAGAAAGCGGATTGAAGAAGTGGGTGTGCCGCTAAAAGAATGGGGTGTCGCACTCAATTATGGTATCAAAACAAGTAAGGACGAAGCGTTTATTATACCAAATGAGGTTAAGGACCGACTCGTAGCTCAGGATCCGAAAAGCACTGAGATAATTAAACCAGTATTACGGGGAAGGGACATCAAGCGCTACAAAGCTGAATATGCGGGGTTATGGCTTATTAATAGTCATAATGGTTACGGAAACATACCGAGAGTAAATGTCCAGAATGATTATCCAGCTATCTGGGAGTATCTTCAAAGATTTAACAAAGAAACAAACGGTTCTGTCCAGAATCGGCAAGACCAAGGAGCGCATTG
>JANNRW010000261.1:0-11076 GCA_031401815.1 Geobacteraceae bacterium | reverse complement strand
CGCTGTCAGGCCGGCCCGGCGGGCATTGGTGAGCAGCTCTTTCGAACGGGGGTGGTCGACAGAGACCAGATCTCCGGAGCCGAACCATGACTTGCCGCGCAGTGAGTTTCCCATCTCCCGGTAAAGATCGATGGTGTAGTTCATGTTCACACCCCAGACATTGTCGTCGATCCCCCAGAAAAGACGCCGCTTGCTCGCCGCCAGTTCGGACACCACCTCATCGATTGGACGTACCCGCACTGTGCCACCGAAAAATTCATGCACCGAGCAGAAGGTGCAGCGGTGGGGACAACCACGTGAAGTCTGGAAGTAGCCGTAAACGTAATTGGTCTTCCAGAGGGTGGTGATCGGCCGGGGGAGCCCCTTGAGGTCGGGAAAGCTCCCTTGGTATACCGGCTTCAATCGGCGCTGCGCCGCATCATCCAAGAGGCCGCCCCAGATCTCCTCCGCCTCGCCAAGAACAATGGCATCAGCATGGCGAGCCGCCTCATCGGGCAGAGCCGTGACATGAATACCGCCGAGAAGCACCTGCTTCCCCATGACGCGAAGCCGATCCGCAGTGCGATAGACCCAGGGGGCCTGAGGGGTGAGCACGGTGAAACCGATCAGGTCGGCATCCAGCTCTTCAATGACAACCTCCTCCTTGTTGGCGTCGATCAAAACCACTTCGACGTCAGGGCGGAGCTGCAAGGTCAGACCGGCCAGATACTCAAGCACCGGCGGAGCAATGGGGAGCCCCTTGGATTTTTGACCTTTTTCGCCGAATGGAGGGGAGATGAGGAGTAGTTTCATCTGATGATGCCCAGTGCTCTATCGTTACTGTTTTGCCTGGCTGATATGCCGCACAGGCTTCCGACCTGAGAAAGCGGGAGTATAGTAATCTTTTCGTGGACAGGATAACTGACGTTACCAGGATAGACAACCCAAAGATGTTCAAGGGAGAGGTCTGCTAAAGCGCTATGCATTGATTTGCTGACAGCAGGCGCTTCATTGAATTTACATTCGATACCGAACCTTTTACCCTCATGGAAGAAAAGCAGATCAAGCTCCGCGCCGCCTTGAGTCCCCCAGAAATATGCATCGCGATGATGCAGTGCGGTCAGCGTCTGTTCAATAGCAAAACCTTCCCAAGATGCGCCCAACCGCGGGTGTCCCCAGAGATCGCTCATTGAGGATATATTTAAGAGAGAGTGAAGCAGACCTGAGTCACGCAGGTAAATTTTGGGGCTCTTGACCTGGCGTTTTTTCAGATTTTCATGCCATGGCTGAAGTTGTCTTACCATGTAGGTGCCAGTAAGAATATCCAGGTAATGCCGTACCGTCTTGTCGGACAAACCCATTGAACGGCCGACATCCGATGCGTTCCAGTTTTGCCCATGCAGATGAGCAAGCATGGTCCAGAAGCGGCGCATGGCAACAGCCGGGATAGTGATGCCGAGTTGCGGGATATCCCTTTCCAGAAAGGTGCGGATGAATCCCTCACGCCACGCCAGACTGTCAGCTTCGCCATCCGCAAGAAAAGAGCGGGGAAATCCGCCGCGTAGCCAGAGTCTGTCGATCTCTCCCGCGTGGAGTTCAGTGATGTCAAACCCGGCAAGATCAACAAACTCAATACGCCCTGCCAGGCTTTCAGAGACCTTCTTGATGATCTGCGGGGACGCGCTGCCAAGGATGAGGTAGCAGCAACGCCCCTCCTGGCGGTCAACCATCACCCGTAACAGACTGAACAGTTCGGGCAGCAGCTGTATCTCGTCGAGGATCACCAGTCCTGACAATGAACCAAGCATCAATTCCGGATTTTGCAAACGCTGGCGGTCGGCGGGGGATTCCAGGTCAAAATAATGTGCTTCGCGCCCTTCTGCACACAAGCGGGCAAGCGTGGTCTTGCCACACTGGCGCGGTCCAAGAAGAGCCGTCACCGGGGATCGGCGCAGCGCTGAAGCGAGAGCCTCAATGTAGAAAGTGCGTTTGATCATGACGAGATAATATCATGACAAATTCGGATATTCAATCCGAATTTGTCAGAATCCACCTAAACATTCAGGACGGTAAAGTAAAACATCCATAGAGGTTTCAATAGTTCAACATGTTTTTCCAAGCAATCATACCTGCAAATCAGCAGCGCAGCTTTCGATTTGCAATGTAAATAGCTTAACCGGGAGCATTGAAGCAATATGTAAGCTTCATAAAGGCTCATATTCTGACAGCTTTATTTAAATAAAACGCATAATTTCAACAAAGGCACAACAGGACTTTACCTGCTACACTGCAATCTGGATTATATTCATTTGTCTGTATCCAACCTTTGATATAGAATATGTTGAAATTTAACCTTTGCATTGTCAGTTCCTATGGAGATATTTTGCAGCAGAGAAACCGCGATATTAAATCGATGGATGCCGGTCTGGCGCTGACCCTGATCACCCTTCTGGCATATCAGTTTTTCCCCGACAAAATGGTGGTCATCATCGCCACACTTCTGCTCCTCCTCTGCATGACCGCACCAAGGTCATTCGCCCCTTTTGCCCGTTTCTGGTTTTACATGGCAGACCATCTGGCTGCGGCTGTCTCCCTGCTCCTTTTGACGCTTGTTTTTTTCCTGATGGTCACTCCGGCAGCTGTTATCCGACGAATGATGGGAAAGGATACTCTTAAACTCAAGACATGGCGGTCAGGGAGTATGACGCTTTTCACGACAAAAAACCATCGCTGGCTCCCCGCCGACATGGATAAACCTTACTGAAACCCGACAAGGAGCGATGGTTGACATGGATTTCATCCACGACATCTGGGGATTTCTCCGCACCCGGAAGAAGTTCTGGCTGCTGCCGATGCTGATTACCCTGCTACTCTTTGGTCTGCTGCTCTTTATGACCAGCGGCACGGCCATCGCCCCGTTCATCTACACCCTTTTCTAATGACTGCCATACCCCCTACAGCAATTCTCGGAATTTCAGCCTATTATCATGACAGCGCCGCAGTGCTGATAATGGATGGCAGGATTGTCGCAGCCGCCCAGGAGGAGCGCTTCAGCAGGGTAAAGCATGATCAGGCCTTCCCTCAACAGGCAGTGAGCTATGTACTTGCCGAATCGGGTCTCACCCTCGACGACATTGCAGCCGTTGCCTATTACGAAAAACCGCTCCTCAAATTTGAACGGATTGCTGAAACCAGCCACGCCCTTGCCCCGCGAGGGGTGCGGAGTTTCCTGGCCGCCATGCCACCCTGGCTGAAGGGAAAACTCTTCATGCGCCGGATGCTGCAACAGGAACTGGCTGCTTTCGGCACGAAAACACCCAGACTTCTCTTCCCCGAGCACCATCTCTCCCACGCTGCCAGCGCCTTCTTCCCCTCCCCCTTCGAAGAGGCGGCAATCCTGACCATTGACGGCGTCGGCGAATGGGCCTGCACCACCATCAGCAAGGGGGAAGGAAATAAGATAACACTCTTGCAGGAGCAGACCTTCCCGCACTCCATTGGCCTGCTCTACTCTGCTTTTACTCACTACTGCGGATTCAAGGTAAATGACGGCGAATACAAGCTGATGGGACTGGCTCCCTACGGCAGGCAGGGAGAGAGGCTTGAAGAGTTCAAGTCGCTGATATTATCAACACTGGTCGATCTGCGCGACGACGGCTCCATAGCTCTGAACATGGACTATTTTGCCTTTGTCACTGAGCTGACCATGACCAATGATGCCGCCTGGGAACATCTCTTTGGCATGCCGCGTCGTCAAGCCGAGACCCCCATCCTTCAGGAGTATATGGACCTGGCGCTGGCGTGTCAGGAGGTGACTGAGGAGATACTGCTCCGTCTGGCAATTACCGCGAAAAAGCTTAGCGGAAGCGACAATCTGACTCTTGCAGGGGGGGTGGCGCTCAACTGTGTTGCTAACAGCAGAATCATGGGGGAGAAAATCTTCCGGGGCCTCTGGATCCAGCCTGCATCAGGAGATGCCGGAGGAGCGCTCGGCGCAGCCCTTGCTGGCTGGCATATCTGGCTCGACAGGCCAAGGCAGCCTGAATCACCGGACGCCATGCAGGGCTCACTGCTAGGGCCTGAATATAGTGATCAGGAGATTGAAAAGGTGCTCACCCGGCACTCAGCATGTTACCGCCGCTTTGACGACAGCGCACCTCTCTGCCATGAGGTTGCCGGACTGATAAGCGAGGGGAAGGTAATCGGCTGGTTCCAGGGGAGGATGGAGTATGGCCCGCGCGCCCTGGGCAATCGGAGCATTCTTGCCGACCCGCGCAACCCGCAGATGCAGAAGAGATTAAACCTGAAGATAAAGTTCCGTGAGGGGTTCAGGCCGTTTGCACCGGCAGTATTACTTTCAGAAGTGGATGAATATTTTGACATCGATCGCCCGGCACCATACATGCTATTGACAGCTCCGGTTCAGGAGTCCCGTCGCAAACAGCCAGAAAGCGAACCGATAGAAGAGGATATTATGAAGCGGCTGAACCGGAGCCGATCAGACATTCCTGCAGTGACTCACATCGACTACTCTGCTCGTGTGCAGACCGTAGACCGTAACACAAACCCGAAATTCTGTCAGTTGCTGGAAGCGTTCCATGATCTGACCGGCTGCGCCGTCTTCGTTAACACCAGCTTCAATGTGCGGGGCGAGCCGATTGTCTGCACCCCGGAAGATGCCTGGCGCTGCTTCATGGCAACTGAGATGGACTATCTGGTTATGGGGAGTTATTTGGTGGAGAAACGTTCTCTTCTGTCAACATTTTCGCAGCCAGGTTGAAGGACGCTTCAATAGAGTGATCCATATTGTTGTACCAAAAGGACCCTGTACGCCCCAGCAGGCTGATATTATCGTAGGCAGCAACAGCGACATTAACCTTGTCAATCTCTTCCTGATAATTCAAACGATACACCGGGTATGCATTGGCAACCCTTTCAATATGTACCTTGGTGATAACATCAACATCAGGCAACAGACCAACTTTAACCAGCGCCCTTCTGATCCTGAGATCGAGCGATCCCTCATTTTCGGCTGCAACCTCCCCGCTGACTTCAACGCAGATACCGGTTTTACCCTCAGGTGCAAGAAGAGGATTGAAAGCGTTTGGCATTGAGACACGATTGAACGGGACCTCCTCATCACCATAATAACACCACTGGTAAGTCACCAGAGGTCGTCCGGAAATTTCATAGTTGAACAGCAGCATGGGGAGGAACTCAAGGTCAGGCAGGCCAAGACCAAGCAGAGACAACAACTGTTGCGGAGGCGCCGTCCAAACGATCTGACCACACTCGACTGTCTCACCATCAATAATGACCCTGCTCACCTTTCCCCGGTCGACAACAAGCTGTTCGATTTCGCTGCATGTACGGACCTCCCCTCCAAACCTCTTTATACCCTGCGCAAGGAGTTCGGCAAAGCGCCCGATACCGCCGCTCTTCGGATAGATAAACTTCAAGGGTGCATCGGTCTTCAACACTGATCTGGTAAAAGAGATGAGATCAGCACTTTGTATTTTTTTGTCTATTACGGCACGTTCAATACCTGTGATCGCCCACTCTCTCGATATTTGATCGCATGGCAGACCGATAAATTTTTCCGTGTACGGTTTGAAAAAAACCCGGTAGAGAGTCTTACCGTATTTTTTGATGATATACTCTTCAAAATTACCTTCACCACCACTCCCCAGGAAAAGATCCAATCCGACCAGCAAAAGAGTTGCAAGTGGCATTTTCAGAATAGATCCAACCGTCAAAGGCCAGTCAAAATATTGACCGAACATCCGAACGCCGCTTCTCCGGTCAATAATGAGGTAATCTCCCCCTAGCACTTCGTGTATAAACGCGGTGATTTCAGGCTGCTCCGTATGGAAGCGATGAGGCCCGACATCAAACAGGTACTCACCATAGCAATAGCTCCGTGCCAAGCCACCAACTACCTTTTCCTTTTCGACAACCAGCACCTGCCTCCCTGCTTGCGCCAGTTTGTAGCCAAGCGTAAGTCCGGCTATCCCGGCACCGGTTATGACAACTCTATCGCTCATGCAATGGCCTGTAGATTTCCAGGATCGGCTGCAGCAGTGACACGTCATGCCCCTTGCCAATAGCCAGCAGATAGAGCGGAATGCTTGCCAGGAGCAGCAGAGTGAGATAGGCATAAAAAATACGCCGGTTGTTAGCTCCATTGTCCAGAAACTGAACCATGAAACCCGCAACAGCGATGAAGGCAAACGGAATGACGGAAAATGCCGTATGCGCCCAGATCGGTCGGCTCGAAACCGCCAGGGGGAGATAAGCAACGGTAAAGAGGGCAAACAGATACGGCAACAGGCTGACCCGCAGTGTCATCCAGGTGCGCAGCACCCAGATCATTGCCGGCAGCGTCAGGAGCCATGAAAAGGGATTTGAGATCCCCAGCAGCACGGTAGGCCCTGTCCTGCCCATGGCGAAATCGCCAAAAGCGACCGGCTTCAGGAACCAGAGCAGTGGTTTGTAATCCACCTCATAACCATAGGGATTATAGCCAAGATGGTACCTGGTCTCGATAAACATTGCTTTCTGCAGCGTCAGCCACTCAGCGATGCCATAGCCGCGCAGGAACCATGGGTAAAACGTCAAAAGGTATACCATCAGCGGCAACAGCAGTAAAGTCGCCGCCAGGAGGACTCCCCTGCCGAGCCGCTCCTTGATGGTTTTTTTGTCAATCAGCAGAAAGAGCCCGGTTGTGGCCAGCGGCATGAGCAGATACCATTTGGAGGCAAGTCCGAGACCGAACGCCACCCCCGCAAGAACAAGATAACCGCTGTTCTCGCGGCGCCGGAAACAGAGACAGCAGTAAATGGCTGCCAGGGTAAAGAATGCCATGTAAACTTCATGGACTGCCTGCCGGGAAAAGTCGATATGGAGGGAATCTATAGCCAGAAGAAACGCAGCCAGGAGTCCGACCCGGTTATCCCCGGTCAACTCCCGGCCGACAAGGCCGATCAGGAGTACGGACAGGGCCCCGAAAGTAAGGCTCCAGAGTTTAAGCCCGACAACTCCACCTCCAAATAGCTCCATTGATCCGTAAACCAGCAGATTTCTGAGATTCGGGTGGTTCCACATTGTCGGCCCCAGATGCCCGGTTGTTATATAGTTCTTTGCCGAGAGAGCCACGTTTATATCGTCGTTTGTAGGGGGCTGCGCCCAGATGCCGTAGAGTCGCAACATCAGACCCGCCAGAAAGATCAGCAGCAGTAAACCGATAAAATTATATTTCAAATTATTTGCCATGCGATAATCACTTCCCATGGGTAGCCACCAGTTGCACAAACTCTTTCAAGCGGATACGCGCCTGTTCTGTGATAACAGCATTACCTTCCGAGAGAGTTCAGGTGAGAAGCATGATTTTAAGCCCGGATTTTTCAAGCAAGGCATACAGCTCTGCAGGGAAATAGTCATCGAAAATGGAAGCATCAATATTAAGGACAACCGGCTCGCTGAAAGATGGGATGTAGCTGTCTGTAATCACGCGCTGCGAACCAAGTTCATGGGCGACAATCGTCCTTGAATCCATGGAGATGATGCCAAGATACCCTTTCTGCACAGCCTCCTGCACCAGTGAGACCTTATCCCTGAAACTCTCATGAGGGAGAACGCTGACAATCTGCCGTGCCATGTTGGCTCGCATTGCCAGCCAGAGAAAATTCCTGTCATTGAGCGCGGATTCGTATTCAAGCACAGATGGGGAGAGTACGACAGGATAGGCGGTAGCCGCTGTATCGCAATCCGGCTTATCCACTGGAGTAAAATGCAGGTCGCGGCCGACATGGACGACCAGGGCACCTCGCACCACCTGCTTTTTCCAGAAAGCAAATACATCCTCCGGTGCGACTAGCAGCTGAAGCGGCAACATAGGATCATTTAAGGAATAAGCCTTACCGTCAAAGCGTGAGGATCTGCCGACCTTTTCCAGGCCAAACAGGGTCGTCACCATGGCAAGGGTAAGCAGAGATGCTGTCACTACAGAAATCACTTTCACCTGGAATCCGCCGACTTGATGTTTACAAATTCCAGAAAGGCCTTGCGCAGGGCAAACTGCACGATTCCGGAAGCGATCTGCGCCGAAGGGAAACCTCTTAAAGATACAGAGGCAAGTCTTTTCATAATTCTCTTCACGGTAAAAAGCTCTCCCCAGATCCTTTTAAGCGCTGCCTCATGCTCTGCGGCGCTCCCCTGCTGCGGGAGGATGCAGTGCATGCCGTCATAATAGTCCCAGTTCTCCGTAACCGTCCCCTGCAACTCTTCATAAAGTTCGGTCCCCGGATACGGCACGACCATCACCGGATGAGGGGTAATGGCCAACCGGTCACACAGCTCCAGCACCTGATCGTATTCACGCAGCGACTCGTTCTGAGAGCCGAGCATGAGGAATAGACCCACATCGATGCCATTGTCCCTGATCTTTTTCAGCGCATCTTCCCGCTTTGTCTTCATCTTGGCCTGTGCGCCGTACTCCCTCAGGATCTGCTCGCTAACGCTCTCCCAGCCCAGCCATACCTGCATGAGACCGGAGCGGCGCGCCCACTTCAGTAGCTCATCTCCCCGGGGATGCTGCACCGAGGAGATGCCCGCCTCCCCTACCCAGTAGATTCCGGGCAGACCGGCAGCCATCTCCCGGAACAGCTCGATATATCGATCCACATCAGGCCCCCAGGCATCGGCGTCGGTGGAGAACCACATGCGGTGATTGAAACTCGCAATATCTGCCACCACCTCCTTAACCGGGCGATAGCGCATCTGTGAACCGTGCTGCATGGGGGTCATGCAGAATTTGCAGCTGTAGGGACAACCACGGGAGGTATGGAAGGCATGAAAGACGTACCCTTTCAGGAGGTCTCGCCGGGGAAACGGTATGTTGTCCAGGGGGAGAAACACCCCCTCGTAGCGTGGCTTGAGCAGACCGGCCTCCAGATCCGTAAAAAGTTCCTCAAGGACCCCCTCTGCCTCCCCCACCAGAACTGCATCGGCATGGGGAGATGCCTCTTCCGGAAGAGCGGTAGGATGGGGACCGCCGAAAAGCACCGTGATGCCGCGCTCCCTGAGGCGATCAGCAAGGTTGTATGCCCAGGAGGACTGGTGAGTTAGAATGCTGATACCGGCTACATCCGTAACCAGCTCTTCAGGGACAAAGCTCTCAATATTTGCGTTAATGAGACGAATTTCCCACTCTGGCCGAACTGCTGAAGTGAGACCTGCCATATGTTCAAGAACAGGAGGAACCAGTGGCATGCTTCTGACCCTCTCCCCCGCGTGTCCCAGGGGGGGGAAGATGTAGGTAATCTTCATAAAATGCTATCCTCCGGCGCTGCAGGTAAAACTATTGTAACTACTCAGGTCATGAAAGTAAAAAAGTCAAAACCTGTTTCACACGGAGGCACAGAGGCACGGAGAAAACCAGAATTATGACCATGAAGCCTTTGGGTAAACCATAAAGACGTTGTTTTTTGACTTTCTTCGTGCCTCCGTGCCTCCGTGTGAGTTGCCTTTGATTCGTTTCTGATCTGAGTAGATACAAACTATCGCACAATTCCGGCGGCAATGGCAAGCGCGTGCTTTCATAAATGCTGCCGGCAAAAAATGTAGCCCCATGCGGACGCTACATGCTTGCCGATAATTTCTGGAGCTGTTTACCGTAAAATGGTAGGATGCCAAAATCATGAAAAGACCCGTCATTATCAACCGTCAGCATTACGCCACCGCTGCAGTGCTCATCTTTCTGGCAGCATTCCTGACCTATATCGCGGTATATTCACACCATTTCCTCGTAACCTGGGACGACAGCGGCTACATCACCGAAAATGCCCTGGTGCATGGACTCTCCCTGGCAAATATTGCTGAAGCCTTCAAAACTGTTGTCATAGGCAATTACGCTCCACTGCACCTCATCTCCTACATGATTGACTACTCCCTCTGGGGTCTCAATCCGGCCGGCTACCTTTTCGTCAATATACTTCTGCACTCCCTGAACGGACTGCTCCTCTACAGGATCCTGGCAGACCGTTTTTTATCACCCGCCACCGCCCTCTTCGCCGCCCTTGTTTTTATCGTTCATCCCGTCCAGGTGGAGTCGGTGGCCTGGATCTCGGAGCGAAAGAACGTGCTCTGCATGCTCTTCTTCCTGCTGGCGTTCGACTCGTATCTGAAGGCTGATGAGTCAAAACGACACTATCCGCTCTCACTCATTTACTACGCCGCCGCTCTCCTGACGAAATCGGTGGCCGTTATTTTCCCCTTCATGCTCATCCTGCACGGCCTCTCCTTTCGGGAACGGCACCCTCTGCAGTTGAGACGGATACTCCCCTACTTCGCTGCAGCTGTTCTGACAGCAGGGGTAGCCTTTGTAACCCAGGGGCCGGAATATAGCGGGGGGAGAACACCCTACTACGGCGGCACCCCTCTCTCGACCGCCATGACAATGCTGCCGGTACTCTTTACCTATGTGCGGATGGTCTTTTTACCTGTCGGCCTCAGCGCCGACTACCTGGTGCTGATCCGGACGACACCCGATCTGGCCGTACTCGCAGCAGGGCTTTTCCTCTCCCTCCTCATTGCCCTCGGTTACCGGCTTTTCAAAACCAACAGACCGTTACTCTTCTGGTTCGCCCTGTTTTTCCTCGGCCTGCTGCCGGTCTCCCAGATCATCCCCATTATCACCCTGATGAACGACCGCTACCTTTACTTCCCCATGCTCGGCGCTGCGGTCTTCCTGGCATCTGTGGCACAGATGATTGGCCGGCGCCTGGGTGATCGCCACCGCCGAACCGGTTTCATCGCTGCAGCAGCAATTGTAATCATCTGCGCAACCCTCAGCTGGTCCCGCTCCCATGTCTGGAAGAACGACCTGACCCTCTGGCAGGACGCCATCGCCAAAAATCCGGAAAACTTTTCCGCCTGGGCCGAGTACGGCGCAGCGCTTAACGTCAACCGACAGGTCAGTGCTGCTCTCGACGCCTACAAAAGGGCTCTTACCTTCAACCCCGAATCCTGGCTCGCCCTCACCAACATATCGCTCCTCTACCTCCAGGAAAATGACCTGCTGAACGCCCGCCACTACAT
>JANNRW010000260.1:0-3146 GCA_031401815.1 Geobacteraceae bacterium | reverse complement strand
TGTTGACTCATTTGTTTATGACGGTTATACTGTAGTTCCTCACTACGACTCGCTCATTGCCAAGCTGATTGTTCATGCCGAGACAAGAGAGGATGCGATCCGCAGAATGGCAAGAGCTCTTGATGAATATCTCATAGACGGGATAAAAACGACGATACCTTTTCATAAACAGATCATGGCAAACAAGGACTTTATTGAAGGTAACATTGATACCGGTTTTCTTGAAAGATTTGTCCTGGAGTAGCAGATGGATATGCCCGAAGAGTTAAAGTACAGTAAAGAGCACTTCTGGATCAGGGTTGAGGGTGACAAGGCAGTAATCGGTATTACTGATTATGCTCAGGAACGTCTAGGATTGATCAGAGCCCTCGAACTCCCTGTGCCAGGAGATGAACTTGATCAGGATGATTCATTTGGCTCTGTTGAAGCAAGAAAAACTGTTGCCGATCTTTATGCTCCTGTCAGTGGAGTGGTGCTTGAGGTTAACCAGGAGGTCATTGATTCGCCGGAAATAGTCAACGACGATCCGTATGACGGAGGCTGGCTTCTTGTTCTTGAAATGTCAGATCCTGAGGAGTTGAAGCTACTTGTCAGCGCTGAAGATTATATTGAGCAGATTGCCGAATTCGATGAGTAGTCTGTTCTGCTTGAAATCCACTAAAGGGCGAGATTCGATTCTCGCCTTTTTTTTGTCGTGAATCTCCAAAGGAGTAATGAAGTATGATTCGTGTCGGGGAGATCAGCTATCTTAACTGCACACCGATTTTTTCGGTATTGCGCGAAAAATTTCCAGGTGCAGATTACCGTTACATAGAAGGTACACCTTCCGAACTGAATGCTCGCCTTCGCTCAGGGGAGATTGATCTCTGCCCGTCGTCATCAATTGAATATGCCAGGAATCCGGATTACTATCTTGTACTGCCGGATCTTTCAATCAGTGCATACGGCTCGGTAAAAAGTGTGCTGCTTTTTTCGAGAGTTCCGATAGAGGCTCTTGATGGTGCATCAATAGCGCTTACAGATGAATCGGAAACATCTGTCGTCCTCTTGAAGATACTGCTGTCCATAAAATACTCCTTTTCCAATACTTATTCTGTCTGTTCCGGAGGCCTTGACAGGGTTATGGCAGAAAACAGGGCCATGCTCCTTATTGGTGATGCTGCGCTTCGTTCGGCTGCATCTTGCAGCGGTTTTCACCTGTATGATCTTGGCGAACTCTGGCGCGAATTCACCGGTTTACCATTTGTATTTGCTCTCTGGCTGGTCAGAAGGGATGCTTTTGAAAAGAGTGCTGATGACTACTTTCTGTTATGCGACAGATTGATAGAGGCCAAACTTGCTGCTCTTGCCGATCTGGAGCGGATTGCAGTTCTGTTAAAGGGAAATAACTGGACAAACAGCGAATTACTAATTAAATACTGGAAAACAATATCTTACGACCTGACTCCTGCTCATGTTGAAGGGCTGGGGCTTTATTTCCGTTATGCTGCTGAATGCGGCATTATTAGTAAAGCACCAGAGTTGAGACTCCTTAAGTAGTTTTGGACGGGAAATACTGATGAACAGATCAGCCGAATGGATGTCATGGACTGAGACTCTCACACGCAGATTCTATAAAGGATCTGAATCAAGACGTACACCGGATTCTCCTGGTGATGTCGAGTATGGTGAGAGATCAAGGCTCGTTGCCATTGTACGCTGGTTTCTGCTTGCCGTGCTCGCTTTGTACGGAGCGCTTGCCGGAAGCACCTATCTTTTCAGCCGCTACGGCTTTTTTATCTCTTCAGAGCAGATAGTTCTCCTTATTACGACAATCATTTCTGTAATCGTTTATAACTCAGCCTATCATTTCTGTTTTGCATCTATTTGCAGATATCACTACTGCAAGCATCTCCAGATCATTCTGGATATTATTGCAGTTACTGTTCTTATCCATTGCAGTGGCGGGGCTTCGAGCTGGTTCTGGCCGATTTACATGATTGTTACCCTGGAAGCGGCATATCTTCTGGACAGGCAGCGTGATGTCTGGCTGATCGGCGCAGCAGGCGGTCTTCTGTACAGTGCTCTGCTTTTTGCCGAGCATGCAGGAATAATTGGTTCAGTAATGATGCCTTTTGTTGATCCTGCCTTAGGGCATGATCTGCATTTTCTTTTTCTAATGACTGTCTGGGTAATGATCACCAATGCTGTAACAGCAATTATTGCCAATTTTCTCATGGCAGTAATCCGTCGTGAAACAATCCTGGTTCGTGAGAATGAAGAGCGACTGCTCGGCTTCATAGATAATGCAAATGATCTGATTCACTGTAATACTGTTGACGGCAAGATCCTTTATCTCAACAGGGCAATGCAGCGTGCAGTCGCCTGTTCCCAGGAAGAGTTAGATAATAAGGGGTTTAACGGCCTGATCGTGGATGATTCACGTGACCATTACAACAGGGAGCTGCAAAAAATATTGGCAGGCAGCAGGGTAGATGCTTTCGAAGTGACCTTTAAGGGGCGTGAAGGGGAGGAGATATGTGTAGAAGGGAACCTCACCTGTACTCTGCATGAAGGGAGTCCAGCCATTCTCTGGGGGATATGGCGGGATATCTCGGAAAAGAAGCTTTCACAGGCAAGGCTTTACAAGCTTGCTCACAATGATAATCTTACCGGCCTCCCGAATCGCATTCTTTTCAGGGACAGATTTCGGCAGGCAATGGCTTTTGCGAGCCGCCAGAAAAAGACAGTGGCACTATTATTTCTCGATCTTGATCGTTTCAAGGTAATTAATGACTCTCTCGGGCATCCTGTAGGTGACAGGCTGTTACAGTCTGTTGCAAAGACACTTCTTGCCTCTGTCAGGGAGGTGGATACGGTTGCAAGATTTGGTGGTGATGAGTTTACTGTTGTACTTGGTGATCTGGAGCGTGCTTCAGATGTAGAATTAGTTGCCCAGAAGATTCTTAACTCTCTTCATAAACCCTTCAAGATAGATAGTCATGAACTTTTTGCACTTGGCAGCATCTGTGATTTTTCACGACCATTCCGCCACCTGTTTTTCACGACCATTCCACCAGGCCCGGCGCTCTGAAATGTGTAGTCAGCCTATCACATGATTGTTTTTATAGTCCCCTTTTTTTTGCGGTAACTCTCCCCTTCAATAA
>JANNRW010000259.1:0-3371 GCA_031401815.1 Geobacteraceae bacterium | reverse complement strand
GTCAATTCAAGATGTGTATGAGCATTGACCAGGCCGGGCATAAGGGCATGGCCTGGAAATTCGAGAGTTGGCGCTGTTATGCTCCGGCGCAGCTCTGCAAGCGTGCCAACAGCCTTGATAACACCATCCTCAAAAGCAACGGCACCCCCCTGTATCGGCGCTGATGAAATCGGCAGAAGATGTGAAGCAGCTAGTATCTGCATAAGTATCTCCCCATCAAATCAACCTGCTTCAGAAACTAACGGTTCAGACGGCAAGAAGGGCAGCATTTACACAGCAGCAGGGGGAGGTTCAGATTGCTCCGGTTTGAAACCATAGTCAGAACAGAGCTCCTCAACCTGTTGCAGCAGAGCCTGAATCTCAGGCTGCTTCACGATTTCGCACTGCTCCGCGAGAACCGCTGCCAGAATTGCGTCAGTTGTCAGAGGATTGGCCAGCACTACGCGAAGTACAGTGAGCTCCTCTCCATAGCGAGCCATACGCAATCGTGTGCGGGAAACAAAGGTTTTCCCTGCCTCCCTCTGATATTTTTGCAGCACCTGGCTGACCTGGTCGAGAATGGCATTTATTCCGGTGCAGAGTTCATCAGGAGCGTCGGCCAGAACCAGTTGTACTGCCAGTGGAGAGTAGCGATAGGTCAGAATGTTCAGCTCCGGTTCGCTGGTCAGCTCAAAGTCGGGATGCTGCCGAATCAGGTCGGCAAAGTTTTTCGCCCGCTCAATCCCCATATCAATCAGAAGCTCATACCCCTTGCGACCGATGATCGACAGACCGGCATGAACCAGAAGCGACATCCCGGGTCTTGACCCTTCAAGGGTATGACTGCCAAGATCCTTGGAACCATGACGCAGAATATAGGCAGCATGATGCTCAATGGCAGACTGGGCAGCAGGATCCCTGAAAACGACCATCCCCGCACCCATCGGCACGTAAAGCTGCTTGTGGGCATCAATGGTGACCGAATCGGCTCGCTCTATGCCGGCAAGGAGTGAACGGTATCGGTCGGAAAACAGGGTCGGCCCGCCCCAGGCAGCATCGACATGAAAATGACAGCCAAGCTCAAGGGCAAGATCGGCCATTGCCTCCAGTGGATCGACATTGCCGGTTTCAGTCGTACCTGCAATACCAACCAGCGCCAAGGGGCGAATGTTCCGGTCTGCCATTCTCAGGCATTCATCCTTCAAAAGTCTCAGGTCAATGCGGTTATTCGCATCACTCCTTACCTTGATCAGATTGTCCCTGCCTATCCCCAGGAGATCGGCAGCCTTGCCAAAGGAGTAGTGTCCGCGCTCGGAAACCAGGAGAGCAATCCCTTCAACACCCAGATGCTTGAGAGCAGAGACAAATCCTTCCTGTGCAATGCCGCGAAAAACGCCGTCCGGGGCAAAAAGGCGGTTACGCGCCACCCAGAGGGCGGTGACGTTGGCAATGGTGCCCCCTGAGCAGAAAGCACCGAGAGCATGCTGGCTGTTGTGTATCCATGGAGGATAAAAATCGTCATCAAAGCGATAAACCAGACGATGAAGCATTGCGAGAACCTGCCGTTCCATCGGCGTAAAAGCCTTGGAGGTCTCCACCTTGACAAGATTCTGGTTTAGAGCGGTCATAAGTCGCGCCAGAGGGAGCATGAAATAGGGGAGCGCAGAGGTCATATGACCGATAAAGCCGGGTGCAGCAGTATGAACCGATTGGGCCACCAGGTTATTCTTTACGAATTCAGTATATTCGGAGACGTAGGTCGGCTCTTCAGGGATAGAGGAGGAGAAGAAACTGGCTTCAATCTCTTCAAGGTTTCGCTCGATAGCAACGATATGAGACTGCAAAAAACCGCTGACATCGTCGGATATCGCCTGATCTATGGCACCCAGAGTCGAATCTGGTGCTTCAGGCACGGTAAAGATCCGGTACAGGTTTTCCAGATTGGCTCGGGCTGCATCACGGTTTTTCGGCATTATCACCTTCAGTCCAGCGGTTGTCAGGCAACCGGCTGGCAAACAGAGTCAACAGGAATGAATTACTCTTCCCCTAGAATACAGTTGTCGATAAGTCTGGTAGCCCCTATTTTTACTGCAAGGGCAAGGAGTGTGTTGTTATCGGCCTGCTGCTGTAACTCCAGGGTGGCACTGTGTCGAAATTCCAGATAATCAATCCTGGCTCCTTCAGCTAGGGCAATCTGTTCACGTGCGATTGCCTCAAGCCTGGCAACGTTTGATTCGCCACCCCGGTAAGCTGCCGAAACAGCCCTGATTGCTGCGCTCAGACAGAGTGCCTTGATCCTGTTCTCCGGCGAAAGATAGGCATTTCTGGAGCTCATGGCCAGACCGTCATCCTCCCTGATGATCGGCATGCCAACTATTTCCGCAGGGAGATTAAGATCAGCCGTCATCCGGCGGATAACCGCCAACTGCTGGAAATCTTTCATTCCGAAAATAGCCAGGGTCGGCTGGACTGCGCCAAAAAGCTTGCAGACCACGGTGGTAACGCCACGGAAATGACCGGGACGACTGGCACCGCAGAGCGGCATGGTCAACTGCTCCACATCCACCCATGTCTGGTAGCCAGTCGGGTACATCTCAGCTGCTCCGGGGGTAAAGATAAGGTCAACACCGGCAGCTGACGCAACAGCCTTGTCTCGCTCAAGATCCCGGGGGTATTTTTCAAAATCCTCACCAACTCCAAACTGTGCAGGGTTGACAAATATGCTGGTCACCAGCAGCTCGGCGCGACGCCTCCCCTCTCTCATAAGCGAGGCGTGCCCTTCGTGAAAAAAACCCATGGTAGGCACCAGGGCAATCGTCTTCCCCCTTGCCCTGAACGACAGTGATATCTGCTGCATTTCATCAATGGATTCGATAATTTTCATAATACTCTTCAACTGTCACTTGCATGTTTATCAATTAAAACCATGATCATTGGTCGGGAATGCACCAGATCTGACCTCTGCCAGGTAGGCGCTGATCGCTCCAGCCATTACTTCCCTTACATCAGCATATTTTTTTACAAACTTTGGAGAGTATTTTTCGCACAGACCGAGTATGTCATGAATCACCAGAACCTGTCCGTCACAGTGCGGGCCGGCACCTATGCCAATGGTCGGAATAGTGAGGGATTCGGTAATCCGTCTTGCCAGATTTATCGGTATCCCTTCAAGGACAACGGCAAAAGCTCCAGCAGCTTCAACTGCAAGCGCATCAGCGAGCAGCTTTTCAGCCTGCTCAGCCTTCTTCCCCTGAACCTTGTACCCGCCCATCCGGTGAATCGATTGTGGAGTCAGGCCGATATGGGCAAAAACAGGAATATCAATATCAACCAGTGCTGAAATGACAGGAGCAATATTTGACCCCCCCTCCAGCTTGACTGCAGCAGCCCCC
>JANNRW010000258.1:0-5291 GCA_031401815.1 Geobacteraceae bacterium | reverse complement strand
GGGGCTCGGGGTTGGGGGTTCGGAGCTCGGGGTTCGGGGTTAAAGGCTTTTACCTTCAGCCCAGAGCCCCCAGCCCCCAGCCGCCTCTACTCCTTTACCCTTGTAATATCCGCTCCAAGCCCTGCAAGCTTCTTCTCGATCGATTCATAACCACGATCAAGATGATAGATTCTTGATACTTCAGTTGTATTGTCCGCTGCCAGACCGGCAAGTATAAGGGATGCCGAGGCACGGAGGTCAGTCGCCATTACCGGAGCACCGGAAAGTTTTTTAACCCCCTTGACCGTAGCACTCCTCCCGTCCACAGAGATGTCAGCACCAAAGCGGAGCAGTTCGGAGACATGCATGAAACGATTCTCGAAAATGTTCTCGGCAATTACGCTGGCGCTGTCAGCTACTGCCATGAGCGCCATGAACTGGGCCTGCATGTCGGTTGGGAAACCCGGATAAGGGCGGGTCTTGATATTTACACTTTTTATCTTTTTCCCACCCCTGACACGTACGATACCATCCTTGTTCGTTATCTCCACTCCGGCATCCTGAAGTTTGAAGACCAGTGCATCAAGATGCTCAAGCTGCATGTTGCGGATTCTGATGTCGCCGCCGGTAATTGCCGCTGCCACCATGAAGGTTCCTGCCTCGATACGATCCGGCATCACCCGGTAGTTGACAGGGGAAAGCTCCTTCACACCGTTAATCCTGATGGTGTCTGTTCCTGCCCCTTCAATTCTGGCTCCCATCTGGTTCAGCATGGTTGCCAGATCAACTATCTCAGGCTCACGAGCTGCATTCTCAAGAAGGGTCTCACCCCTGGCCAGAGTTGCAGTCATCAGCAGATGTTCGGTCCCGCCGACAGTCGGCATGTCGAAGTTGATCCGCGCCCCTTTCAGCTGTCTGGCTGTTGCTTCCACATAACCATGCTCAAGTCTGATATCAGCCCCGAGAGCTTTTAACCCTTTCAGATGCTGGTCAATCGGGCGAGCGCCAATGGCGCATCCGCCGGGGAGAGAGACCCGCGCCCGGCCATGCCTTGCCAGTAGTGGACCCAGAACCAGCACTGAGGCGCGCATGGTTTTAACCAGATCGTAGGTTGCTTCGACACTGTTCAGGTGCGTTGTATCAATCCGGACAATATTGCCGCTCCCTTCAATAGACGCGCCGAGGGACTCAAGCACCTTGATGGTGGTATTGATGTCCCTCAAGAACGGGACATTGCTGATTTCAAAGAGACCTGGAGAGAGAATTGTGGCAACGAATATCGGGAGTGAAGCATTCTTCGAACCGCTGACCGACACTTCGCCTGAAAGTTTTCTGCCGCCTTTAATGATTAGTTTGTCCAATGTTAAACCTCTGTAGGTAGTGTGTAGGGGCGCTGCTTGCCGCGCCCGCTTTGCTTTTGAATCATCAAGTGAGCAGCAGGGAGAGTTCCTGCATCATCCTGCCGCCGATAACCCTTTCAATCCCGCCGGGGTCTCTTGCCGTGAAGATTTCAGAAAAACCGCTTGAGGCAAAAAGCTCCTTAACCGCTTCTGCCTGGCCAACCCCTGCCTCCAGCAACAGCCAGCCACCTGGGGAGAGATGTTGCGCAGCTTGCGGGATGATCTGTTGATAGAAAACAAGCCCGTCCGCTCCGCCGTCAAGAGCCTCTGATGGCTCGTAATCCTTCACCTCGGGCTGCAAAGTTGCCAGTTCACCGGTCGGAATATAAGGAGGGTTGCTGACAATCAGATGAAAACGCTGGCCAGTGAGCGGCTCAAAAAGCGACCCCTCGCAGAGAGTCAGGCAAAGAGATTGACGCAGGGCATTCTCACGCGCAACTGCCAAAGCTTCCGGAGATTTTTCAACCCCCCAGACATCAGCCTCCGGCAGATGTTTTGCCAGCGCACAGGCTACAGCTCCACTCCCGACACCAATATCAAGAATCCGGCTCCCGCTATCGGCCCGCTGTAGCGCTTCTTTCACCAGAACCTCGGTATCGTGGCGAGGTATCAGTACTGCGGGTGTTACAGCGAACTCAAGTCCATAAAACTCCTGGTTGCCAAGAATATACTGTAGCGGCTCACGCCTTGCTCGCCGAGCAACCATGCCGCGATAGGCAGCAAGCTCCGGATCGGTCAGCGGCTTGTCAAAATTAAGATAAAGACCAACCCTGTCCAGCTCAAGAACGGCGCACAGAAGCCACTCCGCTTCCAGCCGGGCATTTTCCACCCCCTTTCCGGCCAGATACTCTTTAGTCCAGGTAAGAATCTTTAAAGTTGTCCAGGTTTCGCGATCAGTCATAATGGTTCGGGGCTCGGGGCTCGGGGTTCGGGGTTCGGAGCTCGGGGTTCGGGGTTAAAGGCTTTTACCTTCAGCCTTCAGCCTGCCTTTTACCCCCCCTCCGACTGCGCCTTCAAGGCCTCCATCTGGTAATGCGCCCGCAAAGCATCCGCTATTTCCCCGATCTCCCCCTGCATGATCATATCCAGCTTGTAGAGAGTCAATCCGATGCGATGATCTGTCATTCTCCCTTGCGGGAAATTATAGGTGCGGATCCTTTCACTACGGTCTCCGCTCCCGACCTGGCTTTTACGGTCAGCAGCCTGCCTTGCGTTCTGCTCCTGGCTGATGTTGTCGAGAATCCTGGTTTTAAGCACTTTCATCGCCTTGGCGCGGTTTTTTATCTGACTCCGCTCTTCCTGGCAGGCAACCACTGTACCGGTCGGAATATGAGTAATCCTGACAGCAGAATCGGTCGTATTTACATGCTGACCTCCGGCACCAGAGGAGCGATAGACATCAATTTTCAGATCTGCCGGATTTATCTCGATGTCAACATCTTCAGCCTCTGCCATGATTGCAACAGTGCAGGCGCTGGTATGAATCCTCCCCTGCGCTTCAGTCTCAGGCACTCTTTGCACCCTGTGAGTTCCGGATTCATATTTCAGTTTGGCATAGACATCCTGACCCTCGATAGAGGCAATAACCTCTTTATAGCCGCCACGCTCGGACTCGGAACAGGAGAGCATTTCAACCCGCCAGCGGCTCTTTTCGGCAAAGCGGGAGTACATTTTGAAGAGATCGCCTGAAAAGATGGCAGATTCGTCCCCCCCTGTGCCGGCTCGGATTTCAAGTATGACATTGCGGCTGTCATTGGGGTCTTTCGGCAGCAGGAGCAGCCTGATTTCGCTGTCAAGCCGAATCTTCTCCTCTTCAAGAGATCTGAGTTCCTCCTCTGCCATATCCTTCATCTCGGGATCAGCTAGAAGCTCAGCATTACCATCAATGTCGTCAAGAAGTTTCCGGTAACGCCGGTAGACTTCAACCAGCGGAGAGAGATCAGCATGCTCCCGTGAATATTTCCTGAATTCAGGCTGGTTGGCAATGACCGCCGGATCGGAAAGTAGCGCTTCCAGCTCCTGAAAGCGGCGTTCAAGTTCTTCAATCTTGTCTAGCACCAGTATTTTCCCCTGCTTTTGAAATGACTCTGAAGAATATGTCAAAATGGTGATGGAATGCAAATTAATGCGATTGACAATGTACAGCAAGTATAATCGTATCCAGCCCCTGATAGAGAGCTGGCTATAGACAGTGTAGCCGAATTAGTTCTGTCCGGATTTCTTCACTCTTTTCTGCTCTGTTACATTGACAATAGTTTCGCCTTCCCATATGAAGCACGGTGTCTTGGTTTTTCTGGCAAGGGTATGGGCAACTTTTGCCGCACGCTTTAAAGCAGCATCAATAGCAGCAAATTCTAAATTTTCAGCAGATGTATCCTTCATTTGTTTTCCCCTCGCGCAATAATCTTCGGCAAAACACCAGAGTTATCATACAGCGTCCAAGTGTCAGCTAGCATCTTGTAGATTTCATGAAAGTTCGATATCCCGGAGACAAATCTGCGACGTATGTCAGTTTCGGGGACGTTATGCCCCCCTTGCACTACTCGGCCGGCAACGCGGGCAACCGCCATGTCGGCATTTGGAAGGCTCAAAAAGACAAGCAGTATATGGTATCCCTGTTTACGGCATTCCCGGAGAATCTTTGTATATGTGCGACCGCTCAGTGTGGTTTCAAAGGCAAAGCTTTTCCCCAGACGAATCCGTTCGTGTATCTCCTCCAGCATGAGCCGTCCTGCACGTATAGCGGCCGTTTCCGGTTTAAATGGCGACAGGCCGGCAGCAATCAGGTCGGCATTTATAAAATCCGGACAGTTTGCCTCATGGGGGAGAAATTCACGTGCAAAAGTGGTTTTACCAGCACCATTCGGGCCAGCGATGACGACAATGCGTTTCATACATTCATCCTTATCACAATCAACTAGCAAGTATTTCTTGTAAGTTCCTCCCCATCTCCATTTCCCATTGTCTCCAAATCGGCAGATTTCGAGATTCCTCGATAACTGCACTATAGCTGCTAATCAAAGGTTTTTGAATCTTGAGTTTGCCACAATTCTCGGGGCATTTCCCAAACAAGTTCCTGAGCTGATGCTTCAATCAATGCTCGTTGCTCTTCAGCAGATAAATTCTGCGCTTCGAGCAGCATGTTGTGCGACACCCTTTGCATTCTGGCTTCGGCAACCTTGCGAGCCTGCGCCCGGACGGATTCTTCTAAAGTAGTGCGGGGAACAATAGCATAAACAAACACGCAATCCAATGCTTCAGCTGCTTGCCGCATGGTTTTCAGAGAGACGACGCCTGACAGCTCATCCTGTTCGAGCTTGGGGATACGTGGCTGGCTAACTTTCAAGCGGTTTGCCAGCTGCTTGCCCGACATGCCGAGTGCTTCACGGATGGCACGTATCCAACCTTTAACAGGCGGTGAATTCTGCTTTAAGGCGGCATAGTCAGACAGCGTATTATCGAGCTGTTGACGTGCTATAAGTTTGTATTTTGGCAGCATAGGAATAACCTCTGTATTATTCTGATATGCCAGAATAATAACATTCAGATTATTTCAAGCAATGTAAATAATAATCCACAGATTATTTATGTAGTTAGCCAGCGTATAGTAAGACGATTTTGTAAGGTGGATATGTGCGACAATTAAGAGCATAAGACCTGATTTATATGATGAACCTGGAAATCAGATCCGCTTGGCAGATCTCCTCCTACGTAATAACATTCTGAAGTATACGACAGTGGAGCTTGAATGGGGATTGAGAAAAACTGTTTTCATTGAAACCTGTCCATCGCCTTTCCCCTTGACACAACCCTCTGTTTTCGTGTACTTTTTGCAGCGCTAACCTATTGTATTTTTACCCTTTTCAAAATAAGATGAACTCGCAAAAAAGTCTTTTCCCCCTCCCTTGACGG
>JANNRW010000257.1:0-2531 GCA_031401815.1 Geobacteraceae bacterium | reverse complement strand
GTCCGTGGCAACGACTGTCACCCCTATCTCTCCTTCAATTTCAAGGAGCAGCGGATAGCTGAATGTTCCGGCAGTCTCCACTGTCACCGGTGCGCCGTTCAGAGTAAGTGATTTAATACCGTTTTCATCTGTCACACTGCCGGAGATGTTGAGTGGCGACAAATTAGTTGCCGAGTTGTTGGAGAGCGTTGATACGGACAAGGTCGGAGCAGCTGTATCAACCCTCCAGGCGGCTGTTTTCTCAATGGAAGGAGTGCCGGATGATGCTGTTGCCTTTACTGTGAAGCTGTGCTGACCATCTGCCAACTGGGTATAACTCACAGGTGAGGTACAGGTTGAAAAAGCAGCGCTATCCAGCTTGCACTCGAAAGTAACAGCTGTATCTGAGGAGCTGAAGGCGATATCAGCTGATGTAAGCTTGGTTAATTCAGGAGGGGCAGCGTAGATGGTCACATCAAGCGGCACGTCGTAAAGTGGCAGGGCAGAAACGGTTTTACCGGCACTTTCAAAACCGTATGAATCAATAGTTGTAATTCTCAGTAGTGTCGGTTGACTTTCAGGCAGGCCACCAAGTTCAGTACCGGTTGCTGCTGCATCAGATATCTGTTTCAGCAGGTTGACACCATTGTAAATGCGATAGCCAGCCAGATCAGGCTCTACAGGCGGAGTCCAGGAGATCAGAACTGCTCCTGTGCCATCTCCTCCCTTATCTACCGCCACAGCCTGAATAATGTCCGCAGGGAGAGTATTAATTGCAAGCTCTACCGCTGTCTTGCATGCATGTCTGGTTCCTGAAGCAAGTGACTGGTCAAGGATCTGATTCTGAGGGAGTACTCCGGAGGGATTCATGATTTTATAGGTTCGCCCAAGCTGAAGATCAGCCGCAAGCAGGGCAGCCAGAGCCTGGGTACGGGTCATGCCGAGCATCTGGGGGATACGGGTGAAACAGGGGATGGTAACAGATCCGCCTGTGACATAATCAAGGGGATAGGACGAACCGCCATCAAGAAGCATTACCTCGCTCAAGGAGAAGTTCACTTGACATGGTTTCACATCACTCCCCACTCTGACCCTGAAACGCGCTACTGTGCCGGTTCCGGTTGAAGGTGCAGCTCCACTGGTATGGGCAAATGTGTAAAGGGCGCTGCCATTTGTAAGTTGTTCATTTTCAAGGGAAAGTATACCGTTCGCACCACGGGCATTCCAGAATAAGTCGCCAAGACCCGAACGAATATCAGAGGCTTGAGCAACCTGTAGCGGAGAAGCGAGCGATATGACGCCGGTTCCGGCCTGACCAAGGTCATCAACCCCGACAACGCTCCCACCTGCAAAGCTGGCGGCAAGGCGGAACTGAAAGCCTCCAAGCCCTGATAACGGGATGTTGTCAGCCACCAGATCGAGTGAAAAATCGTCCCCCGGAAGAGCCTCTGTAACAGATGGCACCAGCCGGACTCCGGTGGCAAATGCGCAACTGCTCCAGAGCAGTACCGAGACAACAGGTATCAAAAATCTCATCAGTATGGCCCTTGTCATGACCATCTCCTTATGATGTCAGCCGGAATCTCTTCACCTGACATCAGTTCGTCCGTACTCCCTGGCAAAACGTGTAAAATCGCGTGCATCGACAACCCCTTCTGTATCTGCGACAAAATCGAAATCCGGATTATAGTTTCTGTCCGTAGCAGCTGTCCGGTACTGCCCTCGAAACAGGTCAAAATCTGACCTGTCAACCTTGCCATCCAGATTCATATCGGCAAAAAAACCGGCCAGAGGTTCGGCAACTGTAGCTGGGCTGGTTGGCACCGGCAGCAGTCGATAGTGACTCAGAGTGGATAACGTACCCCCCCGGTAGATGGTAATAAGAGTTTTTTCTCCCCCCTGGACAGCATAGCTCTTCAGATCCAGCCCAAAGAGATTACTTAAGTCAAGAACCCCGTAAGGCGGTGCCAGACCTGCTCCGACAAAAGCAGTGACAGGATGGGTGCCGACTCCACTAAGCATAATGAGATTGCCGACCCCCGGAGCGTCTGCTGAATCATTTGGCCGGATATAAACCTTCATTGCCAGCTGGTCATTGATATAAGCTGGCAAGGAGCCGTCACTCCCCAGACGGTAAGGGACAACCTCTCCGGCAGTTGTAACCTCGTTGATTCCTGAATAGCTGATACTCTCGGGAGAGGCCGGATCACGGGTCACAGTACGCACAAAGTACTTTGTGCTGGCTGCCAGTCCGCTTACGCGAACCTTCATGATACCGGTGTGTTTCGCCGCAGTTGCAACAGCTAAAGGCGCATCAGGCATGGGAGAAATTCCGATCCCCTCAACAAGTCGCGTAACCATGGCAAAATCCGCATATACCTCGACATCAGGAACTGCCGCCACATTGGTCATCCAGACTACAGAAAAAGATGATGGCGTAACATCTGTCAGCTGCAGACTGACTGTTTCCGGAACAGCAGAGGCTCTGCTCGCGAAAACAAGCAGTAGCGCCGAACAACAGAGGAATGAAACAAAAGCTCCATGCACAACGC
>JANNRW010000256.1:0-12045 GCA_031401815.1 Geobacteraceae bacterium | reverse complement strand
CCCGCCGCAGGCCATGGTCTCGCGGTTGGCCTTACTGAACTCGCGGCACTCTTCCTGAAGCCGCAACAGATTGGCCCTCGCCTGTGGAGCTTCCTCCCAGGTTGAGATGCGGTCGTACAAGTCCAGAGAATTGATGATTTCGATCAGAACTTGTTCAACCTCCAGCGCACTGGTTTCGGCTGCTACCGCTTCAAGCTTCCCATGCAAGTCGGGATCGCCAATATCACCTTTATTAACCAGTATCTTTAAAGCGGATTCGATGGGCTGATTTCCCAACTCGGTTATAGCAAGGTACAATTTGGCGTGGAGATCACCTGGGTCGGCAACATATTCAAGGGCATAGCTGGCCAGTTGGACGATGCGGGATGAATACCAGCCGTTCTGCTGCATCCGGCACCGAATCCCCGCCATGCGGAGCGCATCGGCATATGCCGTCATTCGGCTTCTCGTCGGGCAGAGAATCGCAATGTCTCCCCCCTTGAGGCGGCGATACTGACTGGTTCTCTTATCAAAAACAATCTGGGTTTCGTCTGTCAGCATCGTATGCAGGCGATTAACCAGATAGGATGCCCACAAAGGGTTTGCAAGACTCTTTTCCGCTTCGACAAGCTCCAGCTGGGTTGTAAGCCTGCTGGTAAATTCGGCTTTTGATTCCAATTTGTCATAGTCGCTGCCGAAAAGACCACCACCAACCTGGTTGACCCAGTCCATGAGCCGCGCCGTCGTCCGCCAGTTACCCGGCAAAGGCTTGGCATCATCGGGATATTGCTTGCAAAGCTCTTTGAGTAGCCGGGCATCGGCCCCCTGAAACCCCATGATCGCCTGCTTCAAATCGCCGACGACTATAGTCGGAACACCTTTGCGGGTCAGTGCCCAGAGCAACGAAAACTGGAGCGGATTGGTGTCCTGGAACTCGTCAATAACCAGACAGTCCACACGCTCTTTCAGGCACTCCAGAACTTCGTCATTTTCACACAATAGCGTACGGGCGCCGGCGACCATATCGGTAAAATCCAGAAGGCTCCGTTCATTCTTATCATGTGCATAGCCTGAAAGACATTCACCTGCTGCCTGAAGCAACAACCCGGCATGTTCCAGAGCATCCTTCAGCGGTCCGGGATGGAGTGGCAGCTGCTGTGCGGCGGCGATTACCTCTTCAGCTAACTCCTGATAACCGTCAGGAAAGTATTTTGCAGGATTCTTGTAGGTTTTAAGATTGCCGAGCTGCTTCCAGAGTTTCCAGTCGGCATCAAGTGGAGCGCCTTTTTCTCCCCTTTTCAGGGCAGAGAATTCCTTATTCAGGGCATCCTTGCCGTTTTCCGTCACGTTACTCAGGTGAGTAATGCCGTCAGGGAACTCCCCCAAAAGCAGTTTCACCGCGTTCAGTAAACGCTCCTTCAGGTGCACCGCCAACCGGGTTTCACCGTAAAGAGCGGTAATCGTCTGCATAACTTCCGAACCGGGGATGTCTTTGTCAGTATTTCGGCCTATGGAACGCAGCGTTGAGAGAAATTGCACAATAGCTTCACGGAAGACCTGTTCAATGCTTTTGTCATTATTAAAATCCGCTGCATAGCCATAGCGGCTGAGCTTCTGCATCATCTCAAAGGCAGCTTCCGAGCGAGCAAGAGACTGGCTGACAAGAACAGCCTGTTCGTCATCATTCAGGAGACGTGGGGCAGGGGATATGCAGCCATCAAAGGCAAACTCGGTAATCAGGCGGAGACCGAAACCGTGGATGGTAGATATGTACGCTTGATCAAGACGGAGCGCCTCATCAAGCATTCCATCCTTCACCAGCGCCGCACGAATACGACCACGCAACTCCGCCGCTGCCGCTTCGGTAAAGGTAACGGCAATAATCTTCTCGGGATCAAGGCCTGCCTTGATCCTCTTGGCAAGCTCTTCCTGAATGCGGTGGGTCTTGCCGGATCCGGCACCGGCGGGGACTATGGTGAGGTGTTGATTAGGCATATTGATTCTGTTCCGTCAAACCATAATGATTTAGCTAACACTTTACACAACCTTTAGCAAAATTAAGTTGAGCTATATTATCTGATACTATCGTTCAGCATTCCTGCAGCCTTCAATAGTTGGATGGTCCGGCCAAGATCCGAATTCGCGACTGTCTTTGTCATTTTATCTGAAATCGACTTCACCATTTCAGGCAAGGTGATTAGTTTTATATCGCATCCAGGAAGCATACTCTTGAAATCAGGATTTTCTTCCCATGCTTTTTTGTTTGCGTTTTTATCAAGTTTAGTAACGGCAGTATAATAAACAAACTCGTCGACTCCAGTCTGATCCCTAACAACTTTTCTAAACGCCCTAGACCATTTTATATCTACGAGTTCCCTAAAAGAACGCCAGACCTCTCGACCACCAAGGTTACTCTTTTTGGAAATGGCATTTATTACCCAATCAGGAGAAAACCCTTCTTGCCAAGACTTACAGCTAACTGCAATAACACGGTCCTTACCATTTAGTTTCGGATTATACCCAAGAACATCAATATCACTATGAACACCATGCTGTTTTGGTTCGTAACCTTCATCACTTGCAACAGGCTTGAACTTCACATTACATTGGGTAAAGTATCCTTTCGTTTCGAAGTAATCGCATACAAGTTGCTCAAGTATATCTTCTTTCAAAATTGCCTCCTATTAGGAACAAATATTTATCGTCACTTCACTTGTGACAGTATGAAGGGGTCATATTCCCCGGCCAAAATTTCATATACCTTAAGAGCCCCAATTAACGGACACATCAGGGCAAATAATCCTGGCACATTGTCAAACCTGCCTTCATATTCGGATTTCAGATGATTTTCCAGACGGGCTATTCCCGATGGGAAATCAACCAGGCCATTGTTCATATCAATCTAAAGTATCTTTTGCATTCACTTCCTCCTTGGCGATTGCCACACAACCATATTGTCACTCTTGCTGACTTACTGATTCATACTTGCTATACATCCGCACCAACGGACTACTGTCCAGGGCATACGTCCCCAATCCCAGCTTGTCTTTCAAAACCTTCTCGCTCTCCATCAGCTGCAAATCCACCCTGCCGCGCTTTAACTCTCTGATACGGTCATTGATGAGGTTCATGGCGGCAACTGAAGTATCCGCGTCTACCTCTTCACCGGTACTTTTTGAAATCCAGCCGTTTGTGTCCGTAAGTGCTGTCTGATCGTTCATCAGGTAGTAAAGCGTCCCGATTTCACCGGCGTATTTGTAAAAGGCAAGCTTTTCCGCCAACCCTTCGGGAGCCTTATCCGGATATTCAAGCCCTCCGGTCTTGATCATTTTCCGGTACAGTTCCGCCTGATGATCATACCCCTGTTTCATGCGGGTTCTGCGCCCTTTACTGGATGACTTCTTGTAATCAACCACCAACAGCTTGTCTCCAGGCAATTCAAGCAACAGGTCGGCATTGCCATGAATAGGCAGATCTCCGAGAGTTCCTTGTAGCGATGTTTCGGTGTCAAGCACTTCTGCGCCTATTTCATGTAGAATTTCTCCCCAATGCAGCGCCGCTTTAAGAATATCCTTCTTGAGATGTTCGCGCTCAACCTTCCATTCATCCCGTTTAAGGAATGGCATAATTTTCTGAATCCCTTCATCAAGGAGTAGAGGCACCTTTTGTTCGATAAGCGCAGTTGACGGAAGAGGTTTATTTCGCTCAAACAGATGTTCGAAAACATGATGTGCAAGCGTCCCTTTCGACATAACATCCAGGGTTTCCGGCTGCCATTCGCGCTCTTCTACGCCCAGCCTGTCAAACAGCCAGGCCAGAGGTGAGATCATCAGCGTTTCAAGGCGGCTTGGAGATTCCTGTTTGAGTGTACCGTCATCTTTCTTATCCAGTTCAAGGAGATTGCAGCCAAGATTCAGCTCTGTGACTTCCGGGGGTTCAGTCCTTTCCGGCAGCTCCTCATTTGCAAGCGGCAGCCCGCGCACTTTGTCACGATCATCTTCCCGATCAAGTTCAAGAACGAGTTTTTCATCGTCATCAATGTTTGAAAATAGCGATGCTGCAAAGGTCAGTGAGGCAGAAGGTGGCAACAATTTCCCGAATGGATCGCGACGCGGCACAAGGAAGGTAATTTCGTCAGTTGCGCTGCTGATCTGCCGTCGAAACAGGCGCCTCTGTTGCTTGTTCCGGTCTGTAGAAGTCTCAATTTGCAGGCCGGTTGCGTTTTGCAAGGCGAGCAATTCAGCATCGGTAAATACTTTTGAACGAAGAGATTCAGAGGGGTAATGCCCTTCGCTGCAACCGAGCACGAATAGCCGCCGTACAGTGCGCCACGGTTCTGCTCCCTCATGAAAGACTGCCACCGCTTCCCGAAAGAGATCAGGTGCGGATTTGACCGGTTGCGGCTGAATAACGACCCGTTTGTGGAGTTCAGACCACGGTATTTCTCCATTCTGTCCGTCAAGGTAGTTAACCAGATCATCACAGAGTGAACGGGCACGGTCATTATACGTTTTCAGGGTTTCATCCTTTGCGAGAAACGAAGCAAAAAACCGGAGTTTATTACGCAGCCCAGCCGCAGATGTCGGGCCTTTACGGATTAGACCCAGCATTCTGGCAGCAGTGAGTGAGCAACCATCGGGGGCCTTTAGCTTGAATCTGTTGTTCATCACCTCATCTGCCAGACGGTTACCTTCGACCCGGTCCCAAGGCATCAGCGGCGAAACGAGGAGGGAGGCCAGCGCAATGATCGGAGCCGGTTTATGGAGGCTTAACAGAAGATTAAGGACCGCCTCGCCCCCCAGGTCCCGCTCAATGGTTTCAATCCCCAGACCGGATAACGGAATCCCCGCATGGTTGAACACCGTGTCCACCGCAGCAAGGTAACGATCGTCACCGGGAAGTAGCAATGCAATATCGGCAAAGGCAAGCGAAGAGTCATCTGCCAGCGCCTTTTGTATCATGCCAGCGGCAACCTCAACTTCCTGCAGATAATCCCGCACCGCCAGCCATTGAAGGGTGTTGTCGAGCATTGCCTTATCAGGTGTCGCTTCAAACAGGTTGCTCTGTAGGTGGCGCAGGGCGGTTCCGGAAGGAGCGAGCGGACTGGCGACCGCCTTAGCGAGAAGCTCCAATAAGGCAGGTTCCGGTACAGAATCAGTTTTGTTATTGAGATGCACGACAAGGGACTGCTGCCAGGGATTGAGCTTCGGCCACGCGTCCAGGTTGTAGACGCGGATACCTCGCAGCCTGCGTTCATCGCCCGCTTCCAGCAGTTGCTGTATCAGCATTAAATCGCGCGCCAGGATATTCCCCGTGGCATTGTGCAGAGCGCTCAAGTCATTAAAGCGCTTTTGTATCCGTGGGGATAACCCGGAGATATCAAGGTCAGCAAGTCTGACGTTCGATCCTGCTGCCGCCAGCAATCCGGATAGCGTTTGGCCGACGATAGCCGTTATGCTCTCAGTCTCGGACTCAACATTATGCAGAGAGCCGCTCCAGAAGGCATTCTTTTCCATTACTGCTGCAGCAGCCAGCTGTGCCTGCCACTCACCAACACCTGTCGGCAGAATATGGCAGTTTTTTGCCAGACTCAGCAGCTCCGGCCAGGTGCCGACAACGACGTTCATGCGTGCGCCACTTTCAGCCACGCAGCGCTTGAGAGCCAGTGAAGATGATTTGTCAGGGGTAAGGAGAAAGTGGAGCATTAGCAGTATTTACAGCTCCTTAATTGAAATTAGTGGAACTATATCAGTCCGGCCTGGGAATGCGAAATGAAATCTCCGGGAAATTTATCCTGGCTGAGATAGAATATCGTCCAAAAGACTGGCAAAAAGCAGGCACAACATCGGGATCTGATCATTCAGCCTGTGGTCGCTGTCTACAATATGAAGGTCTGCACGACATCCAGCTGCGAATCTTATTGAATTTCCCACCGGTACCAGGTCATCATTCCAGCCGTGAACTATGGTGGTTTTTGCGGCGCAGGAGTGAGGTTCCTGTTTTTCGTAGCCTGGAATGTAGAACGCCGGTGCCATGAGAAATAATCCCAGCGGTTTGATCCTCATGGACGCGACCGTGGAAACGTACCCTCCCATACTTGAACCGACCAGCAGATCCACCTTATGACCGATGCATAGACTGAGTAAACGATCCACCCGTTTGTCAGGATCAACAAGATCAGTGTAGTCAGGAGTTTCCACCCGATAACCGCGACTTTTTGCCACATCGGCCAACGCCATGATTTTGCCCCCCAGCGGACCGCTCTCCTTTCCGTGGGCAAAAAATACTGTGGATATCATCCTTCCTCCCTTATTATGTCCCCGTCGCCAGTCGAAGTAACGTTTACCACTGTAACCGGCAACCCCAGACTTTTGGCGATTTGGATCATGTTCATAGTCCCGCGTGACCTCCCGTCCCAGAGCGCCAGCATAGCATCACCCATTTCAGCCATTCTGCGGTTGCGCTGAATGCCGGCGCCGCGTTGATATAGTTTCCACTCGGCAGGAACGCGGATGTTCTCAAGGGCATGCTCCTGTGCATAACGTGATGCCAGCCTGTCAACACCTCGGGCAGTCCCTTCGATTATGGTAGTTATTGCCATCCCTTGGGCTACTAGTCCATCAATAGCCTCTTTAACAACATTATAATCGGTGATTCTTCTACTTCCGGCGACTATCAGTTTCATTATACCCCCTGTATTTTTTCCCATGCACTCAGCGTACAACAGGGGTGTGGCAATTTTAGACACAGTGCTTCAATCCTCTATTTTATTACTCTTTGAGCCAGGGTTCAAAGGTCATCCCTAATCACCAGCACATTTGACCCGCAACGAGCCTCAATAGATTTGCCCAGATTCCAGAAGCTGAAATTCACCTCAAGAGTCCATGATTCTATTTCCGCATTAACCATTGCAACGGAGATTCCTTCGGCCCACTGATTGTAACGGGTTAGTTCTTCCTCTGTCAGGGCAAAGGCACTGTTATCGATCATAGTATTATCCTTTCAAGCATTCATAACCGGATTTGAGCACCTTGTTGTAAAGAACTATCTCCTTGCCCGTTACTAAATGTTTCACCTGCATTTCATCCAGAAAAGTCACCTCGTCCAACGGATAAGCTCGTTGTAGAACCAACTCAAAGTGAAGAGTCATTAACAACGCGTAGAATCCTTCCACACCCAGACCTTCAAAGGGGTTTTCACGCGAGAATCCCTGGAACCGACTTATCTGTTCCATACCATGCTGTATTATCGTAAGTATTGATTCCGGATAATCTGCCGATGGCATCTTGAAGAAATCGCCGGTGCGATAGATATCCGGCCCAACCTTCAGATACTTGCGTGCTTTGCCCAACAGATACTCTGATCCCGGTGGTGCTTCCATGGAGATGCCTTTACTGAGTTTCACTTGACTCCTTTTTGATTTCACTGTTGTCATTTGCGAAGATGTTCCTCAAGATCATCCCAGTCATCACGACTCGGCGGGTTGGGAAGCCTCTTGAATGCCTCTTCGATTCGGTCAACAAATTCACTGTATTCATCGTAATCAAATGGCAAATCGTCAAGCCGATTCCAGATACCAGATAAAAGATTGCCCGGTTTTTTTGCAGACCGACAGAGAGGAAGTATTTCTTCAAAAAATGAGTCTACCGACAAAGACAAAAAAAACTCTCTCCTTATGGCGGGGCGTATCTCTTGTTCCCAGAGTTCATTACTGCTGGAACCGGGGAGATCAAGGCGATCCAGAAAGCGGAATACCGCTCTGAGCGTGCGTTTTCTCTCATAGATGGACAGGCATTTTCCAGTTATACGTTCGGCAAGCTCACGCTTCATAGGTCTTTACTCTCTTCCCGGAAAAATTGTTGCTGCTGAAACTGATCTCGTTTGTTCAGGCCATCACTATTGTCACACTCCAAATTTCATTACCTGATGGATCGACAATTTGCTGAAGGCCGGCCCCTTCATCGAGTGTTAACTTACCCTTTAACAATCCGTTTGTAGCAATGTAGGTGTAATGCTCAAGTTCGCTCCACGACTCAATGTCAACCATTGAATAGAACACGGTCCGACAAAATAATTCCATGTCCCTGTCGTACCAGTTTTCAATCACCGCAGGTCTGCCGTCTGACATGATTACATCGGCCTTGCTCAAATCCAGCTCCGGGTAAAATTCCCTCTTTGCATCCTGCTGAGGCGTGTGATCTGCTCTGTTCGGTATCGGAAATTTTCTATTCCATTCCATATGATCTGTTCCTCCAAAAATTTCAATTCTAATGCTATAATTAGCATAGATTGTTTTAATAACTTACTTTTATTATGTTTTGACGATAGCAGGCACTTGTGGCATTTTTAGACACAACGGTTATGTATTTATCGAGGTGATCTATGTACTGGGCGCGACATCTGGTTAAGGTTCTTAAAGCTGTGGAAATACTTGCAAGGCCGGGTGGCGCAACAATGGACGAATTGCGCAAGGGACTCGATGTGGACAGGAGGACTGCCTACAGGATTCGCGATACCCTGGAAGAGCTTAATTTCCCTCTTTACGAGGATTCCTCCGCTCTTGACGGCAGGAAACGCTTCCGCTTCACCGATGCATATCTGAAGAAGCTTCCTAATCTTGATGTGCCGGAACTGAAGTTATCTCTATCCGAACTGATTGCCCTCTATTTTATCCGTGGCAATCGCAGGATATTCAAGGGCACTGATATTGAGCACAATATCGACGCCGCTTTTGCCAAGCTGGACGCTTTTATGCCGGAAGGCCTGGCAGATCGGCTTGATCAGGTAAAAACCCTTTTTGTGCCATCATCCAAGTTCACCAAGGACTACAGTGATAAAGAGGATATCATCGAAGTGCTTACCGACAGCATTTTCAGGCTAAAGAGCTGTCTGGTTGAATATCACTCCTTCCACGATGACAGGATAAAAGAGTTCAAGATTGATCCGCTCAGATTCTTCGAGCGGGATGGCGGGCTCTACCTGTTTGTGCGGACTACCTCATACGGCCACATTCGGGTGCTTGCGGTGGAGCGAATCATTAAGCTGACGCTAACCGCCGAGACTTTCCACCAGCCGGAAGATTTCGACGCTGATGCTCTGCTTGAGAATGCTTTCAGCATTTTTTATGACGATCCTATTACGGTTAAGGTTCGCTTCACAGCCGATAAGGCACGCTACATTAAGGAAAGGATTTGGGCAAAAGGGCAAATCATTACCGATCTGGATGATGGTAAAATTGATCTGGAACTGAAGACATCTGGTTGGTTTGATGTGAAGAAATGGATCATGTCATTCGGCGCTGAGGCGGAGCTGCTGGAGCCGGAAGAGAGAAGAGCTGAGCTGGCTGAAGAGTTTGTGTCGGTGGTGGGAATATATCGTAAAAGCTAATAATTCTAGTCGCCGATTGACTGACAGAAAAACAGGCTGTCAAACGATAATATCAATCACCAGATTGGCGAGGTTACAAATCTTCTTAAGAGTCTGAATTTCGTCGCGTTCATTGCGTAGTTGCGTGAGTAAATGTTTTTTTTGATAAATGTCGATTGACGTTGCTTCCGTTCTGCGATAGTATTTTAAACATGATTGCATCGTTCCATGACAGCGAAACTCGAAAGATATGGGAAGGGAATTTCTCACGCCGCCTGCCAACCCAGATTCAAGCAGTTGCACGGCGTAAGTTGCGTATGCTGAACAACGCGCGACGGATTGACGATCTTCGCATACCTCCACAGAACCGGTTGGAAAAGCTTTCCGGTGACCGTGAAGGAGAATGGAGTATAAGAATTAATGACCAGTGGCGAATCTGCTTCATCTGGAGCGAAGGAACAGCTAGCCGAGTTGAAATTTGCGACTATCACTAAAGGTGAATACTATGAAAAAACTACCAAACATACATCCTGGCGAAGTCCTTCGGGAGGAATTCCTGATTCCACTGGGGGTAAGCCAGTATCGCTTGGCAAAGGAAATCGGAGTTACAGAGCCAAGAATCTCTGCCATTTGTAATGGTAAACGAGCAATAACCGCTGACACGGCTGTTCGCTTATCGCGGTTTTTCGGCACTAGCGCCGGTTTCTGGCTTGGACTTCAGGCAGATTACGATACCGAAGAGATAGAGAACTCTATACCTGAAAGCCTGTCTTTAATTCATAAATGGAGCGTAAACAGTTGATCTTCAAATCTCCGGAATCTGAAATTCCCCCGTTCCTTCCTCATCCGGTCATCTGCCTGACGAGTTCATCAACCTCAATCTGCACCCGCTTCGGGTATACTCCACCCATCTTGCGCAGCAGCAGAGTATCAACCCCGTCTAGTTCCAGTTCATCCCGCACCGGCAAACCCTTCCGGATATAGATCGTGTCCAGCAGCGATTTTTCCGGAGAGGCAATCGAAAATCCGTCCTGCATGCTGAAACCGGTGAACAGTTTCTCTGCAATCCGTGAAAACTCAATATCCGTACCGCGCCAGGTGAGTCGTCTCGCCTCGCCCACCGCCGTACTCAGAGTCAGCACCGTGCAGACGGTCGGCGCCTGAATGGTGATGCCGTGGTAGTTGAGCGCCCACTCGCACGAGATGTAACAGGGGGTGCGGATAAAGCAGGCTGCTTCCTCGATCTGCGGCATACCTTTTATGCCGGAATTAATATACACCCCCCTGGTCAGCCGCTCAATCAATCCGGATTTCAACGCCCTGGTCAGGAAAACATTGGCATTCCCGCTGTATTTCTGCACATCGGCATAACGGAAAAGCCGTGGCAACTGCTGCAACACCTGTAGAGTACTCATGCCGGTACAATCCCCATTGTCTGGAGTTCACTGCAAAGTCTCCGCACCGACTCGAAAAAATCCCGATATCCGTTTTCGCGATGGGCTGTCATGACCCCCGGTGGGAGGAAGCGGGATAGATCCTGCTCCAACGCATCTTTCAGCAGCGCTTCTGATGTCGGCTGGAGAAAAAACTCCGGAGTTCGGGCTGCCTTGAACGGCCATGAATAGCAGCGCAGTTTCTGCTCAACCAGATCCTGCCTCAGCTCTGCTGCAGGATTCTCCCTCAGCAGCCAGATATCAAACAGGTCGCGCCCTTTAAGGTATTGACGCTCAAGCAGGGCGCGCACTTTGTCGGACAGGATCTCTGAGGGTGTTTCGACAACGAGTACGCTGTTGGGGCGGGGAATGCGGAACTCGCCGGCCATCACCAGATATGAAACCGACGGCAATGCCGACATGACCAGCTTTTCAGTTTCAAGCTTCGTCTCGCTGACCAGCGGTTCGCATTCAATCTTGATGGAAAGTTTTTCCCTGACGGTGTCAGACTGCCAGGTAAGAAGCAGTTTTCTGGAACCAGTCCGAACTGTCTTGTCTGCCACAGAAAGCTTACCGGATCCGAAGTGGGGCATCATCTCCCGTTCGGCCCCCTTGATTGATTTTGCCAGCAACGCATCCAGTGTCTCCCATGGCATGGCTGTCACAAAATCAAGATCTTCCGAAAAACGACTGCCGCCATAGCACCAGCGCAGAGCCGTCCCGCCCTGAAATATGAGCTGATGGCTGCCGGTTTGGGCATAGATATGGTACAGCAGAATCAGCTGGGCAATTTCCGCTTTACGAATATGTTGTTCGTTATATCTCTTCATATGTTTAAGTTATAATACAAATTAGTATTACAGTCTAATCAATTATATCGGTCTTCACAAATTTCCGCACCAACGGACTGCTGTCCAGGGCATACGTCCCCAATTCCCGCTTGTCCGACAATACCTTCTTGCTCTCCATCAGTTGTCGGTGAGGGAGAGTTGCAGCAGATCAAACATGCTATACGGCTGGTTCTGGAGGTGGGGTAAAACCGCCAGAAGGAGATTGGTGTCGAAGACAACTTTCACGGGGCTAAGGGGCTAAGGGGACGCCCAAAGGGCTAAGGGGACGCCCATAAGTATATAAGTTACTCAAGGACGCCCAAAGGGCTAAGGGGACGCCCATAAGTATATAAGTTACTCAAGCAAAGGCGGGGCTAAGGGGACGCCCATAAGTATATAAGTTACTCAAGCAAAGGATGAACGGATATGCCTTGATA
>JANNRW010000255.1:0-7003 GCA_031401815.1 Geobacteraceae bacterium | reverse complement strand
CTTTATTTGAGGATTTGCAAGTACATTTTTTGGTGGATTAGCCTGTTATTATTTTTTCCAACTCAACGAAAGGAGTGCAACAAAAAACGAAAACTTGCAGGACCAATTCGCTGGCGTTTCATATTTCAGACAAAGGAGGATTGTAACTGGCGCTGTACAGTAATTTTTCGCAGATGGCTGAGCAGTCCGTAAAGAGCTGAAAAAATCGAATAAAACGGATTGCAATCAACTGAAAAAGGAGACAAGGAATGCAACTAACTGAAAAGCATCATGAGTACTGGAACAAGAACCTGGTCATCACAGCGATCCTGCTGAGTATCTGGTTCTTCACAACGTTTGTTGTCGGCTGGTTTTCGGGCGAGCTGAACAGCATCGTCATCTTTGGTTTCCCCTTGGGGTTCTACATGAACGCCCAGGGCTCCCTGATCATCTACGTTCTTTTGATCTGGTACTACCAGCACTACATGAATAACCTGGACCTCGAATACGGTGTTCACGAAGGAGACGACGAATGAGCGAGCCAAAACAGAGTAACAGAGCGTTTTTCAAACAACTTCAGAAATACTACACCTGGTACACCGGTGGTTTTTTCCTCTTCCTGATTTTCCTCGGGATTGCAGAGCAGATGGGTATGACCCGTACAATGATGGGGTACATCTTCCTCTTTGCAACAGTAGCGTTGTACGGCGGTATCGGGGTCATGGCACGCACCACTGACGCTTCCGAGTATTACGTGGCAGGCCGCCGCGTACCTGCTCTTTTCAACGGCATGGCAACCGGCGCAGACTGGATGAGCGCCGCCTCCTTCATCGGCATGGCCGGCACACTGTATCTCTCCGGCTTTGACGGCCTTGCCTTTGTCACCGGCTGGACTGGTGGCTACTGCCTTGTTGCAATGCTGATCGCTCCATACTTGCGCAAATTCGGCCAGTTCACCATTCCGGATTTCCTCGGCGAGCGCTACGGCGGAAACATTGTCCGCTCCATCGGCATCTTTGCCGCAGTTCTCTGCTCCTTTACCTACGTTATTGCCCAGATCTACGGCGTTGGTCTAATCACCAGCCGCTTTACCGGTCTTGAGTTTGGCGCAGGGGTTTTCGTAGGTCTTGGCGGAATCCTTGTCTGCTCCTTCATGGGTGGAATGAAGGCTGTTACCTGGACACAGGTAGCACAGTACATCATTCTCATCGTCGCTTACCTGACACCGCTTATCTGGATGTCGGTCAAACATGCCGGTAACCCGATCCCGCAGATCGCCTACGGCGGCATTCTGGCTAAAGTAACTGCCCGTGAGATCGTGCTCAATGCTGATCCGAAAGAGCTTGAAGTACGCGCAATCATGACAGCACGTGCCAATGCTGCAACCGAAGCACTGAAAGCACCTGATGCAGCCCTTGCAAAAGGGAAAACTGATCTTGAAGCTGCTGTAGTTGCTCTTAAAACCGCTGCTGCTCCTGCTGACCAGATCGCCGCAGCAGAAAAAGCAGTTGCAGATTATCCAAAAGATGTCGCTGCTGCCAAAGCCAAGTGGACCAAGGATAAAGCACTTGCTGGACGTGCAGCTCCGATCTTCCCTCATGCACAACCTTTCAAGGGTAAGGATCAGGCAGCCAAGGACAAATCACGCCGCAACTTCCTCGGTATAGTATTCTGCATGATGATCGGCACAGCATCGCTGCCGCACATCCTGACCCGTTACTACACAACTCCGTCAGTGCGTGAAGCCAGGAAATCTGTCTTCTGGTCACTTCTCTTCATCTTCCTCCTCTACTTCTCGGCACCTGCACTTGCGGTTTTCGCCAAGTATGACGTCTATCACTTCCTGGTCGGCTCACAGTATGCAACCCTCCCTGCCTGGGCTGCAAGCTGGGCAAAGATCGACCCGACCCTGCTCAATCTTACCGACTTCAACAAGGACGGCATTGTCCAGCTTGCCGAAATCGTACTGGGCACAGACATCATCGTTCTGGCAACCCCTGAAATCGGCGGCCTGCCATATGTTATCTCAGGTCTGGTTGCAGCCGGTGGTCTGGCCGCAGCGCTCTCTACTGCTGACGGGCTCCTTCTGACCATTGCAAATGCACTTTCCCACGACCTCTACTACAAGATGATCGACCCTTCTTCCTCAACTGCAAAGCGGGTCGCCATCTCCAAGGGTCTGCTGCTGATTGTTGCTCTTATTGCAGCTTATGTAACCTCACTCAAACCGGGGAACATTCTATTCCTGGTTGGCGCGGCCTTCTCACTTGCAGCTTCGGCCTTCTTCCCGGCCATGGTCTTAGGCGTCTTCTACAAGCGGGCCAACAAGTGGGGCGCAATAACAGGCATGGTTGGCGGACTCGGCCTGGCCATGTTCTACATGGTGCGCACCTATCCGTTCTTTGGCGGCGTCCCTGCCAATGAGTGGTTCGGTTTTGCTCCTATCTGTGCCGGTGTATTCGGCATGCCGTTCGGCCTGGCTGTCATGCTGATCGTCAGCCATCTGACTGACCCGCCATCCAAGGCAGTTCAGGAGCTTGTCGAACACTGCCGCTATCCTGCACTTGAAGGGGATATCGATACAGCAGGAACCTGATTCAGGTTACATATGTAGAAAAACAGGGCTCGCAATGCGAGCCCTGTTTTTTTCAGGACAATTGTTTGCAACTTTTTGGAATCTGTGCTATTAAATGCAACCCTCAAATTATCAGAAAAGGACTCGAACCAATATGATCAAATGGCTTTACTTTCTTCAGGCTCGTATCCTCCAGATGTTCAGTAAATATGACCGTGCTATTGAACTGTTCAACCAGGCAATTGCTGAGGATCCCGACTTTGCACTCGCTATCAACTGTCTTGGGCATCTGTACGCCTCTTTGAAACAGCTGCCACAGGCAGAGCACTTTTTCAGGGAGGCTCTGCGTATAACTCCGAATGATCCGGTCACACTTTTTAACCTTGGTTACGTACTTGAAGCTGACAAAAAATTCGAAGAGGCCATTGGCTCTTTTCAGGCAGCAGTAAATCTGTCACCCAAGATGGACCGCGCCTGGTACGGCATGGGGCTCTGTTTTGCCGAACTGGGCAGCCACCGGGAGGCTGCCGAAGCGCTGGCAAAAGCAGGCGAAATTCAGCCCTTGAGCCCCTACCCCTGGTACCACCTCGGTATGGCCTATTACACCCTGAACGAGCAGAAGAAAGTCGATGAAGTCATCGCACATCTGAAGACATTCGATCCCAAAGTAACCCGCAAACTGGTTGCAGACACCAACAGGACAGAGGTAAAATAATGCTGCTCTTCATCCAGATGTTTAAAGCCATTCTTGAAGTAGCCCTGCTTGCCTATGTCGGCCAGGCCATTCTGTTCATCATGGCCGGCGAAAAACGTGAAACAAATTTCGTCTTTACCCTGCTGAAAATGATTACTGCGCCGATGTCCTCTGTTGTCCGTTTTATCTCCCCCAAAATCATCCTGGATCGCCATATTCCGCTGGCAACATTTATTTTTCTCTCTACTCTCTGGATCGCCCTTACAGTAGCCAAGGTTCAGATCATCCTGCAGTCACGTTGAGATTAAACGAAAACGTCTTTTGCGTAGGGGCAAAGCATGGTTTATCTGCTTTGCCCGCCTTTAATTTTTGTGGCAACAAGGGCAAAGCAGGTGAAACTTTTGCTTTGCCCCTACGTATATCCTTACCCTGTAAAGCGGAATCCACCCCCATGAACATAATTTAGATTTCCAGCTTGACAACAAATACTGTTTTGCTGTATTTTTACTAAGTTTTTCAATAAGATTGATGCTGCAAATGGATTTTGCAGATCATAAAAACCAGAAAAAGGAGTTAGAGAAATGAATTTGTTTTCCCGATTTAAAAAAGCTGTTCTACTGCTTAGCCTTCTTCTACTGATTGTAGCCTGCAAAAAGGGTGATATGCCGCGCGGCCAGTTCCAGGGTTTTGCAGCGGACAAGACAGAAGCAGAACTTATTGAGAAGTTTGGCAAGCCGGATGAAGAGGATCGTAAGGATCCAAACAAGCCGGTGCTCATTTACCACAAACGCACTTTTGACACTGACAACTACAACACTCAGGATCCGAAAACTCGTGTCGTCCTCGAAAAGAACAAGGATGGCAAACTCGTCTGCACTTCAGTGGAATTCGGCGTCTGATTCTACTCTGACCGGGGGGCATCCCCCCCCGGTTACCAGACTCTTCTTTTACCAAATCTGCCTGATTATATTTCTTCTCAAAATGATAATTTCAGCTCTGTCAAAGGATGGTACTTCATGGAATCTGCGGCAATTCACTCTGCAAAGCAAATCCTGCTGGTAATCGGCATCATTTTGGGTGCAGGCTCCTTCAGCGGCATCCTTGCCTCGAAACTGAAGGTTCCGGATGTTGTGGTATTCCTTTTGATAGGCATTGGTCTTGGGCCTGAAATGGGAGGGATTATCAGTGTAAAGGCTGACTCAGCCTTTAATCAATTGATCCTTATTTTCGGCTCCTGTTACATTCTTTTTGACGGCGGGGCAAGCCTGCGGCTGAAAGTCCTTAAAGAGGTCTGGATAACAATTGTAGTAATTGCTACGATTGGAGTTGTCATAACAGTTGTCATAGTCGGCTTTGCCGCAACACAGATTCTCGGAATGTCACTCATGACCGCTCTGTTGTTCGGCGCTGTTATTGCCTCTACCGACCCGGCAACTCTGGTACCGGTATTCAAACAGGTAAGAATCAAGGATCGTGTTGCCCAGACCGTAATGAGTGAATCTGCCTTTAATGACGCCATGGGTGCCATTGTCACTTTTGCCCTGCTTGGGATCATCATGGGAACCAGTGGTCAATTCTCACTCGGCAAGGCAACCATGGATCTTCTCAGCAATGCCTTTATAGGGATACTGGTTGGCGGAGTTCTTGGTTATCTGGCAGCCCTGCTCATTGCCCATGAGAAATTCAGCTTCCTCCTTGAGTATGCCCCTCTGGTTACACTTATGGCTGTAGTGGGCGCCTATATGAGCGCCGAGAACTTCCATGCCAGCGGTTTCATGGCTGTATTCGTATTCGGCATCATGCTTGGCAACAAGGATGCTTTCGGTTTCAAGATGGAGCATGGCGAGGAGGAGAAGCTGGAGGATTTCATTCTTACGACTTCGCTCATAATGCGGATGTTCATCTTCATTCTTCTTGGCAGCCAGGTTGATTTTGCCATGATGGGTAAATATCTCTGGAGCGGCATTGCCCTGACAGCAGTTCTCATGTTTATTGCCAGACCAGCCACGGTCTTTCTTTCAGCACTCCCTGACAGAAGAGCAAAATGGAGCCTGAACGAAATGCTGTTCATGTGCTGGACACGGGAAACAGGTGTCATACCAGGCGCACTGGCCGGTATTCTGGTCGGCATGAAAGTCCCTGGAGCTGAGATTATCGCATCAATAACCTTCATCGCAATCCTGCTCACCATCATAATTCAGGCCACCACCACACGCTGGCTGGCCGGAAAGCTTGGGCTGTTGCTGGATGATCAGAGTTTGTAACATTGTACGAATATTGAAAAGGGGCGTGAATTCATTCACGCCCCTTTTTTTTAACTTTTATCCTAAAAACTGCAGTTGAAACACAGAGACACCGAGACGCAGAGGAAATCATTGAGATTTTTGAAATTACCTTACAACCTGAAAGGCAAACACAAATGAAGCTGATATTTTACCTAAGTCTTTGTAATGATTATCTCAGTGCCTCTGTGTCTCTGTGTTAAATGCTTTTTCTAGGTTTATCTACGGTAATTGCTTTTAATTGGATCGCTCCTATGGTATACAGAATCTGTCAAACCGATGTTTGATTGTAAAGGTGTATACTGATTAACTCCCACACCTGATATCTGCGCATAACCTGATTAGGGGCGCTTCCGTGATAAGAGTTTTATCTCAAATCCTTATTTTTTCTCTGCTGGTGGTTGTGCCGGTCTCTTTTTCAACCGAAAGCATACCCAGCCTTGACGCCCCCTGCCTGAAAACATCCCCTCTGCCTCAGACCCGAAAAGCCACAATTTCAATTATCGCCAGAAGCGTCAAACCTGCTGCGGTATTATTAGCGACACTGGCCGACACTCCTCCACACTACATACAGTCATACAGTTCCAGTTCGCTCAGTTTTTCAAGCATGCCACAGGGAAGAGCGCCCCCCGGTCTTTCCATTTCCTAGACTCCTTTTTCATACTTCATAATTCATACCTCATACTTCATAATTTAAAAAACAGGGAGATAACAATCATGAGCAAACCACAAGGGCCATGCAGCAAATGTAAAGGTGCAATGACAGTAAAACCTATCGACACTTTCAGTGGCGAAGAGGGTGGGGTAAAAGTGACCATACATGCCATGCCCGCCGCACTCTGCGACCAGGGTCACAAGCGCTTCGTCTACCCGATGTTTGCCGGTCTGTTGATGGACTCTGTAATGGATCCGGATGCCTACAAATTTGTTCCCAGTGCTACAAAAAAAGGGTTCTTCACCAAACACTACCACTGCCCCGGCTGTGCCCAGGAACTCCCTGCTACCCCAACAGGCAAGCAGTCAAAGGAAGTTGAAGTCGAGTTCAAGCATGCAGAACCTTTCAAGTTCGTGGTTGAAGTTCCGACATTCAAATGCGCAGGCTGCGGCAAGGAGAGCATCAAATCAGCCGAGGAGACCGGTAATCTGGCCAAGAGCGCAACAGGACATGCTTATCGTGGAACAGACATTCATCCGACGTAAAACTGATATACTCGCAATAAGTCCCCTCTTCCCCTTGGGGAGAGGGGACTTATTTTTTAGAGAATTTACGAATAAATCTTCAATACCTGATTCGGATCAGTAGTGTCCGGTTTGGTATTTGCAGTTGCCGTATAAGTCCCCCTCCCCTTGCGGGAGGGGGTTAGGGGGTGGGGTAATTTGCCATGCTTTACGATGACGGCACCTTCACCCACCCCTCAATCCCCTCCCGTCAAGGGAGGGGAGGCTAAATGCAAAGACCAAACCGGAAGTTGC
>JANNRW010000254.1:0-10908 GCA_031401815.1 Geobacteraceae bacterium | reverse complement strand
TGATGCTGATTTTCGGTGCGGCAGCAGGGCTCCTGGTCAACGTGCTCATTTACGTGCCGCTTATCGTGTGGCTGTGGCGCACACCTGGACTTTATTTGAGAATTTGCGAATGCATCATCAAGGAATTACAACAGGTTCGCTGCAAGCTCTGCCAGCTCCGACCGCTCCCCCTTGGTCATTGTCACATGACCAGTGATTTTGAGAGTTTTAAGTCGTTCAACAAGATAAGTCAAACCATTGCTTGAAGCATCAACATACGGATTGTCAATCTGGTAAGGGTCTCCGGTAAGAACAACCTTTGTCCCTTCACCTGCTCTTGTAATGATGGTTTTAATTTCATGAGGTGTAAGATTCTGAGCTTCATCGACTATCATGAACTGATTTGGGATAGAGCGCCCCCTGATATAGGTCAGCGGCTCAATCTCCATGATACCCATGGCTACAAGCTCCTTGTACCCCTTGCTATGGCGCTTTTCAGACTCATGCCCGGAGAGGAGCAGCTCGACATTATCAAAAATCGGCTGCATCCATGGGGCAAGCTTCTCTTCAATATCACCCGGAAGAAAGCCTATATCCCTCCCCATGGGGAAAACCGGCCTTGAGACCAGCAGCCGGTTGTAGACATTCTCTTCCGCCACTTTGTGAAGGCCTGCGGCAATAGCAAGCAGAGTCTTGCCTGTACCGGCCTTCCCGACAAGTGTCACCAGCTTGATCTCATCATCCAGCAGGATGTCAATGGCAAGTGACTGCTCACGGTTTCTGGGGAGAATGCTCCAGATACCGTTCTTTCCCCCTTTCCGAAGCGGCAGTATCCGATTTTTACCTGCATCAAAACGACCGATGGCAGCATGGGAAGAGTTGGTTCGATCACTCATTGAGACAAACTGGTTAGGGAGAAATGAATCAGAAGGTTCGAGCCACCCCTGGCCATAAAATCTGTCAATTATCTCCGGGTCAACCTTGAGCTCTGTCATCCCGCTGTAAAGATCCTCAATCTCAACCTTGTCAGACTCGTAATCTTCTGCTGTAAGCCCAAGCGCATCAGCCTTTATCCGGAGATTTGTATCTTTTGACACAAGAATTACCGGAAAGGATTCACCGCGCTCCTTGATATCCATGGCAACAGCAAGAATCCTGTTGTCACCCCGGTCGGCTCTTAGTTCAGGCGGCAGTCGCTTTATTACGCGCTCTTCGTAAATCTCGACCCTGAGAAGAGTGCCGGATTCCAGCATGACCCCTTGGGAAAGAGAGCCGCTGCTGCGCAAGGCATCAAGAAGCCTTGAAACGTGGCGCGCATTCCTGCCGGTCTCGTTCATATCCTTCTTGAACTTGTCTATCTCTTCAATGACAGTAATAGGAATGACAATGATATTCTCTTCAAATTTGTAAAGAGCGTGCGGATCATATAACAGCACATTTGTGTCAAGAACAAAGGTTTTCATTTTTGATTTCTCCGGTTACTTTGCATACAGACGAATCCTGAGACCCTTGCCGGTTGCCAGAATTTTTATGAAATATTCATCTCCAAACTTGCTCGTTCCTTCCAGTACGACCTCTCCCTCGCGATTCAGGGTTGCCAGAACACTCTCGGGTGAATCCTTTACACTGAATTCACTGAATACGTTTGTCTTGTACAGCTCCTGACGTGTTACAGCCCTTTCCGGTGCAAGAGAACAGGCGGAAACAGTCGTTAATACCATCAATAGAAGAGTGCTGATAAGGGTTTTCATATTTTTACCCCGCAATTTCCCGAATAGCCTGAATAAACCTGTCAATCTGATCCTCGGTATTGAAGATCCCCGGACTTACTCTCACAGTCCCTTCAGGAAAAGTGCCGATAGTTCTATGCGCCTGCGGCGCACAGTGGAGACCCACTCGGACAGATATCCCGTACTCGTGGTCAAGCCTGAAACCGATGACTGCCGGATCGATACCTGCCAATGTAAAAGAGACCAGACCACCACGAGCTCTTACTCCGGAACTGTTGTAGAGAGTAACAGAGCTGATTGCGCCAAGGCCATGAATCAGTGCTGTTACCAGAGAGTGCTCATGCTTCTGAATATTTGCAACAGTTCTTCCCGAAATGAAATCCAGACCGGCTCCAAGCCCGGCTATTGCCGGAGTATTCATTGTGCCGCTTTCATAACTCTCCGGCATGGAAAGCGGCTGATCAATATCAGAAGATCCGCCTCCAGTCCCTCCAACAAGCAGGGGCTCAAGATCGACCCCCGGAGAAACATAAAGAAAGCCTGTGCCGGGTGGGCCATATAAACCTTTGTGTCCGGCTGCTGCAAAGAGATCTATGTTTGCCTCTAAAATATTGAGAGGGATACTCCCGGCGCTCTGCGCTCCATCAACAAGAAACAGAGCCCTCTCTCCGGCAAGAAAAGCGCCAATCTCCTCGACAGGGTTTACAGCGCCGGTAACATTGGAACAGTGGGCAAGGGCAACAAGACGGGTCCTGGGACGAAGCGCAGCAGCGATCTTCTCTTTAGTCACATAGCCGTCCTTGTCTGCTTCAATCCAGGTTACGTCAACCCCTTCGCGCTGAGCTCTGTATAGAGGTCTGGCGAGAGAATTATGCTCCATCGTCGTGGTAACAACATGATCTCCCGGCTGCAACAACCCCCTGATAGCCATATTCAGTGCTTCTGTGGCACTATGTGTGAATATTACTCTTGATGCATCCTTGACACCGAACAGAAGTGCCACTGATTCGCGAACCCTGAAGAGAATTCTTGAAGCTTCGATCGAAAGGCGGTAACTTCCGCGACCCGGAGCAACACCGACCTGGCGAAATGCCTGTTCCTGTGCCAGGTAAACCTCTTCAGGCTTGGGAAAAGATGTAGCTGCATTATCAAGATAGATGATCACGTCAGATTGATTCCCGGTCATCGGACAAGCAGCGGATTAGCAGCCAATACCGGATCCAGGCGAACTGCTCCCGGCCGCTTGCTGAAAAATGTACGTTCTAGCTCCCCCTTTTCTGCTCCACCAAACCAGTTCCCACCAAAATAAAGCTTTTCCTCTCCAAGATAGAGAAAATTATAACTTCTGTTACTGTAGAAAGCAGACCCCCAGACAGCAGGAAGATTGTCATCAAGCTGAAGCCCTGTTTTGTTGCCGGTAAAGAGATTGCCTGTCATTTTAATCCCTGAAGCGATCAATACTGCACCACTCTCCCTGTTATCCCTGAAAGTAGAGTCAATTATCGACCCTTCGCACTTTTCCAGCCTTGCTCCTGTCTCATTGCCAACAGCTGAAAGACGCTCTATTTTCAACTGTGTCTGCTCTGCCGACAGCCCTGTAAAAGAGCTCCGGGCAATGAGCAGATCAGCGGCCAGAAGCTCAGAACTGCTGGCAACAATCCCTCTGCCAGAACGCTCAAATGAAACCTTGTCAAGAGTTAATTCGCTGTTTGTTACAACAATCCCGGTCTCTGTGGAGGTAAAACTAGCAGCTGACAGAAAACCGGTTCCACCCTGAAGATGAACTCCGATCAAAGAGTTGCTGATTGCGACCTGCCTTGCGGAAAAAGATGAAAATCTCGCGTTTATTGCCGTTTCAGCACCTTCCAGACGAACATGTTCAAATATGTTGTTTTTATCTGTTCCAATAAAAAAAATGCCGCGCCAGTCAGAGGATCGTGATTCCGAAAAAAGTGAAGAGATCACAATCTGCCTGTCGGCTTCCCCTTTCATGACAAGCCTCCCCTGTACGAGGAGACCCGAACCATCAGCTGCACGGATCAGGGTACCAGGGTGAATGAAAAGTGTTGCATGAGGAGCAACTGTCACCCATCCATCAAGAAGTACCTGACCTTTCCAGTGGCTGTCTTCATTCACAAGATACGTCTGATAGGTAAAATCAGGCTTGAACTGAGCTGATTGACGAGGTTGCAGAGCAAGAGTCGGCAAGAGCTTCGCAGGTGTGGATTTATCAGAATCGCTAGCAGCTGTGGCTTTTAAATCTACTGACTTCAATACCGGCAGTTGCGCCGGCAAAGGGGTGAGCAGAGTATTACCATCCGGGCTCTTGCCGGATGGATCGTGGTTTTTTAGTAATGCTGGACTGCTTTTCCTGACTAATGGTGCAGACACAGAGTCCTTGGCAGGTAAAGAAACCGGGGGGGGATCAGAATAAAAAGGGAATTTCCAAGTCCAATCAGCAAGAAGATCTGTTCCTGAAAAAAGCAGCAGCAAAAGTGCTGCGAAAACTAATTTATACTTGCAGCCTGGCAAAAGCATCACCCCGTTTATATTTCAGGAAATAGAAGCTCTGGAATGACAAACGCGGTTTTTCCCCATAGCTTTTGCATTGTAGAGAAAGCTGTCCATCAAGGTAAAAAGAGACTCCCGACTGGTGCCGTCCTCAGGGAAGCAGGCAACGCCGACACTTACAGTAATAGCCCTGCCTGCAGCTTCCGGCACGGCATTTTCGGTCTCGGAGGCAATCCTTTCGCGAAGGCGGTCAGCGGCCATAATGGCATGCTCCAGCGATGTTTCGGGAAGAATCAATACAAACTCCTCTCCTCCATATCTGAATGCAAAATCCACCTTGCGGAGTGATTTGCCAATTATTTCGCCGATTGCCACTAAAACCTTGTCCCCAACAGCATGCCCGAACCGGTCATTGAACATCTTGAAATCATCAACATCAAGCATGATAAGTGACATGAGCTTCTGGTAACGCTTCGCTCTCCCCAGCTCCTGATTGAATATCTGCTGAAAATATCTGTGATTGTAAAGACCGGTTAAAAAATCGGTGATGGCCATCAACTTGGTTTTATTGTGAAGCCTTGCATTATGAATAGCCAGAGCGGCAAAAGAGGCGAGGATAGAGAGGAGTTCCAGCTTGCCACGTTCAAAGTCTCTGGGTATGAAGTCATCAAGATAGAGCACCCCGACAATCTCTTCGTGAAAGACAAGAGGGATGCAGATAAGCGCCCTGATACCCTCTTTTACTGCCACCGGATTGTTGAAAAACGGGGTCTTCTGCGTGTCACCGACTATGAAGATCTCTCCGGAATCCAGTATCTTCTCGGTAAGCCCGCCGGAAGTTACCGTCCATCTGTTAACCCTTATGAATTCAGTTGAGAGACCGCTGTGCGCATGCAGCGAAAGCTCTTTTTTCTTGCTGTCATATAGTGCTACGCTCCCGGCCGGGGTCTCTGCGTACTGCATGGCACTAACCATTATTGCCTGCAAAAGGGTATCAAGATCGAGCGTAGATACGACAGTTTTCGCAACTTCGATCAGATCCCTGAGCGCCTCTATCTGCTTGTGCAGAGTCTCATTATCGCAGTCAGAGCAATTCATGATTTTATCTATGTTTGAATTTTGCATGATAGAATTAATTATCACACTTCTTCTGCTTTGTAAATCTCTGACTACTGACCGCTGACTCCTGACTACTGACTTCTGATTACTGCTCTGCGACCAAAATTACGTCTATTCAAGAGGTTAGGATTTTAATCTGAAATTGCTTGACACACCATATATATTGTGGTTAATTTTGCCTCGCTCCACAAAATATAGGATAAATGCCCTGAAAACATCTTTCAAAGGAGTCACTCAAAATGGCCACAAAATCACAACCTCTTCCGACCCCTTCCCTCTCAAAAAATGCCATAACTGTTCTTGAAAAACGGTACCTGAAAAGGGATCTGACAGGAAAGCCACTGGAGACTCCAACTGACCTGTTTCTTCGCGTTGCTGCAACCATAGCATCTGCTGATGCTCTGCTTGACTCCAAAGCAGATACCAATGACCTTACGGGCAAATTCTACAACATGATGGCAAATCTGGAATTTCTCCCCAACTCCCCTACCCTGATGAATGCGGGTCGCGATCTGGGGCAACTCTCCGCCTGCTTTGTTCTTCCGGTCGGAGATTCGATGGAGGAGATATTTGACGCCGTAAAATTTACTGCTCTTATACACAAGTCAGGCGGGGGGACAGGGTTCTCATTTTCAAGACTGCGTCCGGCCAATGATGTTGTCATGTCAACCACAGGGATATCGAGCGGGCCCCTCTCATTCATGCGTGTTTTCGACGTAGCGACCGAAACCATCAAGCAGGGTGGTACCAGGCGAGGGGCAAACATGGGGATTCTCCGTGTCGATCACCCCAACATCATGGATTTCATCATGTGCAAGGCAGATCAGAAACATCTCAACAACTTCAACATATCGGTAGGTATTACTGAAAAGTTCATGGAGGCTGTTGAAAAAGATCTGGACTATGACCTGATAAACCCCAGAGACAAGGTAGTTTCCGGCTCTTTAAATGCTCGCAAGGTTTTTCACAGGATCGTCAATCAGGCCTGGGAAAACGGTGAGCCCGGAATCATTTTCCTTGACCGCCTGAATAGGGACAACCCTACCCCTCTCATTGGAGAGATAGAGTCAACCAATCCGTGCGGAGAGCAGCCGCTGCTCCCTTACGAATCATGCAATCTCGGCTCTATAAATCTCGGGAAAATGCTCAAAAGCGGAGATGTCGACTGGCACAGGCTTAAAGAGGTCATCAAGCTGGCAGTACACTTTCTTGACAATGTCATAGAGGTGAATAACTACCCCCTGGAGCAGATTGACAAGATGACCCGCGCCAACCGTAAAATCGGCCTTGGTGTTATGGGGTGGGCAGACATGCTGATCCTTCTCGGCATCCCCTACAACTCTCCGGAAGCAATAGCTCTGGGTGAAAAGGTCATGAAATTCATCAATGATGAAGGCCATGCAGCCTCCCGTAATCTTGCAGTGACACGCGGAGCATTCCCGAACTTCAAGGGCTCTGTCTACGACAAGCCGGGACTTGCCCCGATCAGGAACGCAACTGTCACAACCATAGCGCCAACCGGAACCATTTCAATAATCGCCAACGCCTCATCCGGAGTTGAACCGCTCTTTGCTGTCTCTTTTGTCAAAAACGTCATGGACGGCACCAAGCTTGTGGAAGTCAACCCGGTTTTCGAAAAGATTGCCAAAGAGCGCGGATTCTTCTCAGCAGAGCTTATGGAGCAGATCGCCGAGCACGGCACCGTGCATGACATCGATACTGTACCATCTGATCTGCGCGATGTTTTTGTAACGGCGCACGATATATCCCCTGAAAACCATATTGCCATGCAGGCAGCCTTCCAACTCCATACAGACAATGCTGTCTCAAAAACAGTCAACTTTCCGAACACCGCCACCATGGAAGATGTGGAAAAAGTGTACCGTCTGGCCTATCAGACAGGGTGCAAGGGGGTAACGATCTATCGCGATGGCTCCCGGGATGAACAGGTTCTTTCAACCGGCAAGTCAGAGGAGAAGGTTGCGGTTGCAGTTCAGCATGTTGAAGATAAGCATGTTTTCAAAAGAGAGCGCCCCAAGGCGCTCAAGGGGTGGACTTATCAGATGCAGACCGGCTGCGGCCCCCTTTACATCACCGTCAATGAGGACAAGCAGGGTCTATTTGAACTCTTTACCACCATGGGAAAAGCTGGAGGCTGCGCAGCTTCACAGGCAGAAGCAATCGGGCGGATGGTCTCCCTGGCATGGCGAAGCGGAGTACAGGCCCGGCAGGTAATAAAGCAGCTCCTTGGCATCTCCTGCCACTGCCCGGCCGGCTTTGGCGACAACAAGATTCTCTCCTGCGCTGATGCCGTGGCAAAGGCGATTCAGGCTCATATGCATGCCAGCGGTTACGACACCGGGATTGACAAATCAGCTCATGAGCGGGGTGCCTGTCCGGAGTGCGGCGGCCCGGTCGAACATGAAGGGGGCTGTTCGGTCTGTCATGTCTGCGGCTACAGTGAGTGCGCGTGACAAAGTGGGGGCAAAGTCAGATGAATTTGTATTTTCAGCAGACAACCATCGGAAAGATCGGGATTGCTGAAGAGAGCAACAGCATAACAAATCTCTTTTTTGAAACTGACATCTTCCCTCAGGATTTTGAAATCAGTGAAACACCCATTATAAGGGAGGCTTTCAGACAACTGGAAGCCTGGCTTTCCGGCAACCTGCAAAAATTTGCCTTGCCACTGGCTCCGCACGGCACTGATTTCATGCGAAATATCTGGAAGCTTCTCTGTGAGGTTTCATACGGTACAACGGCCAGCTATAAAGAACTCGCAGTTGCCGCAGGAAACCCGAAAGCTGTCCGCGCGGTCGGGCTTGCTTGCAACAGGAATCCCATCCCCCTGTTTATCCCGTGCCACAGAATTATCGGTTCAAACGGAAAGCTCACTGGTTATCGAGGCGGTCTGGAGTTAAAGAAGAGGCTTCTTAAGATGGAAAGAGCGGCCGGAAGTTCATTGTAATTTAAGGGTCTGTCAGGAAATAAGTGTAACAAAATAGCGCTCAGATTTGGGTCAGATTTGGCCGGGCTGATTGAGCAAAACCGGAGGCGTAGCATGGCTACGCTGAGGATTTGGCGATTGAAGACCGGTCAAAGATGACCTGAAGATGAGATGCGAGATGTAACAGTTATTTCCTGTCAGACCCTAAGTACTGAAGCTGCCTTAAAGAGTATATGCTCCGGCATCCCGAGAGCCAGATTCATGGAGACATCCCGATCCCAGGGGTTTTTGATGGCAGAGAGTCGAAGCACTTCGGAAAGTCCGAGAGAAAAGAGCTGCAACCAGGGGGAGCATGCCCCTGTTTCAGGAAGCGGCATGTCGGAACCGTAAAGAAATCTTTCGTGAAGTTCACGGTACTGCAAAAGCCTCTTGAGATTGCCTGGCCTGAGCGCCAGTGTCAAACCGGAGATGTCGGCATAAAGATTTGGAAATTCGGCAAAAAGAGGAAGTATGCGGGTCAGGTTATGCTCACCTTCATTACTGCCGTAACAGCCGGAGTGAGCAGCAATGACCGTCACCCCCTCTTCCAGAGGGAGCCTGAGACGGATCGGGTCGGCAAGAGCATTGTCAGCTCTGGTAAATGAGGCTTCTGTGCCTGTATGCGTAAGGAGTGGCAGACCGAGCTCTGCCAGCTTTCTGTAGAATGGAACCAGCCTCCGGTCTGCCGGATCTGTCCCCTGAATCGATGGAAGCCACTTCATCAGTACCGCACCATCTGCAACAACTGCATCAAGGCGATCAAGGGCATCACTGCGCAGAGGGTTTACACTGGCACCGAAAAGCAGATTTGAATGCTTCCTGCACTGCTCTGCAAGAAATTGATTCGGAACATAAATCTCTGTATGCCCATAATCCATTTCTCCCCTGCTGTCCACCACCCCATCCATGGCAAGTACCACAGCCGCCTGGATACTGGTCGAGCTGGCCAGCCTCTCTGAGAGTCTCCGGAGAACCAGTTCGTCACCATGCAGATCAAGCCCGGCTTCGGTAACACCGAAAGCTCTGAAGTAAAATCCGATCCTCCAGTTGCGCCTCATTGCAGGCGAGAGGAAACAACCGCTCCCCCCGGCTCCCAAACCGGCCGTATGGCAATGCATATCGATAAGTTTCCTGCCTGTCACATCAAACATGAATTATGTTCCGCTGATATCAAGCGCACTTATCTTCAATGCAGGTGAGCCAACCTGGCTGTAAAAACGGAGATCGTTACCAACCAGCTCTACATTTCTGAACAGCTCCAGAACATTTCCGGAGATAGCAATCCCTTTGACAGGAACAGTTACCACTCCATTTTCAATGAGAAACCCGCCTGCCCCTACTGAAAAATCACCTGAAACCGGATTTGCCGTATGCATGCCGATAAGAGATGTAATCAGCAGCCCTTTTGAAATTCCGGCAAGAAGAGAGGTAAAAGGGGTGGAGCCATTCTCTATGAAACAGTTGCCAAGACCTAGATGCGGGAGCCCCTTGACACCTCCGCGCACCGAATTGCCGGTGGAAACAGCACTCATTTTCCGGGCATAAAGAGTATCGAACAGATAACACTGCAAGACCCCTGCTTCAACCAGTACTGTATTCTGATGAGGTACCCCTTCGCCGTCAAAAGGAGAAGTCGCCATTCCGCCTGGCAGGGTGCCGTCATCCCTTATCCGGAGAGCTGGTGAAAAAACCGGTTGACCAACCCTCTCTTTAAGCAGTGATTTCCCCTTGAACAGGCTCTCTGCACTGAAAGATGGCGCAAGAAGTTCGAGAAATTCCGCTGCAACATGATTTTCAAGCACTACCGGTGCCTGCATGGACGGAATCGTGCGCGCCCCGAGCATGCCGACAGCTTTGGCTGCCGCCAGCCGGGCAACTTTGGGTATGTCGATGGCATCATAGCGGCTGCTGAAATCGAAATCCCACCCCATCTGCGAATCATTGCCACTGACTGCCAGAGCTGCAACCGAACTGGACACAGAACTGCCGGAGTAGCTGCCATAAACGCCGCTTGAGTTTCTCAGGTGAACCGAATAAACGGTTTCCCCATAAGTAGCCTTGCGGACTCGCTCAATCCGGCTGTCCTCTGCAAGGGTCAGCCTCTCCAACTCCAGCGCCCTGCCTGTTTTTGCCGAAATCTCGACAGCCGCCAGCCGGGGGTCAAAAAGTTCAGGCATATTCACATAAGCGGCTGCGCCAGGCAGTGCTGCACACGGCTCCGGACTCTGGGTCTCTGCCCCGATGGCAGCGCCATCAATCATCTTCTCCAGATCAGCATCATCCAGACTGGAAGAAAACGAAAACCCCATCCCCCCACCCTTTAGAAGTCGCACACTGACTCCTACAGGCTCTGCCGACTTGAAGGTATCAACCTTCCCTTCCTTTACCTCAATGGAAAGTGAGCGGGAATGACCGGTCATGATTTCGTAACCGTCCAGAGTGCGCATTTTCAGCAGCCGCTCAACCCTGTCTGCAGCATTAATGATATCCATACGAAACTCCCCACTCAACAACTCAACGACTCAACTACTCAACTACTCAACGACTCAACTACTCAACGACTCAACTACTCAACGACTCAAC
>JANNRW010000253.1:0-2830 GCA_031401815.1 Geobacteraceae bacterium | reverse complement strand
TGGAGCATGATCGGCTGGACAACCGGCCAGGGTTACTACGAAGGAACCAGCCTGCCGCTGACCAGCGACTATATTACCGGCAAGACCCTCACCAACATGGGGAGCAAGAAAATTTCCGACATATTCGGCATGCTCGGTTTTATCAGCACCGACTACCTGGTATCTGTCGGCCCCGCAGGTGTGGTCTACATCCCCAGCTTCATCGGCAATACCCTCAAGAGCCTGCTCCCCGGTCGCGGTTACTGGATCTATCTGCCTGCAGACAAGACCATAACCGTACCGGGTCGGCCTCTGGAGGCTACAGAGCAGCTGCCTCTGGGAATCGGATGGAACCAGGTGGGCTACTGGGGGACGAACGATGTGGCACCGGCAACCGGCTTTGCCTGCATTGCCGGAACCTATGATGTGATCGTAAATGAAGCCGGACAGGTTTACATACCTGGCTTCATCGGCAGCACCTTGAAGAAGTTGCAGAAAAACCGGGGTTACTTCATCCACAACACGACACCGACAACGCTCAGGTTCAACTGTCCGTAACCATGACAAACCAGAACTCACCGGCTTGGGACTGAGCCGGTGAGGCTCAATCAGAGGAGGAAGAACGATGACCGGAAAGATGATCCTCGCCATAGCGGCACTACTACAAATTTTCTGCACAGCCACTGCATTTGCGGGTCACTGGCCTGCACCTTTGGCAATGACATCCTACATGCACCTGGCCGGACAGCTGACCATCGAAGGGGAACCACCCCGGGCCGGAGATGAAGTCGGAGTGTTCGATCAGAACGGAAACATTATCGGCCTGCATGTAATTGACGGTACAAACGGCAACTATTACGGTGACCTGGCGGTCTCCGGTGAAGCACCGGGGCCGGTAACAGCAGAGCGGGGTGCCCGGGATCAGGAACTTCTGACAGTGAAAGTCTGGAGTGCTTCACGGAAGCAAGAGTATCGCAGCGGAGAGCTGAAGCTAAGCCCTACTGATCTTTTTGCGGCGTATCGATACCAACCGGCCGTACTCCCTCTGGCCTATGAGTCAAATGGTTTTTATGGGCTTAATATTGTTGCAACCGGAATGGGAGCGGTTGCCGATCGGTAGAATGCTGCCAGTGTAAAGGACATTAACTGTTGTTGACAAGAAGCCGTTTTTTCAGCTTTAAGGCTGATGGAACGGCTTTTTGTGTTTGTTTGGTGGAAGAGTGGGAAGGTGGGGCTTCTATCATTTATTCGGGGGCTTCAGGAAATTAATCGGTCGTAATCGCTATGGTTACCAATCCAGAACCATACTATGCCATCCGGAACAGAAACCCCAAGGGCGCGGAAACTAAGGCCGATCCGAACAGACCAGAAGTTGCCGACTTGTTTGAAATGCAGGGATGGATGTCGAGGATTGAGTTTCAGGAGTTCGAAGTTTGCGTCAGCAAGTTGCCGAATAGATGCAGGAAGATTGGAGTAACATCCCCAGAAGCGCGGGGTGGCATGATGAGTCATAAATGCTTGCATTGACCAGCGCCATAGTGGGCAAGAGCCTCCGCTGCAAGAGAGTCGAGCTTGCCATCTTCAATGTCAGTTGCAAGAGCAAGATCCCAGTTTTTGGCGTCGAAATCATTGAACCATGATCGAAACTGGCGGAGTTGCGGTTCTGGCAGCGAGGCTATTTGTGATTCTATGCGTTGCAGTGATGTCATGACAACCTCCTGATTGTTAACTATAATCAAAGAGTATCATAGAGATTGATTTTCAGTCAAACAGAGTCTGGGAATGTGGCGGAAACTTTTGGGGATTGAGCAAAACCGCAGGCGTAGCATTGCTATGTCGAGGAGTGTTTTTGGGTGGGAGAGTGGGGGCAGGGGTTCGAGGAGTGCTCAAGCAGGCGCCAGACAGGATTTGCGGGTAAGAGAAAAGGGCTTGATGTCCCGCAAAGTGCCCAGGCTGATGAAGTGGCTTCAGGGGTGCATATAGAATCTGCGATGCAAGATGCATTGACAAAACAGAGGCTTTTTGGCAATGTCCTGAATATGAGATTGAGTTCAGGAAGGGGCTTGATTATATGAAGCTGATTTATCTTGATGTATGTGCTCTCTGCCGACCTTTTGACGATCAGCGATTTGTCAGAATTCATCTTGAAAGTGAAGCAGTGAAATTGATTCTCCAGAAAGTTCGTGACGGTCATCTTCAGCTTGTTAACTCTTCGGTTCATTTTGCCGAGATCAATGCACTCTCTGATATGGTAGAACGAATCGAACTTCTGGGCATACTGCAAGGTCTCGGCAAACCAATGAAAATGGATTTTACTCATTTGAGAAAAAGAGCTGATGAACTTGTCGGCAAAGCTTTCGGAATTGCCGACGCAGCGCATTTTGCCTGTGCTGAAGCTATGGGAGCAGCTTTTATCTCGTGTGATGATAGACTGCTAAAAAAGACAGCCAAACTGAAAAATACCATCTGGAGCGGTGATCCGCTTGCTTTCTGTATTAAGGAGAACTTGAAATGAAAGTTGCACAATACATGGACGACAAGATGCTTATTGAAAAAGGGGTAGATGCCTTACTTGAAAAGCTGGGGCCTATAGATGCTATTCGCTTCTTTAACCTTTCGAAGAGTGCTCGTATTGATAGTGTAAAGTGGCATCGTGACTGGCAGAGCAAGCTTGACAGAAATCAGTTCTATGATGAGGTCTTCAGGATATAAATCACCCCTTTTCCTTCCGCTCCCTCAGGCCTGCAAGCAATCGTAGTTACTCGTACTCCGGCAACAATCACAACCACCTCACGTCCGCGTCTGGTAACATGTTGTGGTTCGCCGTGGAGCGCTGCCTCAACCACCTTGC
>JANNRW010000252.1:0-3413 GCA_031401815.1 Geobacteraceae bacterium | reverse complement strand
CTCAACTATGTTCTGGATCAACAGGCCGATCTGGCGATTTCAATGGCGCAAAGTTCGACGGCTCCCTTCGAAGGGGATACCCTGACCTATACGCTGACAGTGACCAACAATGGCCCGTCTGCTGCAAACGCTGTGATGGTTGCCGATCAGTTGCCGTCCGGGGCTGTATTTGTTTCCGCTTCTGCCGGTTGCAGCCTGTCAGGCGGGACCGTCAGTTGCGGTCTTGATACCCTGGCGGGTGATGCCTCTGTCAGCATCCAGATAGTCGTCACTACCCCGGCTGCCGGAGAGCTGATCAATTCAGTACAGGTCAGTTCAGCGATTAGTGACCCGCAGACCGCCAATAACAGCATCAGCTCTACTGTCGTCGTCAGCCCGGCTGCTGCCGTCCCGGCCTTTTCACCATGGGGGATCACGGTCGCTGCCCTCTGTCTGGCCGGCCTGGCCGGAGCAGGAAAAAACAGGTGTTGTAACCGGATTGGCGCAAAATATTAACGTACCTTTAACTTGAGTATCCACGCAAGGTGTGGTTAGCTGAAGTCACAAAAGAATATTGAGGAACTTTGCTGACCTTATGTAAAAACAAGGCACCAGAAAGCCCGGACACTGTAGCGATTTCGCTCTGTCTGGGCTTTTTTATTTCACCACTCAAGGAAGAACAGGAGATTCAAATGAAGAAGGAAATCGTAACTCATTGCAAGACCGCGGTCTTTGGAGCGATCCTGACCGCATCGTTGTTGGCAGGCGCGGGCACAGCACAGGCAGAATTTGCTGTCACCTTCGACCGTCCCCAGTTGGAAAATCTCGCCCAGACAACTGCAACCACCCTTATCGGCTGGAGTTTCACTACTGATAAGGATCTTTATGTGACAAAACTGGGACTGTGGGATTTTGAAAGAGATCAGGTGCCGGAGCATAATCATTTTGTCGGTCTCTGGGACAATACCGGGGCATTGCAGACCTCGGTGACAATCAATGAACCTGCCGCACCTGCTCACCCGAATACCCCTTTTCATTTCGCCGAGATTCCCCGCTATCTGCTGAAAGCCGGAAGCTACACGTTGGCTGCCATTGTGGGTAACGATCTGTTTACCTACCATACCCCCACAACCGTAGATCCTTCTAGCACTACGGTTCCCTTTAACAACCTTCAGTTCAAAAACGTGAACTATCTTCAGGATGCTTACTATGATCTGGCTGATGGCGGCACAGTGAATCAGGTCAACTTCGGCAGTTTTTCTGTGACTAGCGGTGTTACTGGCACCGGCACTGTTATCGGCGGTTTCGGCGCCAATATGGATGCTGTGCCGACTCCGATTCCGGCTGCCGCCTGGTTGCTCGGTTCAGGCCTGTTCGGCCTGGTTGGTCTCCGCAGGCGCAACAAGTAAAAACTGATCAGTGAAGGCGCTGTATTTATACTCATTTCCCCTTGTGGGATCTACAACAGCCTGTCTACAGGAAAGGAGAATATCATGCACAATGAAAGGCATACCATGTCAGACCAGAAAATTACTGGCGAGTCTCATGTGAAGAGCTGTGACAGGATCCGTACGAATGCCTGCAGGACCAGACCTTTGGTGGATGATTATTATCTGTGCCTGGCAAATCGGATTGATTGCGAATATGTTTCATCATTTGGAATGAGCTATTTGTGTAATTCGTTTGAACGTCAGGATTTTTCACGACACTCGGATATAAATATCTGATTTTAAAGCATAAGCATCATAAAATGCTATTTGGAAGAAAGACGAGAGATAAGGATAATCACCATGAAAATTGTTAAAAAACGTCATTGCTTTAATTACCTGAGTACGATTTTGATGACCTTGGTTTTACTGGCGACAGCACCGTCTGCCCATGCATATATCTATGCTGGCGGCGACTGGGGAGGAAAGAATCTGACGCTGCTGGATGGTGATTCACTATCGGGTACGTTCAGTAATGTCGGCCAATTCTATATCCCTACCGGAGCGTTTATTTCCGGGAGTGCAAATAATCTCGTTGTCAACGCCGGTAAAGTACTCATAGATGGCATCCTAAACGGATTGCCGACCCCGGGATATAACCTTGAACTCCACTCTCTCTCTGATTTCATCTTGAACGGTTCAATTGGATCCTGGAAAAGCATCTTGTTGTCTGCAAACCAGTCAATTGTGCTTACCGGAACCAGCTCTATCTTGCTGCTTGAGGGTGGAACTCTCGATGTCGCAGTTGTGACTCCTCCTCCCATATCCATTACCACTCCGATTCCGGCTGCCGCCTGGCTGCTCGGTTCCGGTCTGCTTGGTCTGATGGGTATCAGGAGAAGGAAGTAGGAGCGTATCGCATACACCCGTACAGTAAATCAAATTCAGAGTTTCAGCGCAGAGTCAATGCCCGCCAAAATGAGATGAGGCCTGGTAGCCATTCGGGATAACGACTTCCTGCTGAAAACGGCCCGGACCGGGGTTACGACTCCAGTCCGGGCACGATACGAACAGGCAGGCAATCGCCTGCTCGAAATAATTGATTCAATGCATGCACCAGCCTGGTCGGATTTCCGCCAGGTATTACAGAAAGAAAAGGACCACCACTATGAAGAAAACCATCGTAGCGCTTGTAGCAGTCACGGCAGCTGTTGTCGCCATTCGTCAGATCAACCGCCGCGCTCCGGTGCCGAGCGTTCCCTATTACAATTACAGCTAAGAGAAATCAGGGGTCGGGTTTGACATTTGGACATTTACGTCGCTCCGACCCAGTTAGTATATCCACGGCGAAAATCGTTACATACTATTAACAATGTAATAACCGGACTGTAATATTGTTGATTTATAATGATTGCCAGCTTAACCAAACCAACTGCACGAAAGGAATACCAATGAAAACAAAATCTCTTTGTTCAATGTACATGGCAGCAGCAGTCATGGTGCTGCAACTTGCCACCCCGGCCGCCTCTTTTGCTGACTCGGCGAAGAACATTATCTTCATGGTGCCCGACGGCATGGGACTTTCCAACGTAACCGCCACGAGAATTTATAAGAACAGTCTGGACGGCGCCCCCCTGAGCTTTGAAACCCTGAAGCACATAGGCTACCAGCGGACTTACTCCGCTAACAGCACCATAACCGATTCTGCACCGGCAGCTTCCGCCTGGGCGTGCGGAGAGAAGTTCAACAACGGTGAAATCAGTTTCCACGGCGACGGCCGTCCCTTCAAGCCGAGCATCCTTGAGCTGGCAAAGAAAAATGGGAAATCCACGGGGTTGGTTGCCACCTCCACCATTACCCACGCCACACCTGCTGCTTTCGGGTCGCATGTTGTTTCCCGTGGTTGTGAAAATGAAATCGCCCGCCAGTTCATCGAGGTGACCGGGGTTGACCTGCTGCTGGGAGGCGGCGTTGACAAGTTCAAATCGGTCAAGGCTGACGCATGCG
>JANNRW010000251.1:0-46428 GCA_031401815.1 Geobacteraceae bacterium | reverse complement strand
ATCTTCCAGGGGTCAATCTTCTGGCCAGGCTTGCCTACCGGTGCTTTGCCCGGAGCAGGAAATTTCTGCCGAAATCAATCAGAGGCGGCAACTGACGCACTCTTACTCTTCCCTGTCAACACGGACTTCTCCTGCCATGACGCTCTCCAATTTCATGAAGGTTACGTTTGTCAGTCAATCTGCTCCACAAGGTAATTCTGAATCCCCATCTGCTTGATCTGATCAAGCTGGGCCTCAATCAGGTCGATATGACTCTCCTCCTCTTTCAGGATCGACTCGAGCAGTTCACGGGTGCCGTTGTCACCAACCTCTACGCAGAGCTTGATGCTGTCGTTGTACCCCTTGATCGCCCCCTCTTCGGCGATATGGTCGTTCATGTGCATTTTGCCGACTTCGGCTCCGATATGAATCTTGTTCAGCTTGCTGACGATCGGAGTCCCTTCGAGAAAGATGATGCGGGCAATCAACTTCTCGGCATGCTTCATTTCGTCAATGGAACGTTTGCGAATCATGGAGTGCAGCCGTTCATACCCCCAGTTTTCGCACATTTCTGCATGCACGAAATACTGGTTGATGGCGGTAAGCTCCTCAGACAGCCGCATATTCAGTTGTTCGATGACGTTTTTGTTGCCTTTCATATAATTCCTCCCTTTTTGTCTGTTGTTATCTTTAGTTCAGTGCAATGCCGGATGACAAAACCAGCCGACCCCCTAATTGTAGAATCGATATGACGAAAATCAACCTGAGGAGAAAAGAAAAAATGAGTGGCTCTTATGGAGAGGAAATTCTACTGTAACCTTATCTACAATTTCTTTGAGGCTGCCGTCAGTTCTGCCAGCAGTCCGGATAGCTCTTCCTTGTCGAAGGAGTAATGCTCCCGGCAGAATTCGCAGGTAACCTCCTGATCCTCCTGCTCATCTATCAACTTTTGTAACTCGCTAATCCCCATGGAGAGAAAGAGCCGTTCAACTTTTTCCCGACAGCAGGAACATTTAAAGAAAAGCTCGCGTTTTTCCAGCAGATCATATGGGATGCCGTCAAAAAGTTTCTCCAGCAGCATTTCCGGTGTATTCCCCTTTAACAGTAGTTCTGACAGCGGAGGGAGTGCAGCGATCCTCTGCATGAGAAGGTCTATGGCTGCATCATCCTGCGGTGGCATTGCCTGTATCAGAAAGCCCCCTGCAACCACCACACGGCCATTTCCGTCCAGATAAGTCCCAAGGCCGACAGCCGACGGGATCTGCTCCGAAGTGGTCAGGTACCAGGCCAGATCCTCGCCAATCTCGCTGCTGTACAATTCTACAACCCCTGGGTATGTCTCCTGCATCCCCAGATCTTTCGTTACTGTCAAAAGACCTGCCCTGCCTATTGCTCCGGCCAGATCCAGTTTGCCATCGACATCCGGGAGAGTGGCGGAAGGTACACCCACAGTTCCACAGACTGAGCCGTTTTTGTCCGCTTCAACCAGAATTTTCCTTAAGGGCCCGTTCCCTTCAAACTTGAGGGCTATCCGTTGTCCGGTCTTTAGGAGCGCAGCCATCAGCACCCCGCCGGTCAGCGCACGCCCCAATGCTATGGAGGCAACTAAAGAAGTGTTGTGGCGACGGCATGCCTCTATTGCCAGTTCTGTGGAAACGCAGGCCAGTGCGCGGAAAGTGCCGCTTTTCGTGATGATACGTACCAGATAATCGCTCATACGAGCCCCATTGTGAAATTGAACTGCGAACTGTTTGGCAGCTCCCGCCCTGCTGCATAGGAGCTTAAGACCTGCTCCTGCTGATCCCGGTTCAAGTGAGCCAGGTCGAGGATAAAGGCGCTGCACCCCATGCTCTGGAGCCGCTCCCTGAACTGGGTTAGGGAGAATTTGGTGGTTGGGGTGACTACGGTCAGGCCGTCCCGCATAGTCACCCGATACCCTTCCCCACGGTCGGACATTACCGGCTGATCGCTCTTTACCTCCTTGATCGTAATCTTGGAGGTGATAGCCGGAACATCGCCATACAGCAGCACCCGCCTTTGAAGCGGCAGATTGGCAGCAAGGAGAGCACCGAGATTGTCAGCATCATCTTCAATGTACAGCGTGGCTGCAACCGCACCCAGCTCCTGCCAGGAGAGGATTGCCTGACTGTTCAGGGAAAAGAGGCGGTAATCTGTTGATATTTCAGCATCATAACCGGCCAGCAGGGTGAAATGGGAGAGATTTGCAGCCTCAAAACGGCGAAAGCCCCAATCGCAAAGAGCCTTGATGGCCTCCTGATACCAGGGGATATCCTTGTCAAAGATGATGAACGGCAGCCGCCAGAGAATCTTCTCCTCCTTCCCCCGCAAGCGGCGACCGAGCTGTTGCAGCTGATGAAGATTGGCTCTGGAGGCTGGAAGGCTGATTGCGTCGATCCCGTCGCGGTTAAGGAGATGGAGATCAGTTGCCTGATCGATCCGGGCGATCAACTCTGCCCGGCGCAGAGCTTTTACCGGCTGTTTCTCGACCAGTGAGGCGCGAGCCTGCTCTTGTCGGGCTCGCAGCTCTCTGGCAAGTTGCGGCAGCACCCGTGCTGCCAGCTGCTGGTAGAGATCCCGGCGAAGATCTTTCAGTTTTGCCGGAGGTATCATGACAGGTGGGATATCGGCGGCATCAAGAGCGTTGAGGACAAAAGGGGTCTCGCCGGTTTTGGCGAAATGGGTTGTGAGCATTGCTGTCATATCAGTGGTACGGGCACTCTCCAGATCTACAAAGGGGAAATTGAAGCTCTCCTCTACCCCTTCCACCAGGGCATTAATGGTCAAAACCCCCTCTTTCAGGGAGAGGCGCAGGTCGCAAGGGAGCTTTCCTGTTTTGACAGAGTCAAGTCTCTTCTGGCAGGCATTTTCACTCATGGTGAAAGCAGTCTCCGAGGAGACCTTGAAAACCGCATCACCGACAGCGCAACTGAAAGGAGAAGGAATAGTCACACGGGATTTTTCCGGAGCAGCCTTTACAGCACGGTTATCGATAAAAAGCTCTTTTATGGTAAATGCACGCCCGGCCATGTCGCTTTTTGGCTGCACCCTGATTCTGTCACCTACATGGAGCCGGTCGCGACTCTCAAAACTGATTCTGTCGCCCCGCACCCCCTTGAGCTCTCCCAGAAAGCGGCCAGTAGCCCCACGAAGGGTCGGAGTGGCTATATCTGTTGGCTGATGGGAAGCGAGGAATCCTTTGGTAGGAACCCTGCCAAAAGAGAGCTTGAGCAGCTCCTTGGCTTTTGAAAGGGTTGCCTGCATATCTTCCGGCATAGCGTCCAGAACCGAGCGATAGGCACCAACAACACAGGCCACATATTCAGCAGACTTCATCCGCCCTTCAATTTTGAATGAGGCAACCCCGGCAGCCACCAGCTCCGGAAGCAGATCTATACTGGAAAAATCATTGGTGGAGAAGTAGTACCCCTCTTTCCCCCGGTACTTGTACTGGCGGCGGCAGGGCTGGGCGCAGCGCCCCCGGTTGCCGCTGTGCCCGCCAAGAAAGGAGGAGAAGTAGCACTGGCCGGAAAGGGAGAAGCAGAGTGCGCCGTGAATGAAACACTCGATACCGACAGGGCTGTTGCTGACAATCCGGCTTATTTCGTCAAGATGAAGTTCACGCGCCAGTACGACCCGCTCGAAACCGAGCCCGGCAAGCTGCAAAACCCCCGGAGTGTTGTGGATCGTCATCTGGGTTGAAGCATGGAGCGGGATGCCGGGAAAGAAGTTGCGCACCAGCCGGGCAATGGCCATATCCTGGATAATGACCGCATCAACCTTCATCTTTTCGAGGGCAGCAAGAGTCTCTATGAGATGCGGAAGTTCATTCTCCTTTACCAGGGTGTTGAGGGTCACATATACCTTGCGACCCAGATTATGCGCATAACAGAGCATCCTCTCCATCTGTAAAAGGCTGAAGTTTTTTGCCTTGGCTCGGGCGGAAAACTCATGCAGCCCGGCATAAACAGCATCTGCGCCTTTTTCCATAGCCGCAAAAAAAGACTCCAGCGACCCTGCCGGAGCCAGAAGTTCGGGCTTTTTCTTCGTTATTTGATCAGCTTTCATATTCACAAGGTATCGGAAAGAAATTCTCTGCGCAAGCATCATAAGTTTTCCGCATGCAAATACTTGTTGAACCGCTTTTTTACTGATAAACTGTGCCGCACTTGTCTGCTGGAGAGAGAGTCATATGACCGAGCAGTTCAGAATATTAATTGTAGAAGATTCTGAAGACGACCTCTTCCTGATTCTGCGTGAACTTCGCAAGGGGGGGTGCAGTCCGGATTACCTTTCCGTATGTACTCCGGATGCCATGCGTACAGCACTCACGTCACGCCAGTGGGACATTGTAACCTCTGATTACAATATGCCAGGTTTCAGCGCACTTGGCGCTCTCAAGATTCTCAGAGAGAGTGGCCTTGATCTCCCCTTTATTGTGATTTCCGGAAAGATCGGTGAAGATCAGGCTGTTGAAGTCATGAAGGCCGGAGCACACGATTACGTGATGAAGCAGAACCTCACCCGGCTACTGCCTGCAATTGAACGGGAGATACGTGAAGCAGACCAGCGCCATCGCAGGCGGGAAGCCGAAATCGCTCTGAACAGGCAGTTTGCACAGTTCAAGACAATTTTTGACGCCATGAATGCAGTTGTGTATGTCGCTGACATGAAGACGTACGAAGTTCTTTACATGAATCGCTATGGAGCAGCTGTTTTTGGGGAAGAGTGGCAAGGAAAACCTTGTTACGAGCTGTTTCAGGCAGAACAGCAAGGCCCGTGCGAGTTCTGCACAAACAACCGACTTATTGTTAATGGTGAACCTCAATCTGCTGTTACAAGTGAACATCAGAACACCAGAAACAAAAAATGGTATCAATGGACTGACAGGGCGATAGAGTGGACTGACGGTCGTCTGGTCAGGTTACAGATAGCGGTGGATATAACCGAGATAAAGGAGATGGAAAAAACAAAGGATGAGATGATCTCTGCAGTGAGTCATGAAATGCGGACACCACTCACGGCCATGCTCGGTTTTACTGAATTTCTGCTGGAAAATGAGATGGAGCCGGAGAGGCTGCGCGGGATTTTGCATACCATCCATAAGGAGACCGAGCGTCTTAATGATCTGATCGGTAATTTTCTGGACATGCAGCGTGCTAAAGGTCAAAACGAAGCCGACAGTTTCGATTCGGTTCCAGTTAAGGAGCTGTTAAAGCAGAGCACTTCACTCTTTACCATCAACAAGGAGAAACATCGGGTTAAGGTTGAAGTTCCGGACGATCTACCTCCTGTTAAGGGTGACCGGGAAAAACTTCACCAGGTATTGATAAATCTTCTCTCAAATGCCTGCAAATATTCCTCTCCAGGATCGGCAATCACTGTTACGGCATCTTTATCCGGAGATGAAATAATAATCAGGGTGCAGGATGAAGGGATAGGTATCCCTGTTGAACTGCGCGAAAAGATATTCGAGAAGCTCTACCGGATTGACAATTCGGATCGCAGAATGGTAGGGGGTGCCGGACTTGGCCTTGCACTGGTGAAAGAGATTATCTCTGCTCATCATGGTCGTATCTGGGTGGAGAGCCGATTCCCCAAAGGGAGCACGTTTGTCATTGCCTTGCCATCTGCTGGAGTTTAATGCCGTTTACTCTTTTTCTTCTTTTTTGCCTCTGCCAGCGCAAGTATCTCCCCCCTTGATATTCGCCAGAGTCCATCTTCCCTGTTCAATTTGAAAGATTTTGTCTTGTACTCCATCTCGCCAGGCGCATCCAGACCCAGTTTTGCACTGATCACCACACTGGTCGGCGTCTTTATCGACACAGCAACATCCTGCATCTTTTCCCAGCAACACGAAGGTTTCAGCTTGGAGTTGGCCATTCTTTTACTGAATGACTCTTTCGTCTCCTTGCCGCTAATAAGTGTCCGCTTGTAAAGTTCGCCATAATTGCCGTTGCGCCAGAAGTCAAGAATCTCTTCAAAGCCGCGCACAGCTTCAGCACGAACAGCTTCGGCATCCTGAGGCTGCTGCCTTGCCCAGAGCGGGAGCGCAGCTCCCAAAGAGATCATGATTACCAGCAGCATTACCAGTCGTTTCATAAAGCCCCCTTTCATATGTATTCAGGCTGAAGACTGAAGGCTGAAGGATTTATCTGTTTTCCCCTTCGGTCTTCAGCCTTCAGCCTATCAACCTGATTTCATATTGTTCTGTCAACAGCCTCTGCGACCCTACGCATCTTCACCATCAATTCAGCGAATTTTGCCGGTTTAAGTGACTGCGGCCCGTCACTGGTTGCATGTTCCGGATCAGGATGGACCTCGATGATCAGCCCGTCTGCCCCGGAAGCAATTGCGGCAAGTGACATTGAGGCTACAAAATGGTGATTTCCTGTTGCGTGCGAAGGATCAATGACAACCGGCAGATGCGTTTTGCTCCTTAATACCGGTATGGCTGACAGGTCGAGAGTATTTCGGGTTGCTGTTTCAAAGGTGCGAATCCCCCGCTCGCAAAGGATTACCGACTGATTCCCCTCTGCAAGTATATATTCAGCGCTCATCAGAAGCTCCTGAATGGTCATCGCCATACCCCGCTTGAGGAGAACCGGCTTTTTAAGCTGCCCCACTTTTTTCAGAAGAGCAAAGTTTTGCGAATTGCGTGCACCTATCTGCAAAATATCAGCATACTCGGCAACAAGTTCTGCTGTCTCGGGGTTGATGACCTCAGTAACAATAGGCAGACCTGTCAGCTCCCGCGCCTTTGCCAGAAGCTTCAGACCCTCCTCTTCAAGCCCCTGAAAAGAGTAGGGGGAGGTACGCGGCTTGAATGCCCCGCCCCGCAAAATATGTCCGCCAGCCGCCTTGACGGCTTCAGCGCTTGCTATTATCTGCTTTTCATTTTCAACAGAACAGGGCCCTGCCATGACAATAATTCCGGTGCCGCCAATACTGACGTTATCGCTTATCCTGATAATGCTGGCCTCTTTCATCACTTCTTTTGATGCAAGCTTGTACGGCTGAAGGATCGGCACAACGCTCTCGACCCCGTTCATGGATTCGATAGACTGAAGCACAAGCTTCCCCCGTTCGTCACCTATGGCTCCTATGACATCCCTGGTAGTTCCATGGATGACATGTGGGGTGTAGCCCAGCTCACGAATCCGCTTCAGTACTTCATCCTTCTCTTTTTTTGCTGCTCCCGACTTCATGACTACGATCATTTTTCATCCTCCCGTTATTGCGAAAGCATTGAAAAGGGCCGGAGAAATCATTTCCCCGGCCCTGTCAATATGCAAACGAAAAAGCCGGGGATGTCTTTCGTCCACCCTCGGCTTTCGGTCTGTTTCTGGTCAATGTTTCTCTCAGTACAAACCGGACTTCCGGGCAGACAGCCAAAAATAAAAGCCGCACCAAAAGCTGAAGTTTGTAAAGTTGAAGAAACGGTTAATGGACATGATTGCTATATGGCAGAAGCGGCAAGGGGCTGTCAAGAAAAAACTTGCCGTTTGCCTTAAAAAGGAAAGACGTCTATTATGTGCACCAGGAGAACAGTGCATGCATGTAAAAACAACCGAATTCATCAAAAGCGCCACCAAACCGGCACATTATCCTGAAAGTAATCTGCCTGAGATAGCTTTTGCCGGACGCTCCAATGTCGGCAAGTCATCTCTGATAAATGTGCTGGTAAACCGGAAAAATCTGGTCAGAACCAGCTCTACTCCCGGCCGAACCCAGCTCATCAATTTTTTTGATGTGAATGGCACCTTTACGCTAGTCGATCTGCCCGGCTACGGCTTTGCCAAGGTGCCGCTCGATGTCAAGCGCCAGTGGGGACCGATGATGGAGACCTATCTCGCTGAGAGGGTCAATCTTCAGGGGGTGGTTCTGATTTTCGATGTCCGGCGGATTCCAAAAGGAGAGGATCTTCAACTCCTGTCATGGCTCCGCACCTATGGCGTCCCTCCCATATTGGTGGTCACCAAGTGCGACAAGGTCTCCAAAAATGAGCGTAGTCGCCAGCTGGCCCTGATTGCCAAAGAGCTGGAGGTAGAGAGGGGTGAGCTCTGCTGCTTTTCCGCACTCTCCCGTGAAGGGGTCGAGGGGATCTGGGGAAGGATTGAAGAGCTGCTGGAAGCCGAAATACCCGCTGTAACCGTCGAGGAGATCCAGGTTCAACCTGTTTGACAATGGGTAGGCGATAAGTTTCCAATTCGTTATTTTTATTACACCTGATCAGTGCGCTCTTTTACCCCTAGGTGGCCATACAGGAATACATATCTTTGAATTGCGCTGCGAGCTGGCAAAGGCAGGTCAATATACTTTACACCATTAAGCATTTTCCCTTCAGCTGTACTGAAACAACGGGTTACTTTCCCTTCTGTTTTGACCTTTGAAATGCCTGGCAGGTCAAACTGGCAGATCATCCTGTCTTCCAGCTCAAGTTTATGATCGGCTTCAAGAAGGATGCCCGTAGCACTTAAGTCATGTGAAAAGCAACTGAATTCCAATTCCTGTTTTAAGCATAATACATCGCTGTTAAATATCACTCGCTTGCTTCTTGCAAGCTGCATGTCAATAAAACTGCCAATTGTTATCAGCAGGTTGGTCGGGTTGATAGGTCTGGGTATTATGGCGCTTGCACAACTCTTCTTCACTCTGTTTATACATTCTACAGTATCGAAGCAAATCATAATTACAGGGGTAGGAGCCTGAGTATCACGTTTATGCACTTCCGAACTGAACCTGCAACCATCCATGTCTCCCAGTTCCAGATCAGAAAGAATCAGATCAAAAATATGCTCTTCATGGAGCCGGAGGGCTTCCAGGCCAGATGTGGCAGTAACGAAGAGGAACCCTTTGTCGAGCATCAGGGCTGTGTTCCTTTTCAGAAAGTCCTTTGACGCGCTTGCCAGAAGTACCTTTTTCATAAACATGCTCCTCTACATATCTCACTATGCCTTAAGAATATTACAATTCCTCTCCATCGCCGAGCGACTGCTGCCGATGACAACAGGTGAACTGGCTTTATTTCAGCTTCTTGGAATATATACCAATTGATGACCGGGTGTTTAGTATTATTTCTTCCGGTGTTTTGGCTGTTTCAAGCCACCTGTTTACGAGGTCTGGAATAATATGGGTGCGCTACTTTTTGTCGAATATCTTGGCATGGCACTTGGCACACTTTGCTTTGATTTAATTATTGGGATAGGAGGATGTTGCGGATGTATTAACGATTTGAAGTGTCCCTAGTATCCAGAAACACAACATGCCCGGTTTATAAGATTTTGTCGGCTATACGAGGATCAATTTCCCACCTTATGGATTCTGTAACCCTCATCTTGCCCGCTAGTTCCGGGTGTAAAGGATTTAAAATATAATTCCATCCATAACCTTCCGGTGTGATTACTGACGGGACTCTTAAACATGAAGCCTTGGAAGTATCAAGCCAGATCAAGCCAAAATTACTTGTAGATGATTTCTGTGGTCTGGCATTCCAGTCAGTTGGTAAAACGGCCATGTCAGGTTTTTCAATAGTCACAATATCTGGAATTTCGATTACAACCAAGACCAAGTCAGGTGGGGCACCGGAAACAGCATAAAAGGCTACCATTTCCAGCATTGCCAAAGACGCTGAGTCTGAAGTGTAAATTACAGCTCTTCCGGCTGGATTCCAGCGACCGCCATATATACGAGAACCTTCTCCAGACAGATCATGCGCATATTGCTTTGGTGAAATTCGATACAGCAGCATCAGGCAAACACCCCGTACTCTATGCGTCCAAGAGTATTCATAATCAATTCCATGCCTTCAGTTGTGTCGAGCAACTGTATGGGAATTTGATCACCAAGAGCATAGCAAGGCGACTTGAGCCAGCTCATTGCCTTGTCGCAATCTTTAAAAACAGAGTTCGTGCGGGAAAACACTTTCACCATCTGAATCAGGTGATCAGACTTGTCTTTATCAAGTTTTTTTGTCGCAATCCGTTGCCCAGTTTTTGCAGATATGTGCAGTAGGTTATACATATCTGCTTTTGGTATCTGATAGGCTTCAGCAACTTTACCTAATGTCGATCCCGGCAAGCCACTTCTCACTAAATTAATAATTTTCATTGAATCTGGCGTTTCTGCCGTGTTCATTCCAGGAACAACTGTTGCCCATATGTTGGATTGTCTCTGCCTGTCGATTTTTATTTGCATTGTGTGCCTCCACGCATATGTTGTTAGACAAAATGTCGCATTTAATGCGTCAAAATGCAACCATTTATTTTCTTTAGGCAAACCCCCGGCTCTGCCAGGGGATAGTTAGTTTCCATCCTGAAACTCCGGATGTGAAACTATCAGTTTTCGATCTGAAAAGCGGGGATTTTTCGTTCTGGCAAGGAAATCGAGGTGTTGCACGGAGGCGGAGCAATTGGTGAGCAATTGGGGTCAGGCTTGCGTTATGGCTATTTACTGCAAGGGGTCAGCAATTGGGGTCAGGCTTGCGTTATAGCAATTGGGGTCAGGCTTGCGTTATGGCTATTTACTGCAAGCATTGCTTTAGTTCTGCCATTCTGTCTGCTAATGATTGATCACGGTTGGCACGATTTCGTACTGCTTTAGCTGCGGCACTCAGTGTTGAAATATCTCTGCCGGTAACTCTACCCAATTCTGCCAGAGTTGCAGCGCCTGTTTCCAGCAGCATCCACGCTGCCACACCACGGGCCTCAGAATGTTTGCGGTATTTACCAGGTGTTTTCAAGTCCTTTTCTTCAATCTCGTATTTCAGGCAGATTCTCTGCAAGATATCTGCAAGGTTAAGACGCTTGAAAGATTTTGATTCGGCATACGTAAGTACTTTGTCGACAAAGGTGTCATCGCCGAGAACCCGGCTTTCATGAGCACTGCCGCAGTGATATTCCTCTTGATACCCGTCATCCTTTCCCTGATCGATGAAGTCCCGGTAGCCCTTGCGTGCCAGAGAAATTTTTGGACTAAACATGGATAATACCCAGTCGGTTGAGAACCAGGGGATAGTTTCTCTGCCAAGATAAGCGCGGTGGCCACTCCATGGGTAATCTTCCGGGGATTGGACCATGTTGGCGCGAACCGGATTGAGGTGGATATAGCGGGTAAGTTCAAGCAGATATGAATCAGCATCGACCAGGACCGCCTTGAATCTGCCCTGGAAAAGATGCCCACTTCTATTCTGCCGCCAGTTAATCCATTTCGTATAGCGGAAGGTGAGGTTTTGCATGATGCGAGACAACGAAACATCTCCAACCTGGATTGCGAGATGTACATGATTGGTCATCAGACAAAAAGCATGAATACGATGACCATATTTTTCTGCCCCTTCCTGTAACAGCAGGTAGAAGCGGAGACGGTCTTCGTCGTCAAAAAAAATATCCTGACAAGCATTGCCGCGTATGATCACATGGTATAGTGCAGTTGGATAATGGACTCTAGGTTTTCGTGCCATGACTTGTATCTATCACACTAATACACATATTGCAAGCCTGACCCCATACATACTATGACTTGTATCTATCACACTAATACACATATTGCAAGCCTGACCCCATACATACTCCGTGCCATGACTTGTATCTATCACACTAATACACATATTGCAAGCCTGACCCCATACATACTCTGACCCCATACATACTTGACCCCATACATACTTAAATGGATAGGCGGAAATGGTTAATTAGTGAATGTCCCCTCAAGGGATCCTTCCCGTATTTCCTGCACAAAAACAGGGAAGTGTCCATATTTTCTGCCGACTGACAGATAAATATGGAAATATAAAGGGCTCAAAAGAGTTTTCAACGGAAGGAAAAAATATTTGCATTCCATGCTTTAATATAGTAACCATTGCATATGCGGGGGTTACTATAAATGTTCATGCAACAACTTTTTCCAGAACAGCCTCTTACTGTTGGTGATGTCGCTAATGAACTACGATTATCTATTGATACGGTGCGTCGTTGGGAAAAAAAAGGGCTAATTCGTGCCAACAGAAACATCCGTGGACAAAGGCTTTTTGATCTTGAAGAGGTAAGGCTTCTTAAACAAAAACTGAACGAAAAACCTGCCGGTTGTTTCAAGGTGTTAAAAGCAGAGACTCTTTCATCTTATTCAGTTATTGAGCTCTTTGCAGGTGCTGGCGGTTTGGCTCTTGGTTTGTCAAATGCCGGATTGCAAACAACCATGCTTGTAGAAATTGATAAGCAGGCTGCGACTACTTTGCGTAATAACAGACCTGCATGGAATGTGCTTCAGGAAGATGTCAGAACAGTAAATTTTATCGGTAAAACTGCTGACATAATTACCGGTGGTTTCCCCTGCCAGTCTTTTAGCTATGCGGGTAAAAAACTGGGGTTTGAAGACACCAGGGGTACTTTGTTTTTTGAGTTCGCACGAATTGTCAAAGAAGTTTCTCCTAAAATAATTCTCGCAGAGAACGTCCGTGGACTTCTAAACCATGATGATGGAAGAACTTTTCAGACTATGTTGTCGGTTTTGGATGAATTAGGATACCGTGTTGAACATCGCGTGTTAAGAGCACAATATCTGGACGTTGCACAAAAAAGAGAACGCCTTGTTGTTTTTGGGATTCGCAAAGATCTGGATATTTCTGTTGTTTTCCCACAGGAACGACAATATACGGTTAGCCTTCGAGAGGCTCTTGACGGCGTTCCTGACTCTGTTTGTCAACAATACACCGCGCGCAAAAAAACCGTGATGGAGTTGATTCCCGAAGGTGGATACTGGCGGAGTCTGCCGGATGCTATGCAACGTGAATACATGGGGGCAAGTTATTTTATGGGTGGTGGCAAAACCGGCATGGCTCGAAGATTAAGCTGGGATGAACCCTCTCTTACCTTGACCTGCAACCCTGCACAAAAACAGACAGAACGGTGTCATCCGTCGGAAACGAGACCTCTCACTGTTCGGGAATATGCCAGAATTCAGTCTTTTCCTGATGATTGGCAGTTTTCTGGATCAACTGCATCGCAGTACAAACAGATTGGAAATGCTGTGCCTGTAAATATGGGATATCATCTTGGTATTTGCCTGCGACAAATGCTCGATCAAATCACGCCAAATGCTTCTTGAAAATACTTTGATAACATGGCTTTGTCTTTTGGGCTGACCGGCGTCAATCCCATACTCTCCAAAGCTTCAGGAAGTATTTCATAAACCTGCTTGAGAGCATTTTTGTGCCCAGAAGCAAGCTCATAGAAACTTGCTCCATCAATTTTACGAATAAGATCATCTTCTGGTTTTTTTGAGCCGGTAGTGTTGTCCGATGGTGTGAAAGGCATGTTATATCTTGCAGGGCGTTTTGGAATAATTTCAACATAATAGGCTGTGAAACCATAATATTGCTGCCCTTTTTTCCGCACCAGGCCGGAAAGTTTATCATACAAACCTGATTGGTCTGAGGCCTTGAGTGTGTTGTGTTTGTTTTTCACTTCAGCAATAATCATCTTTTCTTCACAAACAAGGTCAACAACAGAGCCGACTTTTTTGTCACTCCATCCTGATAAAGCCCCCAGCAGTTTCTGATGAAAATTTCCAATATGGTTTTGCAGTGATTTCTCTATTTGCCTTCGTTTTTCAACTTCAGGCCATTCCCTGGCGCTTATTGATAGTAGCTGCATTTGAAATAGTGCTGTAAACGGGTCGATTACATTCCTTGAAAGACTTTGATCTGCCTTCTCCTTTGCCTCATCTGAGGCTGCTTTCAATTCGCTGAGAATGCTGCAAAGTTCCTTATTTTCTATAAATGGCAGCCAGTTTTTAGCCATAAAGCATCCTTTGTGAGTTGGAGTTTTCAAGGCCTGACTATACACGAATTTTTGATCGAATCATAATGCTAAAGAAATTTAGCTCACTCGCCTGGCGCTTACAGAATAAGGGACACCTCCTGTATCTCCTACACAAAACATACAAGGGTGCGAAATGTTTTGACGCTGATGTCCGGTTAGTGATAGCATTCCGCCACAATTGAATAGTTACTCAATCAGGTGCCGGATCATGGAGAAGTCTCTGTGCTCCGGTTAAAAGGGAAGGGGGTGAAATTCCTCCACTGTCCCGCAACTGTAAACGGTGATGAAAGCCGCAACTACGCCACTGAATCAGTTTTCACCCTGATAACGAGAAATTTTATGTCCTGACCAGGAGAGCTAGCAACTGAGCGGAGGCGTACACCAGGTACGCCGCACAAGCAGCTGCGAAGCTCGACACCGTCAGGGCGAAAAAGAGCCGTTATCAGGCGAAAACTTCGGGAAGGCGCGGCAAGTAAAGTGATCCGTGAGTCAGGAAACCTGCCTGGTTGTATGCTTCACAGTTCCTCCGCAGGAGAGGCGCCGGGCTCAGTTATATATTTCAAGACCCCGTTTCTCCATGCAGAGACGGGGTCTTTTCATGTCACTGCTTACATTCATAACCGGCGGCGCACGGAGTGGCAAAAGCCGCCTTGCTGAAGAGCTGGCACTGCGTCATGGTGAACCGCTTCTCTATATTGCCACCGGTTATCCCGGCGATGAAGAGATGTCTGCGCGGATAACCCGCCATCAGGAGCGCCGTGGCTCTGCCTGGCAGACCATTGAAGAGCCTCTTGACCTTGCTTCTGTGCTGACCGGTCATGACGGTTGGTTCAGGGCAACCCTTGTTGACTGCATCACTCTCTGGCTGACCAACCAGCTTCTGGCAACTGAAGATGACAGCCTCATTCTTGCAAACGTAAGGAGTCTAGCAGGGATATCAAGGGGACTTCAGACACCGCTTATCCTTGTGTCCAATGAAGTCGGTATGGGAATCGTGCCTGATAACCGCCTTGCCCGCAGGTTTCGTGATCTGGCCGGAGAAGCAAATGAAATTCTGGCTGCTGCTGCTCATGAGGTCTATGTGACCTTTGCCGGGCTGCCGTTGAAGCTGAAATAAGGTTTGTAGGCTGAAGGCTGAAGGCTGAAGGCTGAAGGCTGAAGGAGAAAATCATAGATGCCTGGAAAAATGCAATGGTTTTACCTTCAGTCTTCAGTCTTCAGCCTTCAGCCTGTATCTAACCATAAGGAGTAATGCATCATGAGTCTGCTAAATGAAACACTTGCCCGGATTCAGCCAGTAAACCCTGACCTGCTTGCCGCAGCCCAGGCAAAGCTTGATAACAAGACCAAGCCGCTCGGTTCACTTGGGAGGCTGGAGGAGTTTGCCAGGCGGGTCGCTGCTATCAGTGGGACCATGACTCCGGATCTGACGAAGAAGGTCATCTTCACCTTTGCCGGTGATCACGGGGTGGTTGAAGAGGGGGTTTCAGCTTTCCCCAAAGAGGTCACCCCGCAGATGGTGTTCAATTTCCTGAACGGCGGCGCAGGGGTAAATGTGCTGGCACGCCATGCAGGAGCTGAAGTAAGGGTTGTGGATATGGGGGTAGATTTTGACTTTGGTGCTCTTGAAGGCTTGATTGACAGGAAAATTGCCAGGGGCACTAAAAATCTGGCAAAAGGCCCGGCTATGACCAGAAGTGAGGTAACAGCAGCTATCGAAGCAGGAATTGCCCTTGCACTGGCAGCAAGGGAAGAAGGGGTCAGGCTGCTCGGAACCGGCGATATGGGGATCGGCAATACCACCCCCTCATCAGCCATCATCGCCGCCATTTCCGGCAGGAGCGTCCGTGAGCTGACCCATCGGGGAACCGGTATTAATGATGAAGCTCTGGAGCGGAAAATAATCGCCATCGAACAGGGGCTGGCGATTAACAAGCCTGACCCGGCTGATCCCCTTGATGTACTGGCGAAGGTCGGTGGCCTGGAGATTGCCGGAATTGCCGGACTTGTTCTGGGTGCTGCCGCAGCAGGGATACCTGTTGTGGTTGACGGTTTCATATCCACAGCAGGTGCCTTGATCGCCAGCGAACTTCACCCCTGCGTAGCTGATTATATTTTTGCTGCCCACCAGTCTGTCGAGATCGGGCATACCTTCATGCTGCAGCGGATAGGGGTCGAACCGATTCTTGATCTGCAACTGCGCCTGGGTGAAGGTACCGGAGCCGCTCTTGCCATGATGCTCATCGAGGCAGGGGTGAAGGTGCTGGGGGAGATGGCGAGTTTTGCGGATGCCGGAGTTTCGGAAAAGAATATGTAAGGGCGAGAGCCGGGAACTGGGATCAGAAAACCATATCAAAAGAGGCAGTTGAAACACAGAGACACTGAGACGCAGAGGAACTCATTGAGATTATTTGAAATCACCTTACAGCTGAAAGGTGAACACAAATGAAGCTGATATTTTATCTAAGTCTCCGTAATGATTATCTCAGTGCCTCTGTGTCTCTGTGTTAACTGCTTTCCCCAGGGTAAAAGCTTTCAAGTCCAGTTCCCGGTTCACAGTCCACAATTCACAGGTTTAAATCATGCGACTCTTTTTCACAGCCTTCCAGTTTCTGACCATTATTCCTCTCCCGTTTGCACTCAAGTGGCAGGAGGGAGATATGGGGCGTTCGATGCGCTGGTTTCCGCTTGTCGGTCTGGCTATCGGGGCGCTGTTGGCTGGAGTTGACTACGGTCTCTCCTTTATATTTCCATCAACTATTGTCTCGCTTTTACTGGTGACAACGCTGGCTATTGTAACAGGCGCGCTCCATCTTGACGGCCTGGCAGACCTCTGTGATGGATTCGGTGCCAGGGGGGGGCGCGAGCGATTTCTCAGCGTTATGAAGGACTCCGGCACCGGTGCTGTAGGAGTTGTCGGCGTAACCCTTGCCCTGATGCTGAAATATCATGCAATTGCCAATCTGCCTGCTGATGCAAGAGCCGGAGCAATCATCTTTTTCCCTGCTGCTGCACGTTATGCACAGGTTCTTATGACAACAGGTGCCATGCAGGTCAGAGTGGACGGCCTAGCTGCTGCCTTCATTTCTGTTTCAGGGAGATGGGAGCTGCTTCTGGCCGGTCTCACAACAGTTGCTGCAAGCTGGTTTCTTCTCGGGGCAAAAGGTCTTTTTTGCTGTATAATTATTTCACTCTTTACCTGGTTTTCCAGGATCTATTTTCATCGTCGTCTTGGTGGAGTCACAGGGGATATAATCGGCGCAAACAGTGAAATTGCCGAAATTATCTCCCTTCTTGCCATAATGGCGCTTGCAGGAGTATAAAATCAGGATGGTTTCCAGAACACGCATCTATCTGATCCGTCATGGCCAGGTTGCAGGCCATGAGACACCATCTTACAATGGACATGCTGACGTACCCCTTACAGAATTCGGGATTTCCCAGTATCACGGGCTAAAAGAGCGCTTGGCAGATTCCGGTATTACTGCCTGCTACAGCAGCGATCTCAGCCGCTGCGCAATCGGTGCTGAAATTATAGCCGGGCATCTCGGCATCAAGCCGTTGTACAGAACTGAATTCAGGGAACTCAATATCGGAATATGGGAAGGGTTGACCTGGACGGAAATAATCGGGCAGTATCCAGAAGAGTGGCATGCCCGGCTGGCGGATCTGGTAAATTACCGGGTTCCTGGGGGCGAAAACCTTCTCGATCTGGCAGGGCGCGCACTCCCTCTTCTAAAGGAGATAGTGAGAGTTCATCGAGGCGAAAATGTTCTGATTGTAGGTCATGGCGGCATGAACAGGGTGCTTCTGCTTGACGCCATCGGCGCTCCGCTTGCATCCATGTTCAATATCGAACAGAAGTATGCCTGCCTCAACATCGTTGATTATTACGAAGATGGTAAAACCGTTGTAACTCTCTTGAATGGCTGAAAAGGAGATGCTGAATGAAATCAATAATAATCGCCGCACCGATGAGTGGCTCAGGAAAAACAACCATCACAATCGGTCTGATGGAGTGCCTCAAACGACGTGGCCTTAAAGTTGCTCCTTTCAAGGTTGGGCCGGATTTTATCGATCCCGGTTATCACCGCCTTGTGACCGGGCATCCATCACTTAATCTCGATGGCTGGATCTGTCCGCCTGAAATGGTGCAGTCAATTTTTGCAGAACACTCCGCTGATGCCGATATTGCCATAATAGAAGGGGTGATGGGGCTTTTTGACGGGATCAGCGGCAGATCGGACGAAGGTAGTACTGCCCAGATAGCCAGACTCACCGGGTCAACGGTTTTTCTGGTGGTTGACGCCAAGGGTTTTGCACGGAGTGCAGCTGCACTTGTGAAGGGATTTGTTGATTTTGATCCGGAAATAAGGGTCGGAGGGGTCATTTTTAATAATGTCGCCAGTGAAAACCATGCCAGGATTCTGCGGGAAGCCATAGAAACAGATCTTCCGGCAATCAGGGTGCTCGGATGTATCCCGCGCGACAAGAGACTGCATATCCCTTCGCGTCATCTGGGGCTCATGACTGTTGATGAACATGAACTTTCGCACAAGTATCTGGATCACCTTGTCGAAGTAATTCGCAGCTCTGTTGATCTTGGCATGCTCTGGGCAGCTGCCGGAGCAGGTGATGTAATCGACATGCCCCCACAAAAACCGCCTGCTGGCAAGAGTGTCCGGATCGGAGTTGCTCATGATGCAGCTTTCTGCTTTGTCTACGAAAGTAATCTGATGCTCCTTGCCCAGGCAGGAGCGGATTTGATCGAGTTCTCCCCCCTTGCGGACAACTCTCTTCCGGCCGATATTTCCGGTTTGTACTTGCCTGGAGGTTACCCGGAAGCTCATGCAGCCCGGCTTGCTTCGAACAGCGCCATGAAGCAGTCTGTCCGGGATGCGATTGAAGATGGAATGCCGGTTTATGCAGAGTGTGGGGGCTTTATCTACCTCACAACCGGAGTTGCCGGCACAGCAGGGGATATTGATCCCAAGCAGCAACTGGTCGGTATCTTCCCTGTTGCCACAACCATGCTGGAGCAGAAAAAGGCTCTGGGCTACCGGGAGATAATGTTAAGAGAAGACTCCCTGTTAGGAGAAAAGGGGACAACTGCAAGAGGTCATGAATTTCACTACTCTCAGATGAGTGAAATGCCAGCCGATATCAGACGAATCTATCAGGTCAGCAAAGGGCAGAGTGATCTCGGGACAGAAGGCTATCGCTACAAAAACTGCCTTGCTTCCTACATTCATCTTCACTTTGGAAGCAATCCGGCAATAGCCACTGCTTTTGTAGAAAACTGCCGCAGATATAAAACCTGACATGAAAATACTCCTGACAACTATTTCCCTGCTCCTCCTTGCTCCCCCTGCGCACGCCATGCATATAGCCGAGGGGCTTCTTCCGGTCGGCTGGGCTGCCCTCTGGTTTGCGGTTGCCCTCCCCTTTCTCTGGCTTGGACTACAGCGTCTTAACAGGATGGCTAAGGAAGATCTCTCCTTCAAGCCGCTGGTCGGGCTTATGGCTGCAGTGGTTTTTATCATCTCCTGCATGCCGGTTCCGGTACCGACAGCCGGAACCTGCTCCCACCCCTGCGGAACCGGCATTGCCGCCATTTTGCTGGGACCGCTGATCAGTGTAGTCATTGCTGCCGTGGCTCTGTTGATTCAGGCTCTTTTTCTTGCCCATGGCGGTCTTACTACACTTGGGGCAGATATTGTCTCCATGGGGGTGGTTGGATCCTTTACCGGTTATCTGGTTTTTTGCGGATTGCGACGCGCAGGTGCAACCCTTTCCGTCTCAGCCTTTGCAGCCGGTCTTCTTACAGACTGGGCCACCTATCTGGCCACTTCTGTGGAGCTTGCAGCAGGAATCAGGGGAGAGGCAGCCTTTCTGCCGCTGGTCGGCAGGATCATGCTGGCTTTTGTCCCTACCCAACTGCCGCTCGGGCTTCTGGAAGGGGCGATGACTGCCGGGATGGTGACTCTCCTGGCAAATAAAAGGCCGGATCTCCTGATTAAGCTGAAGTTGATCCCTGCCAAAGAGGTGACTGCTGATGCCTGATCGAAAGAAACGGCTCAAGATTCTTCTGCTGCATATGATCCTGCTTCCAACTCTGGTCTACACCCTCTCTTTCTTTTCACTTGCTCCCAAATCCTGGGTCGGTGTGGATGAGGCAGTTGTGGAAAAAATCGCCAGAGAGCATGGCCGTGAAGCAAAACCGCCACTCATCAACAAAGACCAGGGAGATCTGTTTCTCTTTGTCTTTCTGCTGGCCGGTGCTGTCGGCGGCTTTGCAATCGGCTACTACTGGCGAGTTTTGACTGAGAAGAAGAGAGAACAGGACAAAGGGGAGATAAGCTGATGAACCTGCTCTTTGTCAACCATCATAACAGAGCTTTGCCCGGCCTGCTGATTCCATGAAAGCAATACGTTACCAACATGATTCCCTTCATCTTCTTACCTCTCTGGATGCCAGGGTAAAACTCCTTGCTGCACTCACGTTGCTGATAATGGTAATCAGCTCACGGGGAGCCGGATTCCCGCTGCTGGTGGCCGGACTCTCCCTTGCGCTCTGCCTGGCTATGAGAGTGCGGCTGTGGCTGCTTCTGATCCGCTTTGCAGAGCCTCTTTTCATAGCCATCATGGTGCTGCTCCTGAAACTCTTTTTCAGTGGTCATGAACAGCTCTTCAATCTCCCTCTCTTCGGGCTGGAAATAGTTGGCTACCGTGATGGCCTTTTCGAAGGGATAAGGATTGCCTGCAGGATTATCGGCGCTGTCTCAATAGTTGCTACAGTCGGCTTTGCCACCCCTTTTACCGAACTTATGTCAGCTCTTGCCTGGCTTCGGGTTCCCCAAGGGTTCATTGATGTCTCCCTCTTTGCCTGTCGGTATCTCTTTCTGCTTTTCGACGATGCAATGGTAGTCTATCAGGCTCAGCGCAACCGGCTCGGTTATGTCGGTTATTGCCGGGGGCTCCGCTCCTTTGGGACGTTGGCCGGAGCACTGGTAATCAAGTCATTTGACCAGAGCCAGTCAGTTACCACAGCCATGGTGCAGCGGGGCTATGACGGCTCCTTGCCTCTTTTGAAGCATAAGCCGCTCAAGTGGCGCGAAACCGTCCCGGCTCTTTTCATCTTGGCTGTAATGGGGATCTTGTGGCAGATCTAGCCAGAATATCAGTAAATCTTGAGACCTTCTGTTACCCTGACGGCACTGTTGCTCTGGCGGATATCCGCCTCTCAGTGGCGCATGGCGAGTTCTGCGGGATTCTCGGAGCAAACGGCTCAGGGAAGACCACACTGCTGAAGGTCATGGATGGCCTGATACGGGAGTATAAGGGGGAGGTGCTTCTCGACGGCAGTGATGTGAGGCGGTTGCAGCCAAAGGAGATCTACCGGAAGGTCGGTCTGGTTTTTCAGAATCCGGACGATCAGCTCTTTGCTCATTCGGTTTTCGAGGATGTCGCCTTTGGCCCGCGCAATATGGGGTTTAAGGAAGAGGAGGTTTCAAGGAGGGTGATAAACGCCCTTGAGCAGGTAGATATGGCGGATTTTGGCGGCAAGAATATTCACCACCTGAGTTTCGGCCAGAAAAAACGGATCTGCATTGCCGGCCTGTTGGCCATGGGGCATGAGATACTCCTTCTTGACGAACCGACTGCCGGGCTCGACCCGATGGGAGAGTACAGGATGATGGAGCTGTTGACCCGACTGAACCGTGAGCACGCCGTAACAGTTGTTATGGCGACTCACAGCGTAGATCTGGTACCGGTCTTTCTGCATCGTCTGCATATTCTGAGCAAGGGGCGACTGGTCAGAGGGGGTACACCGGAAGAGGTCTTTACAGCCCCGGCAGAGCTCGAAAATGTAAAGCTCCGCCTGCCGCAGATTGCAGAGCTGATTCACAGGCTTAAATACGAGGATGGCCTCCCTTTCAGCCGTATTCCGCTTACTATTGGAGAGGCCAGGCGGGAGATACTTGAGACGCTGCAAAAGGGATGATACCCAAGCGCAAGAGGAGGTATAATCTATGGAGAATCAGATGCTTGAAATAATTGAACAGCAGGAAGGGGAAACCTGCATCGCACTCCTAGTTGGCAGGCTGGATGCCGATACAGTACTGACTTTCGACGAGTGGAGCAACAGGCGAAATGAGGGGACTTTAAAGCGTATTATCATAGATTTCACCAACTTGAATTATCTGAGCAGCGCCGGACTTCGGGCGATTCTGACAACCAACCGGCATGCAGAGCGAAACAGCACCGAGCTTGTCTGCTGCGGACTGGCGGGAATGGCTCTCCAGGTATTTCAGACTGCCGGTCTTTTGCCGTATTTGACTATATACCCCAGCCTCAAGGAAGCGTTGGAGGCGGCTTAAAGTGCTCCCGGCTCTTGTTGAAATGGTTTCTTTCAGAGCAGCCGAGTTTGCCCGCTTTTCCGCATATGCCAGAAGTTTCTCGAAACAGGCAGGCTTCCAGCAGGAGGTTGCAGACCGGGTGGAGCTGGTTGTGGAAGAGCTGGCTCTCAATGTTGCCCATCATGGTTATCAGGATCATCCCGGTCCCCTTGCTATGGAGATAGCTGTTGAAACAGCCGGGATCAGGATTCGTCTGATTGATCAGGCACCCCCTTTTGATCCGACTGCCTTCTCTCTTCCTGACATCAGCTACCCTGATTGCGAAGCTCCCCGTTGTGGTTTCGGGATAATCCTGATACGCAAAATGTCTGACAGCATCATCTATCGTCGCGACAACGGACGAAATATACTGGAAATCTTCATCCAGTAATCTTAAAAAACAGTTCAACACAGAGACACCGAGGTCACAGAGTAAAATCTTTCGATCCAAAAATCAGTTAAAGGATCAAGACCAAAATATTCTGTTCACCTTTTTAGTGACAATCAGTTTTTATGAAAACTCAATTATTTCTCTGTGTTCTCTGTGCCTCTGTGTTTCAATTGCCGTTTATAGGGTAATCCCGTTTCTTTATTCAGGAGTCAGCTTGGCGCTATTATCGCTGCAAAATATCATCCTCTCCTTTGGTGGCCCTCCTCTTTTCACCGGCATAACACTACATGTTGAACAGGGTGAGCGCCTCTGTCTGATCGGGCGTAACGGCGCAGGGAAATCTACCCTGTTAAGAGTGCTCTCAGGAGAGCTCCAGCCTGAAGAGGGTCTTGTCCAGAGGCAGCAGGGGGTGCGGATTGCAGCGGTTGAGCAGGAAGCGCCGCAAACCCTTACAGGATCAGTTTTCGACATTGTTGCTGCCGGCATGGGTGATGCGGCGCAGCTCCTTTTTGAGTACCATCATCTGGCTCAAAGGCTGGCACTCAAGAGCAATGATACTTTGCTGGCAGAGCTGGAAAGCCTGCAACACCGGCTGGAAGAGAGCGGCGGCTGGACTCTCAACCAGGAGGTCGAAAGGATACTGAAGAGACTTGATCTTGATGCTGACGCCGAATTTGCACTCCTGTCAGGAGGATCCAGACGCCGTGTGCTGCTGGCAAAGGCATTGATCGCATCTCCGGATATTCTGATTCTGGATGAACCGACCAACCATCTCGACATAGAGACCATCATCTGGCTGGAGGAATTTCTCCTCAAAAGCATAAAAACTCTCGTTTTTGTCACTCATGACCGCTCGTTTGCCCGCAAAATCGCCAACCGGGTCGCAGAACTTGACCGGGGGCGGCTTTTTGCCTTTAACTGTAGTTTCGATCAGTTCGTTGAAAGGCGGGAAGCATTACTTGAGGCAGAGATTACCCGCCAGGCGCTGTTCGACAAGAAACTTGCCCAGGAAGAGGCGTGGATCAGGCAGGGGATCAAGGCTCGGCGCACCAGAAATGAAGGTCGTGTGCGTGAGCTGAAGAGACTGCGGGAAGAGTCCAGGCAGCGCCGGGAGCGCCAGGGGCTCGTCAGGATAAAGGTGCAGGAGGCGCAGCGTTCCGGGGCTCTTGTAGCTGATGCGGAAAATGTATCATTTGCCTTTGGCGACAAGGTCATAGTCAGCAATTTTTCAACCACCCTGATGCGTGGTGACCGGATCGGAATCATCGGGCCGAACGGTTCGGGGAAGACGACTCTCATACGCCTGCTGCTTGGTGATCTGTTGCCGCAAACCGGCGAAATCAGACTCGGGACACGCCGCGAGCTCCTCTATTTTGATCAGCTGCGCGAACAACTCGACCTGAACGCCACTGTGCAGGAGAACGTAAGTGGCGGGAATGACACGGTTACTGTAGGAGGCAGGCAGCGCCACATCATAGGCTACTTGCAGGATTTTCTCTTTTCTCCGGAGCGTGCCCGTACTCCGGTGCATATCCTCTCAGGAGGTGAACGCAATCGTCTCCTTCTGGCCAGGCTTTTTACCAGACCCTCGAATCTTCTGGTCATGGATGAACCGACCAACGATCTTGACGCCGAGACTCTTGAGCTTCTGGAAGATATGCTGGCCGAATACACCGGAACGCTGATTCTGGTGAGCCACGACCGGGAGTTTCTGAATAATGTTGTTACCAGCACCCTGGTGCTTGAAGGTGAAGGGAGAGTGACAGAGTATGTCGGTGGTTATGATGACTGGCTCAGGCAGCGCTCCGTGAGCTCAGCGCCCGTAGCGACAAAGGGGAAAGAGCGGCAGAAACCGGAAAAACCCTCAACCCGCAAGCTTGCCTTCAAGGAGGAGCGGGAGCTGGAAGCACTCCCTGAGAGGATTGCCGGGCTTGAAGCCGAGCAGACTACCCTGCACAATCGACTTGGAGACCCTGAATTTTACCGGAGCGCGGGGACAGAGACATCTGCCATTAACAGCCGCCTTGCCGGGCTTGATCAGGAGCTGGCACTCTTGTATGCACGGTGGGAGGAGCTGGAGAGCCTGAAGGAGCAGCTTTAAGAGCCAACCTCAATCCTCCCGGCTTCTGCCGGATCAGATAAGTCAAAACCTCCAGGGGCGCACCGATGTTCGCTCGCCTTTGACTTGCTTGTATGTCGATTGCACACGGGGGGAGTGACGCTGCGAAGAGACTCCGGGTGGTTTTCCCTCTAATTGCCACGAACACGTCTCCCCTCTTAAGATTCATTTTTCAAAATACTAAATCCGGAGTACGCTGGGCACTCAATACGGTTTGAACTGGACTCCGAATCCTAAAGTGGGCGTGACCGGTCATTTTGACTTTGTATTCAGCCTGCTGCTGCTTGGTAATCTCGTCAGCAGTCTCTCGTCCTTGCTCAGGAAAAAGAATTTCATATGTTACCCTTCAGGCTCATTACTCTGCCCACTCATTATGCCCAAGAGGTGCACGGTTCAACTCCTGCCGATACTGCCGCCATAAAGGCAGATATTGATCCATAAACGCCGTGAAACGGTCGTTGTGCAACCGCTCCAGCAGATGCACCAGCTCATGAACAATGATGTACTCCTGACAGTGAACCGGCTTCTTGATCAGCTCCAGATTCAGCCAGATGCGGCGAGACGTGATATTACAGGTTCCCCACTTGGTCTTCATCCGCTTTACGCCCCATCCCGACACCTGCACGCCAATGAGCTGTTCCCACTTCTCCAGCAGCTCCGGCAGCTTCTCCTTCATCTGCTTGCGGTACCAGCTATAGAGGAGCGCTTCCCGCTGTTCTGCGCGACTACCCGGAGCAACAGATAGCTCAATAATACCGTGATGGAGCGCAACTTTCGGGCGGCCTGCGTGCGGCTGGATATCCAGTCGGTAGCGTTTCCCATTGAAATAATGGGTTTCACCGGTGACATATTCGCGTGGAGACTGGCGTTCCTGATTGGCGAACTTCTCCTGATGTTTCCTGATCCAGCCCAGCTTGCCGATCACCGCCAGCCTTATAGCTTCCATGCTCATTCTGGCCGGAGCTGCTACCCGCACCCTGCCGTCTTGTGGATAGACGCCTATATGAAGGTTCTTGATTGCTTTGCGGATCACCTCGACCGTGATGCCGCTGACTTCGATCTGCTTGCTCTTAGAAGTCATGCTGTCTCTTCACCAGCTCAAGGATGTCATCAGTACGGGCTTGATGCTCATGCAAGGCAGCCTTGATGGCGCTTCTGACCTTCTTCACCTTGATGGAGTTATCGCGCCAACCGTCCTGCATGCTCACTCTCCTTTACCGCACTGTTCACTGCCTCTGCCAGCGCTGCATCCTTGTTAAGATTGTCATAGAGTTTGACAATTCGCTGCTGAGTTTTCTTCTCTATTTGGCCGACAATGGATGTTTGCATGGTGGCTCTACCTATTCTTATTTTAGTTTTTCGCGGAAATCTAAAATAAGGCGGCTCGCTATTTTAGTTTTTGACAATATGTTTCCAAGCTTGAACGAGGTGGCTTTGCGAGTTCCTGCTACCGGAACAATTTCAGGTAATCATCAAACAGATAGTGTTTTCCTCGCTTGCCGCCGGTAATCTCTTTCAGGATTCCCAGAGATTCCAGATCGGAAATCAGCTTGTAAGCCGACGCTGGTGACACTCCTGCAACATCACCAACCTTGGCGGCACCAACCAATGGTCGCTGGTACAGATAATTAAGCACCTTCCGGGCATTTGATGCCCTGCTACCCAGCGTCTGGATCTGCGCTTCAACCTGCTTCTGGAGTTTCAGGATATTGTCGAACGTCTCAATGCCACTTTTGGCGGTTTCGATAACCCCCACCAGGAAGAACTTGAACCACCGCACCAGATCGTTTTTGTCCCGCATCCGCATCAGGTTGTCATAGTAATGGGTACGGTTGCGCTCGAAGAAATCCGACAGGTACAGCAGCGGTTGCTTCAATATCCCCTTGCTGACCAGATAGAGGGTTATCATCAGCCTGCCAACCCGACCATTGCCATCCAGAAAAGGGTGGATGGTTTCAAACTGGTAATGTATCAGGGCAATCTTCAGCAACTCCGGGAAATACTGCTCATTGTTATGCGCGAATTTCTCCAGATCACCGATCAACTCGCCTATGGAAGTATGTACCGGCGGGACAAATACCGCGTCGCTTATCGTCGCGCCACCGATCCAGTTCTGACTTTCCCGGAACTTTCCCGGCAGCTTGTGCTCGCCGCGTACGCCCTGCATCAGCGTCCGGTGAGTTTCTTTGATAAGGCGAGCCGAAAACGGCAGGGTATGCAGCTTCTCAATGGCCTCATTCATAGCGGCAACGTAATTCTGTACCTCTTCCCAGTCGTCGCGCTTGTCGAGAGCCACATCTTCCTTGTCAAGCAGCGCCTCTTCCATGTTTGTCCGGGTGCCTTCGATTTTGCTAGACTGGGTGGCCTCCTTCAGGACATGCATACGAATGAACAGGTCAAGGTTGGGGATATAGTCCGAATACATATCCAGACGCCCCAACTCCCGGTCTGCCTGACCGAGCAGCTGGATCAGTTCCATATCATCCAGTGTCCAGGCACGATTGATAAGGGTCGGCTGGAAACTTTTGTAGTGCCCCTGTTGGACAGAATGACCTGACTGGAATTTTTTCACTAGAGAACTCCACCTCGAATCTAAAATAACAATGCTTGTTATTTTAGATTTTAGTCAAAAACTAAAATAAGGCAAGCTGCTATTTCAGTTTTTGATAACAACGTCATACCACTCGCCCGCCTTTTGACTTACTTGAGCGGATAATCGACAATTCCGGAGAATATACAGAAACAGGCACTAAAAGCCTGAGGGCCTGAGTACCTGTTTTTATTATAATGGCGGAAGCACATGGGAATCGAACCCACCGGGGAGATTTCTCATCCCCCCCACCGGTTTTGAAGACCGGGCAGCCCACCAGCGACCGACGTGCTTCCATAGAAAAATTCTGAAGTAAACCCTCTATATCCTTCTGCCCGGCCTATTACAAGCAGAAAAAGACTATTAACCCATAAAAAGCAGCTGTCCACGAAATGCACGAAAAAACTAACAAAAACAGAATATTGTTGCACTCGCAAAAAGTCTTTTCCCCCTCCCTTGACGGGAGGGGGTCAGGGGGTGGGTGAAGTCGCAACATACTGATATCATGGCATCTTCCTCCCCCACCCTAACCCTCCCCCGCCAGGGGGGAGGGGACTTTTTTGAGAATTTGCGAATGCATCAATATTGGATTACCTAACCGTTCATCTTGAGAGTGAATGCCTATTAAAAAAGTTATGTTTTTATCGGCAGTTATCCTCTTTTATCTGTGACTAATTGCATTTTTTCAGAATTAATGCTTCTTTATCGACATTGCATTCGCGACAGCCACTCTCCCCGCTATTGTCCGGCTTCATATTATCTGGTATCATTTTTCCACAAAACATCGGAGGAAATAACATGAAAACAGCCCGCATGACAGATGGACAGGAGTTCCCCATCGGCAAGATTCTCGGCATTGGCCGCAACTATGTTGATCATATCAACGAGCTTGGCAATGCCCCATCCGGAACACCGGTCATTTTCATGAAACCGGCAAGTTCTGTAATTTACGAAGGCGACGAGGTTTTAATCCCCCCATATTCAGACAACTGCCATCATGAATCTGAACTGGCTCTTCTCATAGGAAAAACCGGGAAAGATATCCCTTTGAATGAGGCGATCTCTTATCTGGCAGGCTATGGAGCGGTAATTGATCTGACTTTGAGGGATGTTCAGGACGAGCTCAAAAAGAAAGGGCTGCCATGGGATATTGCCAAAGGCTTTGACACCGCCTGCCCGCTATCATCATTTATTCCGGCAACAGAGATTCCTGATCCGCAGAACCTGACAGTTCTGATGAGAGTAAATGGGGAAATCCGCCAGAACTGTTCAACTTCCCTGATGATCCACCCTGTGGCCAAAATCATCAGCCACCTCTCCACCATTTTCACTCTTGAGCCGGGAGATGTTATCCTGACCGGCACTCCGGCAGGGGTCACCCGTATACAAGCCGGAGACAGACTTGAAGCAGAGATTCCGGGAGTTGGGAAAGTTGCAGTTTCAGTCAGCAGCAGATAAACCGGAAAATGCGGTTGAATGAAGGCAGAGCGCTTTCGAGTAAAAATTGAGGCTACTGTCTGAGATCACAACCTTGTTAAGCGCATTTCAATATCCATATGTTCGTGCAGAACACGGACAATCTCGATCGCATCAGCAAATGTTTGACGGTAAAAGATTACATGACTGCCAGCATTCAATTTCCGGTAGCCAATTCGAATATCACTGCAATCCATCCCTTTGAGCGGGTTGGCAGCCAACTGATGAAACGAAACATCCAGCATTTGTAGATACAGATTGCGCTGTTCACGCCCCCAACGGTTTTGTGTGAACCTGGCGATATCTTTCAAATCTGCCTTCGACATGTTTGTGAGGGTAAATGTGGGCATCAGTTAACACTTTCGTCATCAATCTCAGAAAGTAAGCTCTTGAGCGAATAATCAGCGGGGCCGCTTTCCTCACCCTCAATAAGCGCACGGCGCAACAAAGACAGCTTGGTCTCCCGTTCTTCTAAAAGTCGCAGACCGGCACGAATTGTTTCGCTTGCTGAACCAAAACGGCCTTGGACAACCTGCTGAGAAATGAAATTTTCGTAGTGTTTGCCAAGGGTAACACTGGTATTTTTTTGCATGAGATCACCTCCATCACTGTAGTTATAATATTACCTTATAATATTTATTGGTATCGGTCAAGTGCCAGAATTATGCCCTACCAGTCAGAAGCAGCGGCCTAAAACTGCCGCTGTTCTGCCAAGACGTTTTATATCGCAGTCACAAGTAGACTCCGATAAGATACAATTGTGACTCCCCCTAAGAGTGAGCCCCCTCTATTTGTAATCTTTACGAACCAGGCTATAATATTAATTCCAGCTTATTTTATTGCATCAGCTCATTGGAGCGATCCTTAAGTTTCCGTGCGCTCTTGAGCGATGAACTGTTGATCCTTCAAATCCGGCAATGAGGCGCTGCATATGCCTAAACAGTCAATTTCAGATAAAATCCAGAGAGTGCTGATAGTCGGCAATGATACATCAAGCTGCTCAGTTGCTGAAAGGGCTCTTCAGAATGGCGGTCTTGTAACAATGATCTGCCGCTTGAACGATATAGCGTCACATCTGGTTCAATTTTGTCCTGATCTGATACTTCTTGACTCCTGCTTATCCGGAGAAGGTGAACTCTTGTTGAAAATGATCCGCTCATTTAACGGAGGGGGTGCGATTCCTGTCATGATTGCAGCAGAGGAGCCGGAAAAAGAGCAGTTGGCAAGATATATGGAGGATGGGGCTGCTGACATTGTCATTTCACCGTATGAGCCGGACTGGCTGGTATTCCGGGTCAAGCAGATGCTCATATTCCATCATGAAATAACAGCTCACAAGGAGAGCAGGGAGCATCTCGAAGCTGCTCAGCGAGTTGCCAGTCTCGGACATTGGGAATGGTATCCGGAAACCGGTCTTTTCCGGGGTTCCGAAGGGATAGCAAAAATTCTGGGGCTGGAGCATGGACATCACTCCACAACTTTAGAAAACTTTCTTCTTGTGGTTCTCCCGGAAGAGCGGAATTTGGTGAGAAAAGGTCTGTGGGGTGCCTGGCTTGACAGCTGTGAATTCAGCCTTGAATGCCGGATTATCGCAGGCAGTAATATACAGCGGGTTATCAGGCTGCAGGGGCATGCAGAAAAGGGGATCGGAGCAAGAAGAAGGCGCTTGACCGGAATTATGCAGGATCTTACGTCAATGAGGCAGATGGAGGATCGATTGGAAATGCTCAAAGAGGCGGTTGATTCCTTGCCGATAGGAATTACTTTAAGCGACATAAACGGCAGAATCGTCTATTCAAATCCGACTGAAGCAAGGATGCACGGTTATGAAGTGACAGAGCTTATCGGCAGGGAAGCGAACCGCTTCGGGCAGAAGCGCCTGCGTAAACCGATAACACCTGAGGAGCTTCACGAGATAGGAGTATGGAGAAGGGAAACAATCAACATAAGGAAAAACGGGGACGAGTTTCCGGTTCAACTCACCTCGATTGCTGTCAAAACAGCCGAAAGGTGCCTTGGCATTGTAACTACCTGTGAAGACATTTCCGATCGTAAAGATGCAGAAAAGCAGATTTATCATCTTGCCTATCTGGATTCTCTGACCGGTCTCCCCAACCGCCGGATGTTCCAGGACAGACTGAGCCAGGCACTTGCCCTGGCTCGCCGGGAAGAGGGGAAGGTCTGCCTTGCCTACCTGGATATAGATAATTTCAAGGATGTAAATGACAGCAAGGGGCATGATTTCGGAGATAAGCTTTTGCAGAGAGTCTCTTTCCGGCTGTCTACCATCATGCGCGAATCAGACACGCTAGCCCGTCTGGGGGGGGATGAGTTTGTGGTCATCCTGGTATCGGTCAAGGGGCAGGACAATTTTACAACTGCTGCCCAGCGGATGCTCAATGTTTTTTCTCAACCGTTTGAGATAGATGGTCAGCTTATCTACAGCAGCATCAGCATTGGTATTGCCATTTTCCCGGATGACGGACATGACAGTGACATGCTGCTGAAATGCGCAGATACGGCCATGTATCAGGCCAAGAAAGAGGGAAAATCAGATTTCCGTTTCTTCTCAGCCGAAATGAATGAAAGAATAATGCGCCGGGTCGCCATGGAAAGCGCCCTGCACAGCGGACTGGCAAACAGCGAGTTTTTCCTCCAGTATCAGCCCCAGTGGGATATGACCAGCAACCGGATCACCGGTGCGGAGGCGCTGCTCAGGTGGCAGAGCAAAGATTTCGGATTGATGCAGCCTGTTGAATTCATCACTCTTATCGAAGATTGCGGCCTTATTTTCAGTATCGGCGAATGGGTGCTTCGTACAGCCTGTCTACAGGCAAACACTTGGGCATCAGCCGGGTACAGGGATCTGAAGATAGCAGTAAACATCTCAGGAAAGCAGTTGAAACAGCCTGATTTTCTGGAGGTGGCTGCCAGGGCACTTCGAGAATCAGGCGTAAACCCTGAACGTATTGAATTCGAATTTACAGAAAGTGTGATTATGGAGGAGGCTGAAAAGACGATCGAAATTTTGCGGGAGCTGAAAAAAATGGGGCTTCTGTTAAGTATTGACGATTTCGGGACGGGCTATTCATCTCTCAACTATCTGAAAAACTTCCCGATCGACCGGATCAAGATTGATCGCTCTTTTGTTGTTGATCTCAGCAGCAGCAGTGATGATGCGGCAATTGTTCAGGCTATCATCTCATTGGCCGGCGTACTCAGGCTGAAAGTGATCGCTGAGGGGATCGAGACCAAAGAGCAGCTCGATTGCCTGAAAAAGCTTGGCTGTCACGAAATGCAAGGGTATCTCTTTGGCAAACCGATGTCAGCCGATGAGCTGGCAGATGCCCTGATGCAGACCCGGTGAAACTCCCCTGCTCCTCTCGAAGATCAATAAGACAGGTATATTAATTGATTAGCAGAGCCATGAAGTATACAATTAACCCTGCTAATTCCGATTCGCGTTCAGGAAGGAAAAGTATTGCTGATCTCCATTATTGCCGCTATGAGCAGAAACCGGGTAATAGGTATCAAGGGAGAAATCCCGTGGAAAATCCCTGCTGATCTGCGTCGCTTTCGGAAACTGACAACAGGTCATCCGGTCATCATGGGGCGAAAGACTTTTGAAAGCATAGGCAGGCCGCTTCCTGACAGGGTAAATATTGTATTGACGAAGCAGCCTGATTACCATGCTGAAGGGTGTTTGCCTGCTCGCTCCCTTGAGGCTGCCCTGTTGCTGGCAGAGCCTGCGGGCGAGGTTTTCATCTGTGGTGGAGAAGAGATCTACAGGCAGACCTTGCCCCTTGCCGGGAAACTTTACCTGACTATTCTGGAACAGGATTATGCAGGTGATGCGCTTTTTCCGGAAATTCCTTTCGATGAGTTTTCCGAGGTAAGGAGAGAAGTTCTGGTGAATGATCCGAAAGTACTTTTCATTGTAATGGAGCGGCAGTTGAACCTGGCCGAACCGGTTGCAGGCGCGTCCAGATGAAAACCGTAACTGATGAGGCAATCATCCTGGGGTTGATGAATTACCGGGAATCTGACCGGATAGTGACTCTTTTTACCAGAGAACATGGCAAGATAAACGGTATTGCACGTGGTGCCAGAAACAGCAGGAAGCGTTTTGGAGGCGCACTTGAACTCTTTGCAAGCCTCAAGGTCGCTTTTACCCCGGCAGAAGGGCTTGTTCCGGTCAAAGATGTTGATATTGTGACTATTTATCCGGGAATCCGGGGCAGATTCAACGGCATCGCCTTTGCCGGATATGCATGCGAGCTGGTTGCTGCGCTTGTTCCGGAAGGGCTTGTCAACCAGAGGGCTTACCGGCTGCTGACCGCATATCTGGAACATCTTGACAAAGGGGAGTTCGGGGGTTCGGACAGGCATTTTTTTGAAATGAATCTGCTGAATATTCTCGGATACAGACCCTCTATTGAAACATGTTCTGAATGCGGGGTGCTGCTTGCCGGAAAAGGGGGGGTGTTTCTTGTCGAGCGGAGCTGTTGCGAGAGTTGTTCAAGAGGCGCAAGGGGGAAGAAGCTAGGCGCTTCTACGATTACAAATCTTCTTGATTCACTCAAAGTCGGACGGTTTGGCAAGGTTATGTTTGAAGAGAAGGATATGGCAGAGGCAGAGAGTTTTCTTGACTGCTACATTAGCTCAATTCTGAATCGTCCACTGAAATCACTTGCGTTTCTGAGGCTTTCTCCTTGACAAACATGGCAGATTGGCTTTAATTGAGCTTGATTTGCCAATAAAGGAGTTTTTTCCGTGAATCGAATCCCTTTTTACATAATGCTCTTGTCCGTATTGACTGCCTGTGCCGGAAATGATCTCATTGTGCAGAGGCAAAGCTCCATTGAGGGGCGGCTTGAGCAGATGATGCAGGCACAAAATGCGGCGTCAAACAGGATTGCAGAGCTTTCCGCCCAACTGGCCGAACTACAGGATCTGACCAGAAAGCAGAAAGTTGTCGACATATCTTCCGAGCCGGAGCGAGCTGCCGTGCAGGCAAAGCTGGGGGCGATTATCAATCGCCTTGACAGGCTGGAAACAGAGACGCCAGCCTCTCGGGCAGGCAGGATAGAGCTGGTAAATAGCGAGGCTGATTCCCAGAGTCGTGATGAAAGGGTTCAGGCGGCATATATGCAGGCGTTCGGATTTTTCAGCGCAAACAGCTATCAGGCTGCCGCAGAAGCATTCGAGCTTTTCATTGGAACCTATCCCGAGAGCGAATACACTGCAAATGCACGTTATTGGCTTGGAGAGTGCTATTTTGCTACAGGGAGTTTTAAAAAGGCCATTGAAGTCTTTGCAAAAATTACTGAGCTTAAATACCCTGGCAACAAGGCGCCAGATGCATTTCTTAAAACCGGTCTTGCCTGGTATGGTCTGAATGAGCAGGTAAAAGCAGAGGCTGCTCTTCGCAGGCTCATTGAGAAGTATCCTGCAAGTGAAGCGGCTGGCAAGGCAAGAGAAAGGCTTGGCGGGCAATAATGAAATACGTGGTTATCTACTGAGCCAAGTTACATTTCGAAAAAAGTCCCCCCTCCCTTGACGGGAGGGGGCTAGGGGGTGGGTGAAGTTGCAACCTGCTAATATCATGGCACCTTCCCCCCCACCCTAGCCCTCCCCCGCCAGGGGGGAGGGGATGTTTTTCTGCTTTAAAATGGCTTTACTTGAGCCAAGTGCATAACCAGATATTGATAAGGCATCTTATTATAAGGCATTGCGAGGTGGCTATGAAAACATTGAAATACGTAGCAACTCTGTTGATATTTTCCATAGGGACGACGGCAGCCCTGGCAAAAAGTGATCAGCCGACCCTGTATATTGTCAAAAAAGGTGATACCTTGTGGGGGTTATCAGACCGTTTTATCAAGGATCCTCTGTACTGGCCGAATCTCTGGGCAAGAAATACGGATGACGTAAAGAATCCGCACCTGATCTTTCCGGGTCAGAAGCTGAAGATTTATCCTGACAGAATTGAAGTTGCGACTCCGGAAAAGTTAACTGAAGTAGTAGCAACCCCCCCTGTTTTCAAGAGCGAAGAGCCGGCTTCAACAGTCCAGCCTGAACCAAAGGTGGCAGAAGAGCCTGTTACTCCGGAGCGTACTTTTACAATAAATGGTGGTGAAGGTTTTATTGCAGGGGAGAAATTCAAGCCGGTCGGATTTATAATCGCCGGTCAGCATAACCGGCAGATATTTGCCGGAGAAGATCTCGTCTACACGGATATCGGATTGATTAACGGTGGCCGGGTTGGTGACCGTTTTACAATTTACAAGAATTATGGCGCGGTGAGTCACCCTTTGACAAACCAGATACTGGGATTTCGGACTGCTCCGCTGGGTAGCCTGCAACTTACGGAGATGGAAGAGAAAACCTCAAAAGCACTAATTACAAACTCGTTCATGGAGATCGAGCCGGGTGCCGCGCTCCTCCCTTACAAGAGCATGAAGAAAGAAATTACTCTGAAAGTTTCCGAACAGGATCTTTCAGGCTTTATTGTGGAGACGCGAACAGGAAACAAGGCTATAGCAGCAGGGGATATCGCCTATATTGATCTTGGAGAGAAGCATGGAGCAAGGACTGGCAATCTGCTATATGTCGTCCGCAAGGCTTCAACAGAGCTCCAGTATTTTTCATCTTCAGATTACAAGCTGCCGGTTGATGTCCTGGGAGCTGTGCTGATTGTCGAGACATCGGAAAGAACATCTACTGTCCTTGTAATAAAGAGTATTGATACGATTTACAAGGGTGACAGGCTGGAGATGAAAAAGGGGCGTTAGTTCTGTCAATACCCATGGAGATAGAGGAAGTTTACTACTGGTTTGCCCTCCGGTCTGTACCGCTTGTCGGTAATGTTACATATCGTCGGCTTCTGGAGCATTTCGGCTCTCCGGCGAAAGTGCTGGCAGCTTCGAGCGAAGAGCTTTCTTCAGTAAATGGTGTTGGCCAGGCAGCAGTAGCTTCAATCAAGGCTCATGACTACAGAAAGGCAGCGGAGATGGAGAGCGCTGCTTTTCTGCGTAGCGGAGCCAGGCTTGTGACTCTGCTTGACAAGGAGTATCCCCCCCTTCTTCGCGAGATCCCGGATCCACCCCCTTATCTTTATCTGAAAGGCAGGTTGCCTTCTTCATCAGCAGCAATAGCCGTGGTCGGTTCACGTCGCGCTTCAGAGTACGGACTGGCGTCAACTGCAAGGCTTGCGAGGGGGCTTGCAGAACAGGGAATTACTGTTATTTCCGGTATGGCTATGGGGGTTGATGCTACAGCCCACAGGAGCGCACTTAAAGCGTCCGGACAAAGTATCGGTGTGCTCGGTTGCGGCATTGATCTGATTTATCCGCCGCAAAATCGGCAGCTTTTTCGAGACATGGCTGAACAGGGTGCGATTGTAAGCGAATTTCCTGTAGGTGCTATGCCTGATGCCCCAAACTTTCCACGTCGTAATCGAATTATAAGTGGCCTTGCCAGAGGGGTGCTGGTAGTTGAGGCAGCAGAACAGAGCGGCTCCCTGATAACAGCACGTTTTGCACTTGAGCAGGGGAGAGAGGTATTTGCTGTCCCTGGTAATATTACCTCACGGGCAAGCAAGGGGACTAACAGCCTTATCAAACAGGGGGCGAAGCTGGTTGAAACAGTTGCCGATATTCTGGGAGAGCTCCCCCCTGAAAGTGTGAATCTTCCGCAATGGGCTCAGAAGCAGGGCTTTGAACTCTCTCCGGAAGAAGAGAGTATCTGCACGAGACTGGCAGAAGGGCCACTTCATATCGATGAGCTGACACTTCGGTGCGGATTGACAGTCTCTGCTGTTTCCGCTATCTTGCTTCGCCTGGAGCTTAGAGGGGCGGTACTGCAACTTTCCGGCAAAATATTTGCCCTGTCTTGATAATTCAAAAAATCAAATAATCTATTGTCAAATGAGAATAAAACCATGTCAACCAAGCTTGTAATTGTAGAGTCACCGGCTAAAGCGAAAACCATTGAAAAATTTCTCGGGTCAGATTACAGGGTGCTTGCTTCATTTGGTCATGTCCGGGCGCTCCCGAGCAAGCAGGGTTCAGTGGATATAGAAAATGATTTTGAACCTAAATATGCAGTGCTCCCTGAAAGCAAGAAGCATCTGGATGCCATTAAAAAAGGGCTGAAGGGGGCTGATGCGCTCCTTTTGGCTACTGACCCGGACAGGGAGGGAGAGGCTATATCCTGGCATCTTCTGGCAGCCCTTGGGTTATCCGGAAAAAAGCAGACGCTTCCGGTAAAGAGAGTTGTTTTTCACGAAATAACCAGGACAGCGATTCTTGAAGCAGTCCAGAACCCCAGGGATATTTCGCTTGATCTGGTAAACGCGCAGCAGGCTCGTTCTGTACTGGATTATCTTGTCGGGTTCAATCTCTCACCATTTCTCTGGAAAAAGATACGCTATGGCCTTTCGGCCGGACGGGTACAGTCAGTGGCGCTTCGGCTCGTATGCGAACGGGAAAAGGAGATACTGGCATTTGTCGAACAGGAGTACTGGACCATAGGGGCAAGGCTGGCTACTTCAGAAGCTCAGGCGCTTTCCGCAACCCTGATTGAGGCGAGCGGGAAAAAGCTCGGCAAGTTCGACATACCTGACAAACAGGCAGCTGATGCGTATGTAAAGATCCTGACTCCTGCAGAGTACAAGGTGGAGAAGGTAACCAAAAGTGAACGAAAGCGTCAGCCATCACCTCCGTTTACGACATCGACCCTGCAACAGGAGGCTTCCAGAAAGCTCGGTTTCTCTGCCAAGAAGACCATGTCCACAGCACAGAAGCTGTATGAGGGGATCAATGTCGGGGAAGGGACTGTAGGTCTCATCACCTATATGCGAACCGACAGTGTGGCTCTCTCCGGCCAGGCGCTGGAGGAGGCCAGGCAGGTCATAACAGCGCTCTATGGCAAGTCGTATGCGCTTGCAAAGCCCCGCTTCTTCAAGAACAAGTCCAAAAACGCCCAGGAGGCTCATGAGGCGATACGTCCAACCTATCTTGTAAAGAGCCCGGCAGAGTTGAAAAAATATCTTACGCCGGATCTCTTCAAGCTTTATGAGCTGATCTGGAAGCGTACTGTCGCCTGTCAGATGGCCGAAGCGCTGCTGGATCAGACATCAGTCGATATTTTAGCAGGGAGCGGGTTCAAGTTTCGCGCTGCCGGAACTGTAGTCAGGTTTCCCGGATTCATGAAGCTCTATATTGAAGGTATTGACGACGAAAGCGAAGAAAAAGAGGGGATGCTCCCGCCGTTGAAAGAAGGGGAGCCGCTGACTCTCCATGGACTTATACCGGAGCAGCATTTTACCCAGCCGCCCCCCCGCTATACAGAGGCTACGCTGGTAAAGACCCTGGAGGAGTACGGCATCGGTCGCCCCTCTACTTATGCCAGCACAATGAATACTCTGGTTGAACGCAAATACTGCCGTCTCGACAAAAAACGTTTTTTCCCTGAAGATATCGGCATGGTGGTCAGCGATCTTCTGACGACCCATTTTACAAAATACGTAGACTATAATTTTACAGCAGGTCTTGAGGAGGAACTTGACCAGGTTTCTCGTGGGGAGAAGCAGTGGAAGCCGCTCCTGAAGGAGTTCTGGACACCGTTTTCAGCCTTGTTGCAGCAGAAAGAGGGGGAGGTAAGCAAAGCGGATGTAACTACCGAAGCTCTTGATGAAAGCTGTCCTGACTGTAGCAGACCGCTTGCCGTGAAACTCGGCAAACGGGGCAAGTTTATCGCCTGTAGCGGATACAGCGACGGCTGCCGTTATACCCGTCCGCTGGAGCAGAATGGCCAGGAGGTTGCGGAGCCGGTTTTCTCCGAGGAGAAATGTGATAAATGCAGTCAACTGATGCTGATCAAGGATGGTCGTTATGGCAAGTACCTTGCCTGCTCCGGTTATCCGGCCTGCAAGAATATTCAACCTCTGGTAAAGCCGAAAGGGACGGGGGTAATCTGTCCGGAGTGCAAGGAAGGCGAGCTGACAGAAAAGAAGTCCCGTTTCGGCAAGATATTCTACTCCTGCAATCGCTACCCTCAGTGCAAATTTGCCCTCTGGGATCTGCCGGTGGAGACACCATGCCCCAAATGCGGGTTTCCTCTCCTTGTGAAAAAGATCTACAAGAGAACGGGCGAATTTTTAAAGTGCCCGAAGGAAGGGTGCGAGTATCAGTCCAACAGGTAGCAGTACAGGAATCAGCATCATCGGTGGCGGTCTGGCTGGCTGCGAAGCCGCCTGGCAGGCCGCTTTGCGCGGCATCAGCGTTACCCTCTTCGAGATGAAGCCGGAAAAATATTCGCCTGCCCACCACCTTCCCGGCCTGGCAGAGCTGGTCTGCTCCAACTCCCTGCGTGGCGATTCTCTTGATAATGCCGTTGGACTTCTAAAAGAAGAGCTTCGGCGACTCGGTTCACTCTTCATGGAGGCTGCCCAGGCAACGCGGGTACCGGCAGGTGGTGCCCTGGCTGTTGATCGGGGGCTGTTTTCTGCTTATATAACTGACAGGATTTACTCTCATCCCCTTATCAATGTTGTTTGCAGGGAAGTTACGACGATACCTGCGGAAGGGGTCGTGATCATCGCTTCAGGGCCTTTGACCAGTGATCCCCTTGCTAAGGCAGTGCAGCTTCTTGCAGGCGATCAGCTCTACTTTTATGATGCGATTGCGCCTATTGTTACTGCCGAATCACTGGACAGGGGGAGAGTATATGCTGCTTCCCGCTATGGCAAGGGTGATGGTAACGATTACCTGAACTGTCCCATGAATGAGGCTGAGTACGTCAAATTTGTGCAGGAGCTGCTGGCTGGAGAGAAGGTGCCGACCAGGGATTTCGAAAAGGCGATTCATTTCGAAGGGTGCATGCCTGTCGAGGAGCTGGCTTCAAGGGGGTTGGAGACACTCCGTTTTGGCCCGATGAAGCCGGTTGGGCTGATTGATCCCCGCACCGGGAGAGAGCCTCATGCAGTCATCCAGCTAAGGATGGAGAACAGTGCCGGAACTCTCTATAATCTGGTCGGATTTCAGACAAAGTTGACCTGGCCTGAGCAGCGGCGGATATTCAGAATGATCCCCGGGCTTGAGTCAGCCGAATTTGCGCGGCTTGGCTCCATGCACCGCAATACTTTCATCAACTCTCCGGCACTTTTGCGCCCGACCTTTCAGCTTGAGTCTGATCCGAGAATTCTCTTTGCAGGGCAGATAACCGGTGTAGAGGGTTATGTTGAATCAGCCGGAAGTGGTCTCCTTGCCGGGATCAATGCTGCCCGGATTGCATCAGGATCAGAGCCGACACTCCCTCCGCAGGCGACAGCTCTCGGAGCCCTTGTGCATCATATTACAAATGCCGATGTGAAGTACTTTCAGCCGATGAATGTCAATTACGGGCTTTTCCCGGAAATACCCGGCAGGGTCAAAAAGAGAGAGAGACGGGGGATGCTGGCTCAAAGGGCGCTGGCTGAACTGGAGAGCTGGTTGAGTTGTTGAGTTGTTGAGCTGTTGAGTTGTTAGTCTTTATTGGAGTTGGAAAATGTCAAACGCAAACAGGATTATTCTGGCGTCAGCCTCACCCAGGCGGGCGGAACTGCTTCAATCTGCGGGGATTGTTTTTGATATTGTTCCCGGCAATATTGACGAAACAGCGCTGCCGGACGAAAATCCTGTAGATCATGTTCTCAGGCTGGCAGCTGAAAAAGCTGCCGAAGTTGCAGCTCGTGAAGAGGGCCGTTTTTTCATAGGCGCAGATACTATAGTTCTCTGCGTTGGTGAAATCATGGGGAAGCCGGTTGATGCCGACGATGCTGTCAGGATGCTACGCAAGCTTTCCGGAAGGGCGCATCAGGTTATTACCGGATTTGCAGTTCTTGATATGGAGAGCGGCAAGCTGATTTCAGAAGCCGTAGCTACTGATGTACTCTTCAAGACGCTTGAAGATGCCGAGATTCTCCCATATGTATCGACCGGTTGCCCGCTTGACAAGGCAGGCGGATATGCCATCCAGGGGGGTGCTGCCTGCATGGTGGAGAAGATCAACGGCTCCTATACCAATGTTGTGGGGCTGCCTCTTTGTGAAGTGGTTGCGGCTCTGCGCAATCTTGGGGCTACGGGTGAGAGCCATGTTACTGGCTAGCAATCTGGAGAAGATCAGGCAACGTATAGCAGCAGCAGCTATAGCTGCCGGGCGGAATCCGGCAGGGATACGCCTTGTAGCTGTTTCAAAGACAAAGCCTGCTGCCTTGATCGAAGAAGCTATTGCCGCAGGACAGCTTGTTTTTGGCGAGAATTATGTGCAGGAGCTGTCGGCAAAAGCCACAGAGCTGAAGGCACCGGTTGAATGGCATTTTATCGGCCATCTGCAGAGCAACAAGGTAAGGCATATCGCAGGGCTCGTTTCAATGATTCATTCAGTTGACCGGCTATCTCTTGCCGTGGAAATCGACCGGCAATGGGGGCGGCTGAACCGGGTCTGCGATGTTCTGCTTGAGGTAAACATTGCTGGTGAAGCGACAAAGAGCGGCACTACTGCTCAAGAAGTGATCCAGTTGGCAAGGGGGGTGGCAGAGCTTCCTCACCTCAAGGTGAAAGGGTTGATGACCATGCCCCCTTTCTTTGATGACCCTGAGGCTGCCCGTCCGTATTTCCGTGAGCTTAAAAGGCTTGCAGCAGAAATTGATTCCCTTGCCATTCCGCAGGTAAGCATGAATGAGCTTTCCATGGGGATGTCAGGTGATTTCGAAGTCGCCATAGCTGAAGGTGCTACCCTGGTGCGGGTCGGTTCAGCCATATTTGGCGAAAGAGAGTAATTTTCAGAAACAGTAGTCAGTAGTCAGCGGTCAGGGGTCAGAATAAAGGCGTTTTTTTATCTGCGCCCTCATGTATTGTTTAAAGTGTCGTGCAGATTGCTTTTCTACTGACTCCTGACTCCTGAATACTGACTACTAACCGAATACAACATGAACCCTGAAGCCAAAAAACATCCCTGTCCTGACTGCACTTTTTGCCAGTGGTGCGGTGATGATCGCTGTGAACTCTGTCTGAAGCCGTGTGAATCTTCCCGTAAAAAACTCTCCCTCAATGAGCAGATTGCGCTTTATGACGAGCTGAACTTAAATCCGGAGGGTCCAGTTTCATCATCAGGCGAAACATTGGATGAGCTGAAGGATTACTCTCTCAGGATAATCCAGCCGGAAAACGGCTACCGTTTTTCTCTGGATCCGCTTCTCCTTTGCGACTTCATATCTCTTGCAGCAGCCAGAATTCTTGATTTGGGTGCAGGGTGCGGGATTATTCCGCTTATTCTGGCCAGGAAATTCCAGGAGAGCAGCATAGTAGGGGCAGAATTTCAACCTGAAATGGCTGAATTGGCCCGGCGAAATGTTGATCTTAATCAGCTCTCTCAAAGGGTTTCAATTCTTTGTACAGATATTCTTGATCTTTCGAAACATTACAAAGGGGACAGCTTTGATCTGGTAGTTGCCAATCCGCCTTACAGGCGGGCAGGCACAGGCAGGACAAGCCCCAGAAAAGGGAGAGATGTTGCCAGACACGAGTCAACAGCTACACTGGATGATTTTTTGTCAATTGCCAAAAAAATGGTGAAGCCGGAAGGGAGAATCATCTTTATCCATCTCCCGGAAAGAGTGCCGGAGTTCATGGCAACTGCCTGTCGTCTCAAACTCTCTGTCCAGAGGCTTCAGATGATTCATGGCAGCATTGATGCTCCTGCAAGGATGTTCATGGTTGAGCTGATAAAGGGGAGAAAAGGGGCTCTTCAGGTGCTGCCGCCACTGCTGGTCAGATGACGTGTAATAAGAGTACAAAAACTTTGGCGAAGCTCCGGATCTGCTATTATAGAGGCTTGCTCCGTGATCCACGCACTCTCTTCCTCGCTGAGCACCCGGCAGCTCTCTTTTTTTACAGAGGATTTTCCGGGAAGCGGATCCACTCTCCCTGACTTGAAGATGATATCTGTTACAAGCGGTTCGCCTGCCATCATGTTAAGCTGGTGGATAATATCAGGCTTCATGAGAGAGAGCTGCTGCATCCAGGGGGAGCTGGCAACCTTTACAACAAGAATCCCGTTCCCTATGCCGGCAGGTCTTGCTTTGGAAGCAATCTGGGATCCGACAGCCTCTTCCCATACTTGCCAGACTTTTATTTCACGCAGCCTTTTCTGGACAGGTTTTCCGGTAAAGACGGAATCAAGCAGGGAGGCAATCAGCTCCGGCTTTTTCATCCTTGCCCGTTTTTCAGCCATTCAGTTCTCTCTTTTGTCTGATCCTGCCGCCGATAAACTGGCCGATCAGGGCACCCGCAAGGGTAAGAGGGATAAATTTCCAGCTATAGCCAGACTTTACTCTCAGGTAGATGATAAAAGGGATGCTGATATGGATGTAGAAATACCAGGAGAAACTGAATTTCTGGGTTCCCTGGCGAAGATAACCGAGCGGGATATTAATCAGCACAGCAATCAAAATTATAACTGCAAGGAGGATAACGGTATTCATGCTGGGTATAGTAAGCTTCTACAAGAAGCAAAGTCAACCAGTATGAGTGCCAGTAAGATATGCCAATGGTAAATGATGGTGATTATGTGGCTGTTTTCAATTCTGTACACCGGGTCATGCAGGCGGAAAAACTGCTCAAGGATCATGGTCTGCCGATGCTGCTGATCCCGGCACCGCGTGCGCTGACTTCGGATTGCGGCCTTGCCATACGCTATGCAGCGATTGACCGGACAAAGGTCGAAGAGCTGCTGGCCTCTTCTCATCTGCTCCCTGAAGAGATTTACACGAAAGAGGGAGAGAGGTACATGAAAATACCATCCACCTCTTGAATCTCCTCTTCACTCTTCATAGAAATCAAAAAACCAGATCAGGAGAGACCCTCTTGAAAGCAATTATGCACTTTAATCTAGCTGACTTTGCAGTTGCCATGAAGATTGTTGGCAATACTCTGCGCAGGCTCATTATTTATTCCGGAATAATTATTCTGGCGGCTATTTTTTCGGGTTGCTCCTCTTCCTCTGCCGGAATCAGCGGAATATTTACAAGAAATGGCGGGATATTTGCGAAGGCAAAGGTTTTTGAGTTTGATAAAGCTCCGGAGCGACTCAAAGATATTACTCCGAACAGTGCCCGAGAGTACGGCTTTAGCACGAATTTTGTCAAGGAGGGGAAGGAGACCTGTATTGTTGCCCATAACCGGCGAGAAATGCCGGTATCGGTGAACATAAGGATTACGGCAGAAAAAAACCTCGCCTCAGATCGTGAATTCCCTCTTTACCATGTTGTTCCGCCAAAATCAGACATCTGTATTGCGCGACTCTCCCCTCTTGACAAGAGCAAAGATTATGCTTTTCGGGCAAACAGTTTCTGGAGAGTTGGCAATTATACAGCAAGGCACACCCCTCAAAAAGGGTACCGGGTGCCCTGGACAGAGAGCAGAAGCTATAACGTTACCCAGGCACCGGGTGGCCCTCTGACAAGCCATGTCGAACCGTTCAGCCTTAATGCTATCGACTTTGACATGCCTCTCGGAACCCCGGTAAGCGCTGCTCGATCCGGTATAGTTGCCGATATTGAAGCTTCCTATAAAGCAGGTGGCGATGACCGGGGACTTCTTGATAAGGCAAATTATATTGACATACTCCATGATGACGGGACAGTAGCATCGTATGTTCATCTGAAAGAGAACAGTCAGGTTGTAGAGATCGGGCAAAGAGTTTCACAAGGAGACAAGCTGGGCTTGTCCGGCTCAACCGGTTACTCAAGAGGGCCACACCTGCATTTTTCTGTATGGACGCTATTAAAGACCGAAAAAGGTTTTGAAAGGGTCTCCCTGCCGGTAGAGTTCTGTTTTGAGAGCAAGCCGCAGTGTAAAGAGCTTAAATATCGTATGTCCGTTTCAACACAAGGCGCATTATGACCGGAAAAGTATTTCAATTGTCATTTCTTACTCCGGACAGTATAAACAGCTTTGTCAGGCAACAACGGAACATGCTCACCTCACCTTTTTAAAACCGGACGCCAGGAGAGTTACCATGGAAATCATTGCTTTAGTGATCGGCCTTGCTGCTGGTCTTGCAGTTGCAGGATTTTTTCTGAAAAAAAGTGCAAGCGATGCGGTGAATCTTGCCCGAAACGAAGGAGAGGTTGAACTGGCGCTATTGAATGAGCGTTTGACAACCACAGCTGAAGAGATGAAGCGGCTGCGTAGCGAACTGTTGCAATCTGAACAGCAGGGGGAGAGCTTGCGGCAGCAGATGGAGGCATCACGTAATGAGTTTACCAGGATTTCAACAATTCTGGATGCCGAGCGGAGACAAAATGACGAGAAGCTGGCTCTGCTCCATGATGCACGGGAACAGCTCTCCAATCAGTTCAAGGCGCTGGCAAATGAAATAATGGAAGAAAAATCGAGGCGCTTCACCGAACAGAACAGAACCAACATCGGTCAGTTACTGGAGCCGCTGAAGTTAAAACTGACCGAGTTCCAGGGGAAGGTTGAAGAGGTTTACGTGCAGGAGGGGAAGGAGCGGAGTGCGCTTGCAGCACAGGTCAGGCACCTGATGGATCTGAACAGGCAACTGTCCGATGATGCGCACAATCTGACCCGCGCACTTAAGGGCTCCAGCAAGACCCAGGGGAGCTGGGGAGAGATGATCCTTGAGAAGATTCTGGAGTCATCCGGCCTGCGCAAAGGTCATGAGTATGACGTGCAGGAGAGTCATACGCGTGAGGATAGCAGTCGCGCTCAACCGGATCTGATCATACATCTGCCCGAGGATCGGCATATAGTTGTTGATGCCAAGGTCTCCCTGAATGCGTACGAGGAGTATGTCAACGCAGAGGATGATGCCGGACGTGATGTGGCATTCAAGAGGCACCTTGCTTCGGTCAAGAGCCATATCAGAGAGCTTTCGGACAAGAACTATCAGGATATCCACGGGATCAAATCCCTTGATTTCGTACTTATGTTCATCCCTGTGGAGCCGGCCTTCATGCTGGCTGTTTCGCAGGATAATGAGCTCTGGCAGGATGCCTGGAAACGGAATGTACTGCTTGTAAGTCCCAGCACCCTCCTTTTCGTTGTCCGCACCGTCGCCCATTTATGGCGGCAGGAGCAGCAGAATCGCAACGCACAGGAGATTGCCCGACGCGGAGCCGAGCTCTACGACAAACTCGTCGGATTTGTTGAAGACTTGAAAAGTGTCGGTAATCGGCTGGATCAGGCTCGAACCGATTATGACAAGGCTTTTGGCAAGTTTGCAAGCGGGAGGGGAAACGTCATCCGTCAGGCTGAAATGCTGAAAAGCCTGGGGGTAAAGCCGGGCAAGAGCATGCCTACAGAGATGCTCGATGTTGCAATGGAGGAGCCGGAATTACTGACCTGATCTGCATACCTGGGAAACACATCCGGAGTTTCCGGATGGACACTTATATAGGTAACCATGGAGGTTACTTTTATGTTTTATCGGCAGTTATCCGCTTTATCCGGTACGCCAGGCTAAGCCTGACTGAATCTACCTGACTGAAAGGAGTCAGGCATACTAATTGTCCGTTCAGTATGTAGCCGCAGCCTCCCATGTCCGGGCAACTTGCCGTGGGAAGTAGG
>JANNRW010000250.1:0-5566 GCA_031401815.1 Geobacteraceae bacterium | reverse complement strand
AAAAAGCGGGGCATGGTGGAGGCTCCTTGGAAAAGATCCGGCTGATCGGACTAAGTCAGACCTGTCAGACTAGTCTGACTATTTTTTTGCTGCCGCTGCCGGTGGCGCTGTCGGAGCACTGCCGAATGGCACTGCCTTCACCAGGGTGCCGGGGCGAGCTTTCTGGAGCCCTTCCAATATGACACGATCACCCTCCTTGAGCCCTTCGCTGACCAGCCAGCTGTCGCCAATCGTGCGTTCAGCCTTGATGACCCTTGGCTCCACCTTGTCTTCGGCACCTATCACCATGACCATGGCGTTGCCGGCAGGATTGCGGGTAACGCCGCGTTGTGGCACCAGGATAGCCTGATCCTTTACCCCTTCCTGAATAACCGCACGGACAAACATCCCTGGCAGCAGGAGCTGTTTAGGATTTGGAAAGATGGAGCGGAGCGTTACAGAGCCGGTGCCGGGATCTACAGTAACATCGGAAAATTTGAGTCTCCCCTCAATTGGGTAGGAGACGCCGTTTTCCAGGAGCAGTTTCACTTTTGCTTGTGCAGCCCCCCCCTTTGTCAGATGTCCACTGGCCAGATTCTGTTGCAGGCGAAGCAGCTCTGCGCTGGATTGGGTAATGTCAACATACATCGATTCGAGTTGCTGGATGGTGGCCAGTGCCGCACTCTGGCTGGCGGTTACCAGGGCACCGTCGGTCACAGTCGATTTGCCGATACGACCGGAGATCGGCGCTGTAACTTTAGTGTAGGCAAGATTGATCCTGGCAGTTTCAACTGCTGCTCTGGCTGACTCGACTTCAGCTTCGGCCTGCTTCAGCGCGGCATATGAATTCTCATGATCCTGCTGGCTGACCGCCTTGATCTTCACCAGATCCCTGTAGCGCTCTTCTTTCAGCCGGGCAGGGATAAGGTTGGCTTCGGCTCTTGATTCAGCTGCTTTTGCGCTGGAAAAGGCGGCCTGATAGATTGCCGGATCGATCTGGTAGAGCAGCTGTCCGGCCTTCACATCGCTCCCTTCGTTGAATACCCGTTTCAGCACAATTCCGCTCACTTGCGGCCTGACTTCGGCAATCAGCGAAGCGGAAGTCCGACCGGGCAGTTCAGTCGAAATTGCTATCCGTTGCGGTTTGACTGTTATTACACCGACTTCGGGGGTAGCTGGTGGTGGCTTTGATCCGGCGGAGTCCTGCTTGCCGCATCCGACAAGCAGCAAGCCGATGACAAGTACCCCTGTTACAGGTAAAAGAGCTCTTCTGGGTCTGCGGTACATGAGATACCTCTATAGCAGGTTGGGATTATGAAACCTGGTTATGTACTTGGCTCAAGTAAAGCCAATTTAAAGCAGTAAAACATCCCCTCCCCCCTGGCGGGGGAGGGCTAGGGTGGGGGGGAAGGTGCCATGATATCAGCATGTTGCAACTTCACCCACCCCCTAGCCCCCTCCCGTCAAGGGAGGGGGGACTTTGTTTCGGATTGCAACTTGAGTGAAGTAGATACCCAAATTATGAAATTAAACTTTTGAGCCTGTTTTCAAATCTACTTCGGCACCTTTTCCCAGTCTTCAAGAAATTTCCTGATTCCCGCATCAGTCAGGGGATGTTTGGCCAGCTGCATCATGACACTGTAAGGGATTGTCGCGACGTCAGCGCCGATGAGGGCTGAATCAAGCACATGTATGGGATTGCGGACACTTGCGACAATTATCTCTGTTTCAAAGCAGTAGTTGTCAAAGATCGTCCTTATCTCCTCAACAATGCTCATCCCGTTTTGTGATATGTCATCAAGCCGCCCGACAAACGGGGATACATAGGTTGCACCGGCTTTTGCCGCGAGGAGGGCTTGCAGCGGGCTGAAAATCAGGGTTACGTTTGTCTTTATCCCTCTTGCTGTAAGGGTTTTGGTGGCCTTGAGCCCCTCAGCAGTCATGGGCAGCTTGATTACGATGTTTTCGTGAATTTTCACCAGCTCATCCGCCTCTTTGACCATCCCTTCATGATCCAGAGATATGACTTCAGCAGAAATAGGGCCATCAACAATTTCGGCTATCTCCCTTATTACCTCTTCAAACTTGCGTCCGGACTTTGCGATAAGGGACGGATTGGTTGTGACCCCGTCCACCAGGCCAAGGGAACTTGCTTCCCTGATTTCATTCACATCTGCAGTGTCGATAAAAAACTTCATGATTCCTCCCGAGTTATGGTTGATTATTTATTAACTTCAAGTTGTTCCCTGTACTTATCCAGGCACTCTATAGAGCAGAAATATACTCTTTTTTCCTCAATCTTGCCAACGACTGCATCGTCAGCAGTGACAAAAACTCCGCAGACCGGATCCTGAAAGGTTTCAGTGCCGGTAATTTCTTCAGGTGGGGATTTAGCCCGTTCAGCAAGAAAACCCTTGATAATCCTGTAACCAAGGTAGGCGAGGATAAGCCATATAATGATTCGCATCAGATTAGCCTTTAGATTTTTGTGACGCGCTCTCCGGGTTTGAGTTCAGCCAGAAGCTGGCTGATGGCTTTCCCGAGAGAGGGGTGAATGAAATCAGGAGCGATTTCGGCCAGAGGTTCGAGTACAAAGCGGCGCTCATGAAGCCTGGGATGAGGAATAACCAGCGCCGGTGGTTTCATGATTGTCTGGTTGCCATAAAAGAGCAGATCCATATCCATGCGCCTGGGCCCCCACCTGCGGGTTTTTTCACGAAAGAAGAGGCCTGTTTCCAGATGTAAAAGGGCTTCCAGAAGCGGTTCGGGCTGTAAGTCGCTCTGAAGCTTCAGTACTGCATTCAGAAAGTCATCCTGTTTGATAAGACCAACGGATTCAGTTTCGTAAAAAGAGGATAGAGCAGAGATTTTAGATCCGGGGAGCTTTGCAACCTCTGCAACGCCAAGCAGCAGGTTCCCTTCACGATCTCCGATGTTTGATCCAAGTGCAATGAATATTTCTCTGATCACCTGCGCATTAGAGCATAGTTTCAGCTGGATTTCAACCGGTTGCTGATACTGCCTCCATGTTCGCTCGTTCACGGAATTGCTGCATCACAGGGGGTAAATGCCTTGACAGAGTGGAGTGCACTGGCATACGATAATTCATTTACTCTTGCAGGATTGGATGAGTTTGATCCGGATTGATTCTGATACAGGGCAGGTGATTGATTTGAGCTGGAAGGCGATAGGCATATTTGATTCCGGAGTTGGCGGGCTGACTGTCCTGAGAGAGATCATAAGGGTACTTCCGCAGGAAGATACAATTTATCTGGGGGATACTGCCCGTGTTCCCTACGGCACCAAATCTCCTGAAACAGTGATCCGTTTTTCCCGTCAGATAGCTTCCTTTCTTGTAAATCGAGATATAAAGCTTCTGGTGGTAGCCTGCAATACTGCGTCAGCTGTTTCGCTTGATGAGCTGAAAGCTGAATTTTCCATTCCGATAGTTGGTGTTATTGATCCCGGCGCACAAAGAGCTGCTGCTGTTACGAGGAGCGGCAAGGTGGGGGTAATCGGTACTGCCGGTACTGTCAGGAGCAGCGCCTATACAAAGGCGATAAAAATGATTAATCCTGATATCGAGGTTATAACAGCTGCCTGTCCGATGTTTGTCCCGCTTGCTGAAGAGGGGTGGGTTGATAATGAGGTGGCGAGGCTTACGGCAAGAACTTATCTTAAGGAGCTCAAAGATTGCGGAGTCGATACTCTTGTCCTTGGTTGTACGCACTACCCGCTCCTTAAAGGGGTCATATCCGAAGTTATGGGTGACAAGGTCAGACTGGTCGACTCGGCTGAAGAGACAGCCCGGACAGTCAGAGAGATACTTTCTGCACAAGGGGGGCTGCGGCCACTTGCCGAAAGCGGGAATCACCACTTTTTTGTTACCGATGTTCCAGCCGGCTTTATCAGGGTTGGAAGCCGCTTTCTGGGGGGCGCGCTTGGTGATGTCTATCAGGTGGCGCTTGAAGATGATCTGCCGACAAAGGGGGCGATCTGATGAAAGAGCAGCAATTGACAAAACGTGGTATCGGGGTTCTTGTGACAGCATTTCTTCTGCTGGCGCTTTTTCTGGGACTGCTGGTATTTCGCAAATACGAGGGGGCGAAAACCTCTCCTCCTGTACCTGCCGCACCGGCGCAGGCCGGTTTTCTTAATGTGACACTTTTTTTTGCATCTGTAGCCGGAGACAGGCTTGTAAGGGAGGGTCGGGAAATAGAGCCTTGCGTGGAACTTTCCGGGTGTCTTGAAGCGATTCTTGAGGAGCTCATAAATGGACCGGTGGGCGACCTGGCACCGGTACTTCCTCTTACCGGGATGTTCAACAGCGTAAAATTGAATGGTAATCTTGCTGTGGTGGATTTTGCCCAGGAGCTGCTTGACGCTCTCCCCTCCGGGAGTAACAGCGAGCATCTTGCCGCATATGCCGTGGTAAACTCTCTGGCGCTTAATTTCCCTCAGATCCAGCAGGTTCTGTTTACTGTAGACGGCAGATCGCTTGAGACACTTAAAGGTCATCTTGATATGCGCACGTCGCTTGCGCCTGACTTTCTGCTGGAAAGGGAGTCCGGGTTACAGGGTTTCATGAAGGGGAAGAGATAATGAAAGCAGATTTTATAAAGGAGATAAACAAGCGGGTGCTGGTGCTTGACGGTGCCATGGGCACCATGCTGCAAGAGCGTGGCCTGCGCCCTGGTCAATCGCCTGAGGAGCTTAACCTTTCCATGCCGGAGCTGGTTGAAGCTGTACACAGGGAGTATGTAGCCGCTGGTGCCGACATAATTGTCACAAATACATTCGGCGCGAGTCGAGAAAAGCTTTCTCACTACGGGCTTGAGAGTTCACTTGTGGAGATAAACGCTGCGGCTGTGGCGATTGCCAGAAAAGCAGCAGGAGATTCAGTTTATGTGGCTGCATCAATTGGCCCTACCGGTCGTTTTGTGGAACCTGTCGGTGATCTCTCTTTTGACGAGATGGCTGATATTTTTCGTGAACAGGCAGCAGCCCTTATCGATGCAGGGGCTGATCTGATTACTCTGGAGACCTTTCTGGATATCAAGGAGATTCGGGCGGCCATAATTGCAATTCGTGAACTATCAAAGACCATTCCGATAGTTGCCATGCTTACTTTCGATAATAACGGCAGGAGCGTACTCGGCACTTCGCCGGAGGCTGCCGCAATAACCCTTGAAGCAGTTGGAGCTGATGTTGTCGGTTCAAATTGTGGACTTGGAGTTGAGGGGATTTATTCGATTCTCTCTGCAATGAGGAAAGTCACCTCCTTACCGCTGATTTCCCAGGCCAATGCCGGTCTCCCTCTCCTGAAGGAGGGGAAGACGGTCTTCCCCGGAACTCCTGCAGAGATGGTCTCTTATCATGACCGGATGCTGGAGATTGGCGTGAGGATTATTGGAGGGTGCTGCGGGACGACTCCGGTTCATATTGCTGAAATGAAGAGAGCTCTTGCGAGCAAGGATCAGACCTGCAATATAAAAGCTCCTGGCCGGGTGACGTTTCTTTCCAGCCGGAGCAGTTTTGTGGCAGTTGGAGGTGGAGCCTTGACAGCGATTATCGGCGAAAGGATCAA
>JANNRW010000249.1:0-22570 GCA_031401815.1 Geobacteraceae bacterium | reverse complement strand
AGTCTGGCAAATCCATCTCACGTAAGCGCTGCGCAATCATAATAATAGGTACATTGATACCACGCTTACGAGGCAACACAGTGCCTTTGAAGATGTCTATAGCATTCTCACGCATGGTATCACTGGTCACATCGTCCGCTGTGTGCGCATCATCCACGATGATAGCGCCACTGAATCTGTCTAGCCCAGGCATCCCGCCATCACGACCGGTCACTCCGCCTTGAAGTCCAAAGGCCGCCACCTCGCCGCCTTGTATAGTCGTAAAGTATTCTCTACCTCTAGAATCATGCTTTAAGTAAACCCCGAACAACTCTCCGTATTCCTTTAAGCATATAATATCTCTAATAGTGCCTGTGTGTTTAGTGGATAGCTTTTTGCTGTGACTTATATATAGATACTTAGAATCGGGATGGCGGGCAAGCGTCCATGCTACCCAGAAACAACACATCGTAGACTTGCTATAGCCTGGAGCAATGCCGAGATAGCCTCTAAAGTCAAGCGTGCGATAAGCTTTAGTAAAGAATCGTGCGATGCTAACGAAATGACACTCACGGTTCATGGGGTCGGACATGATGAACTCACGTCCGGTTAATAGAGGGAAGAAGTAACGGGTAAACGTTAGGAAGGACGCGAGCAGTGTTGCTTTAGCGTCTAGTAAGTCATAGTTTTCGTCGACTATAACGGATGACATTAGTACTCGTGCTCTTGCTCTTTCTTGATGACAAGACTATCTAGCGCTTGCTTTAAGCCGAGTAGTGCGCTGTGGTCTACATCTTCAAGCACGGCCGTGTCTAATCTGCATATCTTACTTAATATATACTCATTCGCACCTTTTGCTATCTTTTCATCATCTGAATGCGCTAAGTTGTACATATTGTTCGCACACTCTACATGCAGCTCACCACGAGCTATATTCATCTCGCGCGAATAATGGATATCAAGCGTATTTTCAGAGATTCCTAGACGAGCAGCTATTCTTTTGCGAAGCACACCACAGCGAGACCATTCGCAAGCGATTACTCTATCTTTCTCATTTGGTTCATATCTCACGCCTCTGTCCATAATATCCTCGAATTTGTTTAAATTGTGCATTATTATCACACATTAAATTCGTAAAGTAAACAATTGGATGTGGAGCAAAATAATTGAAAATATATCTAAATATTTTCACAAAACGCTTGACATTTTATAGAATTGTGTTACAATTACATTATCAGCATCTGAGCTGGTTAATAATCACAAAGGAGATTTAAGAGATGAACAATACAAAACAAGTGTGGGAAATTTGGAATGACAGAATATCCACTCTAACCGCAAAAGTATCAGATTGGATGGGTGATGCAAATTACTATAGCGTCCAAATATCTACCGCAAAATCAGAGATTAAAAGATTGCGTAGACTTTTAAAATCCCACTATGCTGTCAGTCATTAACAAATAAGGAGATTTAAGATGAGTTCAAACAACGAAGAGATTCGCCGCAAGATATACGTCACTGTTTTAAAAGATGCGAGGGTGACGCATACCAACAATGCTATCCCGCTGTCAAAATCGCCACACACAATATTTCCGAATAAGCATTTGGAGACTAAGTGCGAGCCTAAAGTTCAATCAACAATGGAGTTAAAAAAATGATTACCATAAGAGAGGTAGAAGCATTGAATCGCCAAGAAATACCTGGCCCAGAAGATGATATCAGCGAGATAATAGACTTAACGCCTGAGGAAATATCTAAAATAACGGGTATAGATATTTATATGCGGGACGCTAACGCGTGCCCCCTGGCTCGCGGAAATTGGATAATAGATATCACACAAAAGAATGGCGGTATCATGTGTATAAAATTACCGAAGCAAATGAAACGGGAAGATGTGCTGCAATATGCGTTACCGCTGATAAACTTAATAAGGAGACCTCAATGAAACTAGAAGTAATACAATACACATTAAAGTGCAAAGAAGAGTTAGATAATATCTTGGTGGCATTAGAAGAGGCAAGATTAGCGCTTTTCAATAGCGACCTAGATGAAGTATATCAATCCACATACAGCGGCATTGAAGACTTACGCATACGCACTCTTAGAGCGATTGAGTTGTTACAGAATGGTTTTGACGAGTTCATGAAGGAGCTCTAGCCATGATTGAGTACAAAGAGCTGGTTAGGTTGCATAAGCATAAATGTGCAATTTGCAAGAAAGTATATGCGCTTAGCAGCATTAAGAGATGCATTAACTATTGTTATAAATGTTACTTAGATAAATTAAAGGGAGATAAGAGATGATTCGATACAAACGATACAAGAGCAGATTTGACCGTGTAACATATGCTGCATTAATAGCAGCGCTTAGTTTGCTGGCATTTGAGCTCGCGGTTAGATATTACACGATGGTTAATTAAGGGGAAATGGAATGGACGATTTAGAATGCGGCAATTTAGTATTAACAAGGCGTCAGAACGAGTCTATCGTTATTGGCGACAATGTAACGGTAACGGTGACTAAGATAGAACAACACTCAGGTGGGCGGGTATTTCTATCGGTAAAAGCGCCTAAGAACATTGTGGTGCATCGCAATGAAGTGAATGAAAGGATAAAGGAGGAGAGGGGAAATGTCTAGCGGAAGATTTGGTGTTACATATGAAGAGGTGGTTAAGGCTGTCTCGAAACTGCAAAAGAAGAAGATAAAAGTTACGATTGAAAGCGTGCGTGATGAGCTAGGAACTGGGAGCAAAACTACAATCATGCAGCATTTGCGAGAGTTACGCGGCGAACGGTCTAGCAGCAAAGATAAAGATTATGCTTTGCGCAAGGACATGATAAGTCTGGTTCGATTGATGGCTAGATTATTAAATTTAGAAGTGAAGTAAAGAGCATGTGGAATAATCCACGCAACAGGGCTGGAGTGACCAGCGTTTTTAACGTAAAGTAGGAGCAATTGAAATGAAGAGTTTAAAGAAGCAATCAGGTTTTATCGGCGTCATTCTTATTGGCGTGAGCATGTTAGTTGGGGTTGGTTTGGCTGGTCTTATTGGCAATCACCCACCGAAGCATGATGCAGACCAGAAAGTGTCTGTGTGTAAAATGAATGGTAGCTGTGATGCAGATAAAGCAGCTGATAAATAGTAATGAAGATAGAGGGGTGGTATAATATGCCGCCCTTTTGTTGAGGGGATAATATGTTTCTTAACCAAATAAATCCGCCTGTTATGGGTGAAGAGCTTAAGCGATGGGCGGAGATAAGATTTCAAGAGCAGTATTCTATAGCCCTTATGAAGACTATCGCGGACTGGCAGAACTATACAAATCATTACGCTCAAAGCGTACTCTTATATAACGCATACGATGAACCAAAGCCAAGTAAATTATGGCAAAGAATAAAGGGGTTATTTAAATGAACGTAAAACATAAAATAGAAGAAGTAATTAAGGACCAAGTTCCTGATATATTGGAAGCGCTTAACATGGGTTTGCCATTCAAGCAACCAAAATACAAAATGCTTGAATGCCCTAATTGCAAAGAGGTATGTGCCTATGATATGCCATCATTGAGCGGTAAGTGTGTATATGTATGTGATTGGTGTGAGTTTGAGTTTTAACGTTAACAATTGGAGATATATATGAACTTAAGAGAAGCATTAAGAAGCGCTATAGACGGAGAAATAGTAGAGATTAAGATAGATAGCAGAATAAAGCAGATTCGAGCTACTGGTCACACTTTTCGTCAAGTTCAGCAAAGGGAGTTTAATGGTGAGAAGTGGTCAGATTGGCATGAATTTAGGCCTTCAAGTGAACAGGTAGAGTCAGATGAGTGGGAAATATGGAGAGAAGAGAAAGAGATGGGCTTTACTGAGGCATTACAAGAATTACTTGATAGAGATGATGATTCAATCATGTATCAAACTAGCGCCCCTAAGTGGCTATACAAGCTTGGCGATGGGAGACCGAACAGGTCTATTTTGCAAAAAAATAGCAGCCCATTTTATGATTGGGAAGAGGGCCTTCAGATTCAAATATATAAAGACATGCTTACCAAAAAAGACTGGGTCATCAAATCTCCCAACAAAAAAGAAGAAAAGCCAAAGGATGAAAAGTGCGATTGTCCTTTCCATAGAATGATGCGCGACATGTAGTTTTAACCAAGCCGCCTGTCTTTGATGGGCGGTTTATAAAGGGTGATTATATATGAATGAATCTTTGAATCTAACTATAAAGATATTTTTAACCATGATGCTATCTGGTTGTTTTATATGGAGACAAATTTATTGCTTTATAGAGCATGAAGATGATGGGGTATCTCAGTTTGTTATCTTCTTAGGGCTGACCATTTTTTTCATTTGTATTTTGGGGTCGATTTGGGGCTGGGATAATAGATAAATGTTAAAGGGTGATTATAGATGAATGAGGTGGATAAATGCTAAGCAGAGAAGAATTAGGCGATTATATGATGCAGTTAGAGTATGCGCGCGATAACATAGATAAACAACAAATATTGCAATCAATATACCGTAAAGGTTACGTTGCGGGATGTAATGACTCAGGTAATCCGGTGAAAGAATAAGGGTGATTATAGACATAATCACCACAATAAGTGGCTGGGCCCTAATCAGCGGTAACTAGGTCCCCCGTGCATCGCCCATTAACCGCACTCAGGCAACCGCAAAGATAGTATAACATAGATTGGAGAGAAGAGAATGGGAATGTACACAGAATTTCATTTTAATGCAAGGCTAAAAAAAGATACGCCAAAGGACGTTATGGATATACTTCACTATATGCTAAGAAATGGGCATACAGAGCTACCCTTGAATCGGCCAAATCATCCATTCTTTGAATGCGACAGATGGCAAGGATTATTCACGGGTGATAGCGCTTATTTCCCAATGACAAATGCCAGATGTATTGATAAAGAGCATTTTTCAGGTATAGTATTAAATGTAAGGTCAAATATAAAGAATTACGATTCTGAAATAGGTAAATTCTTGCATTGGATTCAGCCTTATATAGATGAGTGTTCCGACACTCTCTTGGGGTATTTTAGATACGAAGAAGATGTATGGCCAAATTTAATATTTACTGCTTCTGATTCTGATTCTGATTCTGATGGTAGAAAATGTATAGTTATTAAAGCAATAGATGATAGTCATGATGTTGACTTTTCATGGATAACACAGGAGAAAGAGAGATGACAAGATTTAAGTTTAGGGTTTGGGATAAAGAAGAAAAGCATATGCATTATATGCCGGCAGCTGAATTGTATGAAGAATTATTTATCAGGGCGGATGGGGTGCTGTGCAATGTGCTCGATGGCGCGGAGCTTTCTTCCGACCCGGTGCCAGTCGATGATAGATATGAGGTTTCATTTGACACGGGCCTCTACGACTGCGAGGGGAAAGAGATTTGGGAGGGGGATGTGTTACGTGTTTTTACCAGAGAGCGTCATAATGAATCTTTTATTGGTGTAGCATTGTGGGATAATGACAAATCTTCTTTTATTGCTAAAGGCGCTTCCGAAAATACAGGTTATTATTTTTTCTGGGAGTGCCCTAGGATTAAAGTCATCGGCAACCGATTCTCTAATTCTGAACTTTTGGAGGGGAAGGAATGACAAAAAAAGTATTGATTAGTTTATTGGTGTTGTTTAGCGTCACCGCGCAAGCGTACTCTCTTGAAAGGTATCAGTATGATTTCATTAGAGAACATCACTGTACAGTTGATACTACAACGATGTTACCATGTGGACAGATATATACAACCTATTCCTGTGATGCTGGATGGGATATAGTCACCGGAAATGATAATTATGAAGCACCTACGCGGTGTTATGTGCCTCCTTTAAGAAATAGATACCGCGCCGGGGGATACCATCAATGAAGAGAGTACTGATTAGTTTAGAAGATATAAAGAAAAAGCAAAAGAATACCTTGATATGCCAGAAAATAAAAAGGCTATCCAGGAGGCTGTTGCTAAAGTAATAACGCCGAAAGCTATTGAGCAAATGATGCAATATGGGCTTGAAAAGCTACAGAAGCAACTAGAAGATTACGAGGATTAAAAATGAGCATATTTTCAAAATTAACGAAGCTTGTCGAAAATGTTGCTATCGATATACCTATCGCAATGGCAAAAGATATAGTTACATTTGGCGGCGTATGCACCGATAAAGATGAACCATACACCGTAACCTTGCTTAAAAAAATACAAGATGAACGGGAGAATTCTAAATGAAATACAACGAAGCAATTGACATGATTTTGGATGGTGGAGAGGCTTATATGAAATCTAAACCACAGAATAAGTTTTATTTCGAAGACGGGTGGCTTGATAATAGCATAGGCCACCAACTAAGAATTAGCGATGAATATTGTAAGGCCACCGACTGGATCGTCGAAAAAGACGGGGTGGTTTATGAGGAATGCCCTGCCAAAGCTCTATACGATGCTTGTAAAAATGTTCCATGGCCAGATGAGCCCCCAGAGCTTGAAGAAGAAAATAAGAAAAATAAAAATATATGCCCTGAATGCGGCTGCGCATTAGAGAATGTACTGGGTTTTATGTTGTGTAGAAGTAATGCTTGCTATGACAAAAGACGAAAAGAAGAGGTTCAGCAAGCAAGCTTTGAATATAACAAATTTAGTTCCTTCGGACAGAATGCCATAGACGAAGACTGGCTAGAAAAGAAGATGCTTTGTTTTGTGAGGCGTCAATTTGCTGGTTTTGCTACTTTTACTAAAGTTAAAGATAGGGGGTGCGATTGCACAGACTGCCCATTCTGCTTTCCTGAGGAAAAGGGCCTATTGTATGCCCGAGCATGTAGTCATGTTGAGGGAATTGGGGGTATTGAGAAATGCCATGTCTGCACCCCTATTGAAGAAAAGCCGCCAGAGAAAGTGACGGTTGAGGAACTGCGTGAAGAATTTGGAGAAATGTTTGAATGGATTGTACCGAGAGAGATGAGGCATATCTCAATGAACGGCTTAATTTATGAGAAAAAAAGAATTGAATTTTTTAAAAAAATCACCTACTTAGTCAGCTTGCAGGAGAAAGAATGATGAGGTTGCCATTTGGAAATCTAATATGCCAAAATTGCGGGAAAGAGTTATCGCTCTACACTAAGCCAGTCCATAACATTGGTCACATAGCCTGCAAAGAATGTGATCATGTTTTACATCCGGTCTTTATAAAAGCAATAGACAATTCTGTTTATTGCTCTATGTTAAATGAATTTAGGCCAAAATTCACAATTGGCAATAAATTCGATGGTGCAATCATAATAGATGATGTTCATAATATTAATTTACAGGAGAAATAGAAATGGACTACTTAATAAATGGCTTTATATGCGGCTTAGTTGGCGCTATAACATATCATCTTCTTTGGGCTAGAGATAGTCATTTAAATAAAAAGATATTAGCTTTAAAGGCGTATACTAGGAGACTAGAAGTCAAATTGTCTATATGCGAAAGACTCAATGAAGAATGGGAAATAGCCTGGCTTGAAAGGCTTGGGTATAAACGAGAAAAGGAGAAAAGGAGAAATAACATAATAGGTGATTTTCGCCTTGTACAGACCAACCACCAGATTGTTGAAAACCACCTAGTATGTAAGGTGCGCCCTTAACCTATGCATAGACAAATGGGTTTCTATACACAAGTACCGGGCACATAAACAAGCGCAAACCATCCCCTTTTTACCCAGGCAGTGACCTTACCCTGAGGATGGTTTACATTAACAACGTAACTATTGCTCAATTTCCACTAGTTCAGGCACTTGGTTTGTTGCCAGCATAATAGCGCCGATATTATCGTAATCTTCTTTTAGTATGGTAAAGTTATCGCCTGACAACTTCATATAGTATCCATTTGATCCGTCCGCACGAAGAGAGGTTCCCACATAAAGTGATTTAGAGTCTACAATCGTTTCATATCTAGTTACAGGCATGCTGACATTACCTGGGTCCGTGAAGTTAATCTTAATTATCATTTAATTCTCCAAATGGGGAATATTATATCAACCTGTTGTTAATCATGCAAGCTTGTCACTAACACCCCAAACAACATTATACAGGATATCATCACCCTCTTCCTTCCATCCCACTATTGGCGTACTCAACTCACGCCAGCCGTATTTTGTCCACACCCTATTGCCAATCATAAAGTAACATTTATGCACCTTCTGCCTAGACTGCCAGTAAAAGAAATATTTACGAGAACGTTTAGAGCTCATCACCAATACTCCAATTCAGGCATTAATCTTTAGACTCAATCTCTTTATCAATAAACTTCATAATCTCAGCTGGTATCTGTTGGATAGTCTGATTATTGATTATCTTGGGCGCTAGATAAATAGTTGCCATTTCTTTTTGTGTTGGAACAAAAAATGACAATAGCAACAGAATAAAGAATATAATCCCCGTAATTATCGCGCCATTGCATGGATCGTTTTCTTTGCTTTCACCTATAATCCAAAGACAAAGTATCGTCATACCTGCACTGACTCCCGTAAGTAGCATACCAAATTTAGGAATAGCTATAAACAACAAATAAATCTCAAATGAACTCATTTCTCTTCCCCCATTGTTTCACGTGGAACATATATAAGTTCCGTCACATAGTTGCATTCTTTGCATTGGAAAAAATTTTTTGCTACTCCAGATGTTGGGTCATCCCCTAAAGCATAGGCAATCCATGACTCCATAGACTCGTGTTTACATTCTTTTGCGCGTAGCACCTCTGTAAAAAGCATCCCACTGCACGGATGGCTATCTTCTTTCGGCTCTTCCTTGCTCCAAATACAACTACAGCATAATCCTTTAATTGCGGGTATTCCCATATATGGGTCGCCACATTTAAAACATTTACATTTTTCTAATGGTTTCCATTCAGATTTCAACCATTCTTTCAGCTCTTCTTTAACATATTTCTCACAAGTATGGTGATGCTGCCCATTAAAAGTAATGCATTTACAATCTTTATCTAAAATAGCTTCCCCCTCTTTCCAGAAATCTATTACGCCTTTGCCACTACCCAATGGGAAACAATATTCTTTATCTAAAATAGCGGCGCTCACAGGTTGTTTCCGCGTCTCTTTTTTCCCCTTCCCCAACATCGCATACCCTGCTATGTCGTCCCAGTGATCAGCAAAGTTAGGGTCGCCGCAAACAATGCGGGCCAGTTTAAGCAAAATCATGTCAATGGGAAGTATGTGTTTGTATGTTATTTTACGCTCACCCACTTTTTCATCAAGAGACCAGCCCACGTCCATTTTTAAAGCATTATAAAGATTAGCAACCCGCTCAAAATCCCCATGCGTCTTTTCACGTTCGTTTAGTATCTCTTCAGTTTTCATATTCTATTGGCCCCTTATTATCAATTGCACCGCACATCTCTAATGTTTCTTTTTTCTCACACTTTTTGCAAGTTCTTTCCCAAAACTTAACCTCTCCCGCAATCCTGGCAAAGACTTTCGATGTAAAAAAATCATGCTCTAATCCATCCTTACACAAAGCCTCTATTCGCCATCGCTCTTCCCGCTCTCTATATGCCCGCATTTGCTCGGGGGTTGGGATATTAAAAACCACATTACTTGGCGTTCCTTTAAAATCTTTAAACTTTTTAGGCTTGCTTTCAGTTTTCATCTTTCATCCCCATAAACTCCTGTTCATACGTTTTCTTACAATAATTACTATACGACTCATAACAATCTACACATAACCCTAACAATACATCCGGCTCTTTTATCTGCATTTTTACCTTAAGCTTACAAACTGAACAAGCCTGTCTCGCTAAAAATATTCGCAATAAAGTTATTTCCATAATCTAAAATTAGCCTCGCCACGTTAAATTTACCACCTACCCGCTACGTACACACCAGTTTGTTAATAAAACGTCATGGTGGGCGCATACTTGCCATATGTGGCAAGTTTAGATGCAACATTTTGGCTAATGGGTTGTCGGGAGCCATTCCACCCCATTTTCGCTCCTCGTGCTCAATCATTTGGCGCTCAATGTGGGCATAGAACGCTCTACCCTCCTCGCTCTCGTAAAAGCCACTAGGAACGCCCCATTTCTTTTCACAGGCAAGTTTAATACATGAGCAAATAAGATTTAACATATTTCTCCCTGGGTATTTGCTTATCGTCTTTAAGACACTGTAACGAATTTGAGCCAACCATTCAGCGGTCTCCCAGCCAACCTCGATTTCCTTCTTCAGCCGGTCTAAGCCCTCCGTCAGGAGGGGCGTATTTATAAAAAATATCTGCACCGCCCGCTCATAGGAACTGAGCCGATTTGGACCCTCAACACACTCGGTGTTAATAATAATATTTTTTCTAATATTTCTTAGTATAAGGAATAGGGGGCCTGAGTAGTTTAATTTTTGCCGTTTAGTAGTGTAATTTTTGCCGTTTAGTAGTGGATAACTTTCTGGTATTTTAGACTTATCCACAGACTTATCCACAGGTTTTGCATACTTATCCACAGATTTGCCAAAGTTATCCACAGAAAAGATGTTGTTAATCTGTTCAACGTTGATTTTATGGGATGTATTTATTTTACTTTCCCGGGTGCAAATGATTAATTTCTTGTACTCCAAACGTTTTAAAAGATAGATAACCTTGGATCTGCTCCAGCAGAAAAATTGTGCAATTTCGGGTAGGGAATAGCCGTATGAATGTTTATATTTTTGCTCATAGGCAATGTGAGAAAGCAGTAATGCCGCATCAGAACTGTCGGTTAATTGCTCTAATTTTTTGAGCTTTTTGAAGTTGATAGTTAGTTTAGGATTGCTTTTCGGTAAGATAACGGCCTGAAATTTTTCCCCATTCTCAAAGCGTGTATCTTTTATCAGGAATCCTTGTACGAATAATCTCAAAATATAAGTTCGTAAAGTGCGCTCGCATATGTCCATTTGGTTGGCTAGATTTACTTTATGAATTTTTGCAGGCGCTAATCTTGCCATATAAGACAGCTTAACATATAAAATAGTGTTTTTTACATGCCCTATTTTCTTATTTACCAAAATAAACTTATTAAAATTGGTGCATATTAATTCATCTAGTATCACTTTAGCTCAGCAAGTAACGTTCGTGCATATTTAACTAATTTGAAATATGATTTCAGATTCATTCTTTTGCGCTCACAAAATTTTTGAATATGATAATAGGAGCATCCAGTATGCCGCTTTATATCTGTGCGAGTACATTTTGCAAGGATTGTATGTTCTTTATCGGTGTATTCGTTTAAGTAATGAAAGAACTCGTTCATTGACGGTTCATTTTCAATTAAGTATTCGATTTCATTTGTGTCTAATTGCATCAATTTTCCCCTTGTTTATAGTTATTGTTAATAGTATATCATATTTTTTAAAATAAAGCTTGACAAATTATAAATATGTGTTATAATTTTGATACTAGATTATGTTGTCTAGTACTGATGCTTCGGGGTGGGTGCCTTTTAACTCTAAGTTATGGGACCACAATCATCTGCTCTGGAGCTCCTAATACTAAGGGGCGGTTATGAAATTAGATTTGTATAGGATTGATAAAGAGTACGAGCTTCTATTTAACTTGATAGAAGAGCGTGGTTTTGATGATGAGATAATGGAGAGGTTAACGGATGCATCACATGATTTTGATACAACTGTGCTTAATGTTGGCGCTTTGCTTAAGAATTTAAAAGCTAAGATTGCGTTGATGAAAAAGTATGAGCAGGATATGGAAGAGAAACGTCAGGCATTAGAGCGGGATGTTAAGAAGTATGAGGATTTCTTAAAAAAAAATATGCCTCTATTTAATCTGGATAAAGTTGAAGGGCCAGAGCTTAGCGTAAGGGTTTCTTCTATAAAGCCAAAATTAGAAATTTTGAGTAATGATTTCTCGAAAATACATCCTTCGCATAAGCGTTATGCAACGGTAGAAGAAATAGATCGGCAGGCAATTAGAAATGAGTTAGAGAATGGAGTTAGCATTCCTTATGCTCGCTTAACCGCTAATTATTCGTTGACTATTAAGTAGGTGTGATATGAGAGTAGCTATATGTTTGTTTTTATTAGCGCTACAGATGGTTTATGTTCAATATAAGTTATCTGATATTCAACATCAAATTAAGCAACTACAGGAGGTTATAAATGCAGACGGCAATTGATAGTGAGAAAGTACAGGTGATGGTAAAAGAAAGTATGTCAAGCTTCGCAAAGATGTTTGGCTTACCGGTGTCTATATTATTGGACAATGTGGATAGATTTTCAAATCAAGGAGAATATAGAAATGAACGATTACCATCAAAACAGTTACAAGAGTAGTGATTGCAAGATAAACATATGGGTGCTAATAGGCTCATATGTATTTATAGCGTGCGTGTGTTTTTACGGTTTATATACGTTTTAGGGGTTTTGATATGATAGAGACTTTCTATTCGTTAGATGAGGTGCTTAAAAAGCAGGATGATATGGAGCTTAACCGGTATAAAGCTTATGAACATATACAGGGTTATTGGCAAAAGAGACTTGAATTAAATGATAAATTAAACAGGAGTTGGAAGAATGAGTAATATTACGTTGATACTGGGGCAAAGTGGGGTTGGTAAGAGTAGTGCGATACGCACCTTAGAGCCATCGGAAACATTTATTATAAACGTGCTCGGTAAGCCGTTGCCGTTTAAAGGGGCTAACAAGTCCTATAGACAGAAAGAATTAACAGACGGCAATCTGTTTTCTAGTGATAAAAGCGAAACTATTATCAAGGCCATTCGTTTTATTAATGCTAAACGGCCTGATATTAAGAACTTGGTTATTGATGATTTTACGTATATTATGATTAACGAGTTTATGGAAAAGGCACGTGAAAAGGGGTTCGATAAGTTCTCTATCATGGCGCAAAATGCGTGGGCTATACTCGATGAGCTGGCTAAGTGTAGGTCTGACATGCTCTGTTTTGTTATAAACCATTCTGAGGAAGGGGATGACAAGATAGTACGGTTTAAGACGATTGGTAAGCTAACGGATAAGATGAGCGGTTTTGAGGCTCGCGCTACTATCGTGTTACATGCATTTGTGATAGATGGCGAGTATCGGTTCTTGACGCAGAATGATGGTGTGCATTTGGCGAAATCGCCTTTGGGTATGTTTGCGGATTTATACATACCAAATGATTTGAATATGATACGTGGCGTTATTGACGAGTATTTTAACGATGAGTTAACACCTCAGGATATATTCACAGATAAGGCCCGTTCTTTGTATAAAGACGTGAAGGAAGGTAGAATTAATATTGAAGAAGGTGCGGTTAAGCTGGACGGCTTAAAGATGGACTTTCCAGATATTACTATGGATGATAAGATGCAAAATGCTTTTAATGTTCTTTTTTCAGTGTAAATTAATAGGGGTTATAAATGATAGAGAATGAGATTGAAGTTAATGGTGTACGATATTTAAAAGCGCAAGAGAAAAAGATATTGTCTAAAGATATCTACTCTGATTATATTGGTGAATATTGTATTGTGCGTAGCTATGGTGCGGGCGTATTTTTTGGGGTTCTTGAAAGCGTTGATGATAATTATGTAGCTGTATTATCGGAGGCGAGAAGATTGCATTATTGGGATAACCATACTGCTGCGTCTTGTACGGATTTGGCATTATATGGGATTACAGAGAAAAGTGGATCTAGTAAAGGGAGCAGGGTTTGCGCTCCACTGGATAAACATTTTATCATGCAAGTAATATAAATTATTCCGTGCTCTAAAGCAGCTATTAAATGTCTTAAGAGCTTTAGAATCTGGACAGAAAGCGATGAATAAGTTCGCAAAAGTATTTGGGAAGAAGATCAGAGACGGCTACGGCTATGGCTACGGCTATGGCTCCGGCTACGGCTACGGCTACGGCTACGGCTCCGGCTCCGGCTACGGCTCCGGCTCCGGCTACGGCTCCGGCTCCGGCTCCGGCTCCGGCTACGGCGACGGCGACGGCTACGGCTACGGCGACGGCGACGGCTATGGCTCCGGCTACGGCGACGGCGCATAATTTTATTAACATGAGGAATATACAATGATTGAGTTAAGTAATTTTAAGTACGAAGAACCTGGGGTTTTGCTTCCAATTGGGGATTACAACTGTATTATTCGCAAGGTAACGCAGGAATTGCCAAAGACTGGCGGTGAAGAATTTGCAAAAATTCACTATCAAATTATGGATGGTGAACAAAATGGAAAATTTATTACGGATAATTTATTTTTATTTTCAGAGGTTAATAGTGATAAGTATAGAATCGCTACAGAAAAACTAAACTGGTTACGAAAAGTATCTGGTTTGGTAGATGCTAGTACATTAGAGCAGTTCATCGGCGTTAAATTGGGTGTAACGGTTAAACATAAAGACGGATACGCCAATGTGAAACGTGTATTTGAAATTAAAGCAGATGACTTTAGTATGCCTGCTGCTAATACTCCATTTGTCGATGATGATATTCCTGATATGGGCGCGTCAGCCGTTCCGTTTTAATACCTGCCCTGGTATCAACGTCGCGGTCGCGTTGTAAAAAATGGCCGCTCTAACATAACCATAGGAGTAGTAGATATGTCGAGTTTAGATTTTCAGCAACAGCAATTAGAAGAGCAACCTTTCGCTAATTATATATATTCATTTGACTATATATTGCGGGGTGAAATGGTTAAAATAGCAATATTATCGTATGAATATGAGTCGCAAGTGGATAGTATGTGCTATCATATCTCATCGATTCGTTATTTGGTGCTTGATGAGTTTGACCGCTTTTTATATTCACCTGAGAATCTAAGCAATGAAGAAGATGACGATATACAAGAAAACTTCTGTATGCACTATGACTATAATCCCAATGAGGAATCAACGGAATGCTGGTTTTAACAAGAACACCTGGAAAGAAAGTCAGGTTTAAGAGTAAAGAATTTGAATTTACCTTAACCGTGGTATCTATGAGCGAACACGCACAAGAAGCGACTTTCGCAATAGATGGGGATGCGCTGACTGAGGCTATGATTAAGGCTGACAATGGCCCATCCTGAGCATATAGAGCAGGTAGCAGCAGTTAAATGGTTTAGAAGTGGTAATCCTGGGGTTAGGATTGCCTCTATCCCTAATGGCGTTTTTATTGCTAAGGCATCGTCACGTGCGTTCTTTAAAGCTGAAGGCAAAGAAAGTGGCGTTCCTGATTTAATCATTCCTGAGTGGTTCTTATGGATAGAGATGAAGAAAAGAGGTTATAAACCACCTAAAACCTTGTCTAAAACAGAGCTAGCCCAACAAGATTGGCAACAATATCTACGCGAATGCGGCTATTCAGTCTACCAATGTTGCGGCTTTCCCCACTTCCAAGAAATAATTCAAGAATTTAAGAAAAATCGTACAGCCGGAAAAATCATATAGTAGTTGGATATGTGCTATAATGGTTCATTTTTTAGGCGATATTATGGCTATCATAATCAAATTTGCGCTAATGCTAGGATTAATTCTGGGTATTTATGGCTATGTGAGTTATGCCAGCTCACCGCATGGAAAAAGCATTTATTGCCAAATGACGTATCTATGGTTAGAGCACCAAGATGAGATGCAGAGTAAACGCCCTGGTTGGCCGCCCTTCGACCCGACTATTAAATGTGAAGATGGAAAGCCTATTTAAAAGTACCCTCCGTAGACTAGTACGGAGGGTTGGCATATAAATGCCGAGTATCTCCCCGTATAATATGACTACGGAAAGATTAGCGAAGGTAAGTTAAGATTCTACCATCTTTAAACTAGAAAATATAGTATTAAAAAGCTTTATTCTATCTTGTAACCCATTTATTCCGCCATTTACTCTACGTGTCACCGCTTCTATATTTGCGTCCGTTGAGCCCTTATCACAAAGAGGCCATATCGAACTGCAATTAAAAAACCACGCTGCTGAGGTTAAAGGATAGCTTGTAGCTACTAAGTCAGGATAATTAGCAACATTATTATTTACAAATCGATTAAAGCTGCGGTAATTGGTAATGCCTGTTAATTGTAGGTAGCCGCGCCCTCTATATCGGTAACCATCCCCGGTCTCAACAGGCCCATTTCCCATACGATTTGCATAGACATAATTGCCTAGTTTCTCTGGGTTGTGTTCATATTTAGCGGCTGAATCTAAATCTTGAAAATAATAGGGGAATGTCTCTAATAAACGCTCTTTAGAATAGTTAAGATTTTCTTCGGTTGCTTTAAAGTTTGCGGACTCATGGGCGCACTGGCTCAATAAATGCGCTGCACGTAAGCGGGAAGTGATGCCATTTTCAGCGCTTATTTTGTTAAGCTCAAGCATAACGCGATCTGGAATATCATAGCATTCGAATAGCAATTAAGCCTCCTATTTAGCGATGGGGTAGATTTTCTGATCAGAAGTCAGTGGCCTGGAATTATAATCTATTTTATCACTAAATGCATCCATCTTAATTTCAATGCGCTGCAATATCTCTACTGTTTTTTCCTGTAAGGCTATACTCTGTTGCCTTTCTAATGAGCTTCTTATTGTGTCTTCTTTATAAGCATTATAATATTTTGCGGCTATCTTAAGCGCGCTTTTTAGAAACCATGCGCCTATTAATAATATGACATTCTGAAAATTCCCAGAAGAGGCCAATTGTGATAATTGTAAATCGTCCATATAAAACCCCTTCTGAAAATGGTTAAAGTTAAGCTACACGTTCTAATATCAAGCTAATGACAACCGAGCCAGCAGTATAGTCAGCCGTACCACCTGAATACTTAGCAACAATAGCCGCCCCTGCCGCCGTGTTGGTGTTAATAGCCGCTGATGCAGGGAATGGAACACCTACAGAGCCCCAGGCAGTATTTGCCAAAGTTTGCAAACTGGCCGCGGGCACTAGACTATATACCGTTGTATTATCAGTAATAGAAAGCAGTCTATCGCCGCCACCGCCAGAGAAGTTTGTACCATTACTGTTTACAAAGATATTTCTAATTTTGTATTGGATAGACCCTGAACTTGCGCGTAATGTCACTGAGCCCGCGGCTGCTAATGCGGCTTGGCCTACCGTAACATCCACATAGATTAAGTCAGATGCTAAATCAGGGGTTGCTAAAGCCGTCATTAAGAATGTATCGGCTACAACGCCGCCATCTGGTATGCTATGCGTTGTGCTTTGATTATGTAAATTATTGGTAACTGTGATCAAAGTAGCAGCTCCACTATTCGTGGCTTGAAATACCATGCGTCCAGAGTTAGCGACCGGTGGATATGATATAAATTTACCAACAAGTCCTGAGGCTCCTGCCTCAATATCACCAAAGTTTGTAATGGTACGTGGCGCAGCTATAGTAGGTGCGCATGATACGGTACCATCTGTATCATCAAAACTTGCTATGTGATTAATCACTGTAGCAGCGCCTGCCATTACCACCTTTGTTTTTGATACGTCAGAAGCGGAGTATTCTAAGTCTTGAATTTTGCCGTCAGTTCCATAGAATGCAGCAAAATGCTTATCGGTCACAGGCGGTTCATAGATAGTCACGCTATTGCCGTTAACGGCTGGGTCTAGACTGAAGACGCTCTCGGATTTTGTGACTTTATACAATCCTGGGCCATCATCTGTGGTGTATACTAACGCCATTTGCGTAGTTGACAAGTCAAAAGAAAGGTAGGCGCCATCACCTAAATATCCTGCGGTAACCACTTCCGCTACCGTGTCATTGGTATTGATAAAAATAAAAGTAGGTGGGTTACCGTCTAGCCCCATCACTAATTGTTGCGCGTCTAAAATTGCCATGATAAAAACTCCAAAGTTAAATTAAAGAAAAACTAAAAACAGAAAGTTGACATTGAACAAGTATTAATGATTCACCATACAAAACATTACCCCATAGCTCTATGTAATCATCTTTTTCCATTGTGATAGGGTAATTTAGAATGGTTGGTGCAATTGGATCTAAAATAATAGTCTCTGCTATCTGCAATGCATTTTTGTATAGCGCCGCACCTAACAAGACACCTTCATCTCGCCTTAAGGAGAATTTAGCGGAAACTATACAGGGCACACCTATCATATTGCCGTTATACTGTATCCTCCCGTTAACTGGCATACTAAAACTACCCGATGATGTAGCCAATGAATAAGTAACGCTATCTCCTAAATTCTCATAAGACTCGCCTAATATCATTGGCAGACCGCTATTGCCATTGCTGGCAGTCATAGCAGCAGAAGATAAAAATAAACCCATAATAAAACCCCTTAAATTAAACTGCTTCTGCACTTAAGAATGCAGAATAAATAGCATTCGACTGACTAGCGCTACGCTTTACCCAAATAGAAAAATAATCATTTGTCGCCACAGAGTTCACGGTAAAACCTGAAATAGTTGGGTGGCCATTATTGGGGACATAAATTTCAGAGCCCGTAAGGGCGCTACCATTTTTATAAAGTTCCATAGCGTAGGTGCCTGAGCCATTTGCTACTGAATAATATGCATTTAACACTACGTTAATCGTAGTAGCGCCTGTGTATTTCAAACGGCCATCTGTAGTCATTGCAAAATCCGTTGCGCCAGAAGCCAGGGTGAAATTGGTACCTATGGATGTTAATTCTTGATAGGAACTAGTAAATGAGAAGGTTTGCCCTGTCCAATTGCCTGTATTCATCCATATATAGCCTTTAGCACCAGAGCCACCACCTGTAGCTGCTGCCCACGTAGGAAGACCTGCAGCAAGGGTTAAAACATAACCATTCGTTCCTACGTTTAGTTTGCTTAATGCGCTAGAGGTTGAGGCATAAAGTAGATCACCAACGGCATAAGTCGTCTGGCCTGTGCCGCCGTAAATCTCTCCTATCGCGGTCGCGCTCCATGTACCACTCGTTACGGTTCCGGTAGTCGTTAAAGAACTGCTTCCCGCCAATGGCGAAGCGCCTACAGTATTATAGGAAATTGTTCTTGCTACTGACCCATCAAAGGTAGTACCACTCGCAGCACCAGCGCCACCGTTATTCATAGTCAATGCATTGGTAACCGCAATCGTTCCTGTTAACGAAATAGTTGTATCGGTAGTATTTGTGGTAACCAATATATTGGTCGAACCCACCAAACCTTTAACGGCTAATGCTGGCCCAGTTCCATCATTGACCAAGGACGTGGTGCCACCAGCTATCCCAGCATTGGTCAATGTCACTGATGCGCCGCCCACTGCATCTGCATAAGTTTTAACGGCTTTCTGAGTAGATACTAAAGTATCGCTATTAGCCGCCATTGTCCCGTCTATAGAGATGCTCGTTACCGTTGCCCCAGCCCCGCCTACATTCAAAGTGCTGCCGACTTGAAGCGTTCCTGGGGTTATCAGCGTGATAGGTAAACTAAACGTAGGAACGCCGCTACCATCCCCATTGGTGACGGTGACTTGATTAGCCGTACCTGTCATAGTGCGTGCTGTCAACACGCCAGTAGCGGTTGTATTGGCTAGAAATCCTGTTGCTATTCCAGATAACGGAACAGAGTTAGGAAGATTAGCCGTATTATCTGTTTTTGTAATATAAGAGTAAGACTTAATCGCTGTATCTGCGGTGTCTGCATAAGTCTTGACTGCTTTCTGCGTCACTGTTAAAGCATCACTATTAGCTGCTAAGGTACCATCAGTCGAAATACTGGTAATTGTAGCGCCCGAACCACCTATATTAATACTGGTCGTAGCCTGAAAAGTGCCTGGTGCTATTAAAGTTGAGGGCAGGCTAAATGTAGGGTTAGCACCGCCAGTTCCATTGGTAACCGTTACTTGGTTGGCAGTCCCCATTAATGTATAGCTAGTCAATAATCCCGTTGCTGTTGTTACGCCTACTATCCCAGTAGCCAATGCAGATAATGATTGAGAATTTGGCAGCAATGCAGTCTGATTCGTATTGGTGACATAAGTTGCGGCTTTAATAGCTGTATCTGATGTATCAACATAAGTTTTTATGGCTTTTTGACTTGATAACAATGTGTCAAGATTAGAGGCCAGTGTGCCATCGGTTGAGATGCTAGTCACTATGGCACCGGAAGAGCCTACTTGTAATGTGCTGGTTGTTCTTAATGAGCCTGGGGCTATAAGAGTACTAGGGAGTGAGTAAGTTGGATTACCTGCTGCCCCACTGCCATTTGTTACCGTAATTTGATTAGTTGTACCTGTATGAATGCGCGTTCCCATAATGCCCGTGGCAGTCGTAACAGTGGTAAATCCTGTGGATAAGATAGACAATGGTTGCGAATTAGGCAGTCTGTATCGTTCATCTGTGTTCGTTACATAAGTTGGATCTACGAGCGCAAATGTGTTATCAACATATGTCTTAACTGCTAAGGCCGAAGGAACATATAAGTCTGTCGCACCCGTTAAAGTACCATCTATGGTTACCCCATAAATAGGATTAGTATCATTTAGATTAAAATAATTGTCATTAGTATAAATATTAACAGGAGCATCATTTTTAGACCTTATAGTAAGCGGTATATTGCCATCTTGCCCTAGAGGCACTATTACTGGCGCATCACCTGAAACTGCATTATCAAAATTTATATAGTTAACCGCATTAGCGCCTACCGAACTATAGCCAATAATGAAGTTATCATTTGCATCTAATAGCCCTGCGCCTAGGAAGAATTGCGAGTTCTCATTATTGCGTAGGCCCACAATAATATCGTCTACACGAACATTGCCTCTAGCATCAAACTCACTGAAGGGTACACCGCCCGGAAAAAAAGAAGTGGTAGCGGTTGAAAACACCGTGCGCAACGGTGTAGGCGTAGATTCAGCGCTACGACTTATTTTTTTTGCTGATTTTAGCTCACTGCCATCCCTGCCTATCCTTTTGCCTTTTTTTGGCGATGAGCTTGTGTTTCTACCTATCTTCTTAACCATGATATGGCATATTACTCCGTAGGGAAAAAGGCCACACTAATAACGGCACCTGCCGCATCATGTGTGATAAACGATAGCGTTGAACCGCCTTGAACGCGTCTGCCCATTTCCGGTTTAATCATCTCTGACCCAGTAGAGGCAAAGGAGCCAGTAGGGATTACAGCCGTTCCCGTATTAGATACAAACACAGCGGCACCCGCTGGTGCTACACCAAAAACAGCATAATAAAATTTATTGGTTCTGGATGTGGATGCACCTAAGCACCCGCCGGTGGTGGGTACGGTGACACTTTGCGCGACATCAGCAGCAAGGGTGGTGGTACGATTTAGATCGCAAATTAGTAATCCCCAATCATTAGTCTGGGAATTGGTGTTTTTGTTGTAAGTAGCGGGTAAACTTGCAGTCATAAAATTCTCCTGTTAATTAAAATAAACCTAGACGCGCGTCTAAAACATAATGAAAAACACCGACAGGGTCTGTCTCCAAGAAATGGCCACTAACAGTAGTGGCCCCGACCCCAGTCAGATTCAAATAATTTTCCCCATTAACGGGTGAATGAGATGCGGTAGAAATATCTGCCCCTGAACCAGTTGCGGGCGCATACACGTAAACATTATCAGCAACACCAGTAGCAGGAGAGTACAAGGTCAAGTCTGGATTTATTCTTTTCTGGCGATTGAAAGCAAAACCAAATGAACTCATGCTATAGGTTGTGCTGGGACCAGCGATTTGAATTATGTTAGCTGCGTAGTTGGCGGAATTTACAGAAATAAAAGTTACCGTACCGGGATTAACGCCATAGTTATAACTTTTTTCATAATAATATTGCATTTGTCTTAATGTGTCGCCGTAACTGACGGGCGCAAAAGGAATGGCTAATCTTCCGGGCGTTACAGCAATTGAATCAAAGTAAACGTCGGTAGCGGGGGCAGAGCCAAATCCAATCACAATAGCCACAAATGTCGCTGTTGATGACACACCAAATAACGGCTGCTCCCAACCATTTAGAGCGATAGCGCTGGTTGTTTCATCCGCGTTATAAGGAATGGTAAATCGATTAACTCCAAGTAATGGATTTGTTAGCTCTACCCATGTGCCATTAAATGTAGTGGGCTTGCCATTAGCGTCCATGGTTGCAATTAAAGATAGGTTAACCCCAGGAGTTAAATCTGGCAAACTAGCGCTTGTTGTGTAATAGAATGAGACAGTCCCAGATATGCCGCTTACGTTATCGGTGTAAGCGTTAATCAACGTAGACCAGCCATTCGCAAGCAAAATATGCATTTGCTGCATACTGAGGTATTGCACCAATGCAAACTGCCCAGAAGTTGCGGTGGTTGTTTGTAATCTGCCAGCCGCATCTCTTTGCGCTGAAACTAAACTATTACTACTTTGCCAGACAATTGTTTGATCCCACATGTAACTAGATGCTCTTGTAGTTGCAGCATAAGTCGAACCCCATTGCGCAGGATTAGCCTTAAAGTCCCAACCCTCAGTAATGCTCGGTACAGGAATAGCTTGTAGCAAAGGATTATAATAGTTAAATGTATGGTCTTTTTGCCGATTCGTAGTTTCTTGTTGATATGGAATTAGAGTCGCCGCCGAATCCGTGCCAAAGGTTTGCACGCTGGTTAAGGCATAATTTCCGGATATAGGCAATATAATTTCTATATCATCATACCCTGTATCCC
>JANNRW010000248.1:0-2073 GCA_031401815.1 Geobacteraceae bacterium | reverse complement strand
AAGGGAACCCGGCAAGCCGATCCGGACCGGGCCTGCCCGATCTGTGAGTTCCGCACCGATCCCGCCCACGACGCCCGCCGTCATCGCCGTCAGGGAGAGAACAAGCAGGCCTTCAGCCTCGACGAGTTGATGGAGCTTGGATTGAGGAGAGTAGATTGAATCCGTCTGCGCCTCCCTCGCCGGACCACGCGAGCGCTGCTTTGGCGTCAATCCTCTGAGCCCGGCCGGCCCTGGACAACTCATGTCCGGATTGACCCCGGCCGCGTAGGCGTGAGAGGCGCAGACGAACCTTCGCCTTCGGGCCATGTGCGAGCGTGGCGGCCGGCCAAGTGCTGCGCTTGCCCGACGGCCGCTTTCTGAATACGATAGCGGAAAGTCACAAGGGGGCGGCAACCGACGCGATTGACCCGGAGCCGAAGTGGCAGACGCTGAGTTTCCGCAGTGCCGGCGGGTCCGGTTTTGATCCTTGCGCCAGAACGCGGCACGGAGACAACGGGCCAAGAGCTCCCATGGTCCTTTGACCATCACGGGCTTGAAGTTTGTCGGGTTGTTGTTAAGTTAGCTGACATTCGAAGGTACGACGGGGTCGTAGTTTGCGGCCAGGAGGAGACTAAATTCAGGATCCAGTAGCACGCAGGCTTTGCTCGTTCAGGGACCATCTAGAATTCCCAGCCGCTGAGTTGGGGACTTGAATCCACACGACAATGCGTTTCTCGGAGCAAGAAGGGAGAATGCTCTATGTTTTCCATTATGCGGTACATGATGGTTGCAGTCATTGCAATTGCTGGGTTGCTGAGTTTTACACTACATTCATTTGCTGGCTTCCAGGGAAGAAAACCGTTCATAGGCCCCGAATTATACTCCATAAGAAAGTATCACGAGGAAAACATTGCGAAACTCATCGAAACCACGATCCAATGCCTAAAAGAAGATCTTGAACACCATAGAAGACATTTTGGAGACTACAAAATCTCACCGTATTACGGCGAGAACTCAAAATTTTCAAAACTAAGCCCAGAGAAACAGTTAAGGGAAGTTCGCTCCAATGTATCTACGAAATATAAAAACAAAGCGCGAGAAATATTGTCTAAGATGGAGCCCACTAGTTGCATAGGTTTGGTATTGAAGTGTTTGAAGGCTGGCTTCATAAAAACAAATCAAGAACACATATGGAGGGAGGTGCGTTCCTATGTTCGATCCAACAATAATGATGGCACGTCCCTGCAAGATGCACTGCAAATATTAGGATGGCGTATTTATTATTACAATCCCGATGTTGCGAAGAGCGTTGACTGGGATCGTGAGGAGCGAGGCGCTGATCGAGCAAACAAAGAAAGATTTTGGGGTTATCATTCTTACAGATTGTCAACTGTGAATTCGAAAAATAAAAATTACTATAATAACACGGTGGATGATATATCTGCGTTGGTGAATTTTGGCCCTGTGTCTCCAAAGAAACTATCGGATATACCGTTGTTTGTCGGCACTGCACATACTGGCTGGCATGTTTTTCCAGGGGTATATGGCAAAATTATTGAAGCCCACAGTACGAGATCGATAAGTGACAAAAAAACAGTTGAAGAATCTGACTTCAACCCAATCGGTGGCGGCGGTCCAAATGGAGCTTTTAGCGGGATGACTTATAGATCAGGTTTGATTGCGATTCCTCCGGGTTTTTTGATGAAGTAAATTGGCTAATTTCTGTGACAATATGGGGCGGTGGCAAAACAAGGTGGAGTCTTCCAGTCTTGCAGTTCGCACTCTGTTGCCTTTGTCTGCATCGAATGGCAGAGGAAGTGCACTGCAATAGATCACGCCGCCGCTCACCGATTGTCGGCTATCTACTCAGCAGCGGTCGAAGCGCAAGCTGCAGATCGCACGATCTCGAATCGACGCTATTGGCCCACCTCGACGTTTCGCTGCAGCGCAGCATGACGGACGGTATCGGGGGTATCGCGTCGCGGCTGGGCGGTGCCGATCTCAGTTTGGCGCCAGTGCGCGACACGCTATGTTCACTGAACGACGTGTCAAGTCTGCGTCGAGCACCGCGCAAGAATGCGCTTCCATCCATTT
>JANNRW010000247.1:0-30637 GCA_031401815.1 Geobacteraceae bacterium | reverse complement strand
CAACACCTCAGTCTGACTTCAGCAAAATCAATCTCGCCTGGAGTAACAACAGTCCAGGCTACTCATTCCGGATAGAGAGAACCCTTGCACCGGTCACTCTCTTCTCGAACTGGAGTATCATTGGCGAGCCGACTGCCGGGTCAACAACTTTCCAGGATACCGGGCGTGCTGCCGGTACGACCTACTGCTACCGGATCAGCGCCTTCAACGGCACTCTGGACTCCCGCAAGATCGAGACCTGTGCCACAACCACACTGGCAGCTCCCGTGCTGAATGTTCCGGTGGTTGATTCAACCACCCAGTTATCCCTTTCCTGGAGTAACATCGTTGGCAACAGTGGCTACAAGATCGAACGGAAGATTGGTGCAGGCGGTTCCTGGAGTCTGCTCACCACCAAATTGACCGATCAGAATTCCCATGCCGACTCCGGCCTCTCCCCCGGCACGACCTATTATTACCGGGTTTACAGCAACAGCGCTTCAGGCTATTCGTTGCAGAGCAATGAAACAAGCATGATAACCAAACCTGCTGTACCTGCGCTTAATGCCCCTTCAGTCATCTCTGTCAGCCAGATCAATCTCTCCTGGGGATCCGTGACAGGCGCTGCAAATTATACCCTGCAATACCGGCTGGAGAGCGGCAGCTTTGCAGATTATCCGACTTGCAGCGGTACAACGGCATTCAGTTGTTCAGTCACAGGTCTCAGCGAAAACAGCCGCTATTATTTCCAGCTCAAAGCGACAAATGCCGGTGGCGACTCTGTCTGGAGCAGTCCGGTCAACGCCTGGACTCTTCTGCCGACCCCTTCTCTTACCAGTGTCACCATGAATTCGGCCACTGCCATGACTCTGGTCTGGACTGATGTGACAGGAGAGAGCGGCTACAAAATCCAGCAGTCATACTGTAATGATTCTAACAATGTCAGTTACTGCAACTCCGTCACCCCCGGCAGTTGGCCATGGACGGCCTGGAGCGATCTGGTGAGCGGTCTGCCTGCCGACATCCTCACCAATACCCGTGCCCACGGCTTGAGCGCAGGTTATGGCACAAGTTATCGTCTGATTGCCACAAATGCAAACACCACCTCTGCCCCGAGCAACTACTTAAAGAGCAAGGTCTGGTTTGCCAAACCTGCAACACCGACCATTCTGCCAGCGTCTGCAACCAGTCTGACAGTCAACTGGAGTGACATAACCGGTGAAACCGGCTTTGGCCTGCAACGCAAACAGGGAACCGGTGGTACCTGGGGGGATGTTGCAGGTGCAACCAATCTCACTGTTATAACTTTCACAGACAACGGCCTTTCCATGAGCACCCAGTACTGTTACCGGATCAAGGCATTCAGCAACGAGACCTATGCTCCTCCGGACAGCTACAGCGACGAAGCGTGCAAAACCACTCCGCTCCCAACGCCGACCCTTAATGCTCCGGTGGTTGTTTCCGCCACCCGGATTGATCTTTCATGGAGCCAGGTTACAAACAATAACGGCTATCAGGTGGAACGCTGTCCAACCAACAACCCCGATAATCCGACAAATTACTCCTCATTCAGCAGCAGTTGCGTTACTACTGCAAGAGCTGTAGATGTTCTTGACCTGAGCGAAAGTACTCTAGTTTCAGGTTATACCTATCAATACCGGGTGAGAGTAATGGATTCAGTCGGAGAGTATTCGGCCTGGAGCACTCCGCAGTATGCAACCACTTTCCCCCCCAAGCCTGTAATGGGGACAATTACGACCAACTCCTCCAGCCAGCTATACGTAACCTGGAGTAATGTCTACGGCGATACCGGTTATACTCTCCAGTGGAAAGAGCGATCAGGGAGCGACTGTAGCGCCGGAACATGGACTAATATCACTCTTGGGACAAATGTCTCTTACTATACACATTCAAGTCTCACACCAGGTGCCTGGTACTGCTATCAGGCACGGGCAAACGGGCCTTCCGGAAACTCGGATTTCAGTGATCCGGCTGCCCGGGCTACCTTCCTTTCACCGCCAACACTCACCGCAATCACTGCGGTTTCAGGCAAACAGGTCTCTCTCTCCTGGAACCAGATGCCAGGTAATACCGGATATCTGCCCCAGTACTCAACTGACGGCACAAACTGGAACTCCCTCACTACAACAGCTGCAGATGTTCTCTTTGCAACTGTAACCATGCCAAACTTTGGCACCTTTTATTCATTCCGTCTGCTGGCCGTCAATGCGGCAGGCAACTCCCTGCCAAGCAATGTTCTGACCACCACTACAACCCCTGACTCTCCGCTGGTCACATTGAAGGCATTGTCTCCGGAACGCATTGAGATCTTCTGGAGAGTTAAAAAAGGGGCAACAAACTACAAGATTGAGAGAAGTTTGTCAGAGCCTGGCCCCTACAATGAAGTAGCCCAGAAAAGCGTTGCCTATGGCACCTCCTTCTGTGGTTATGCCTTCAAGACGCCAGCCTGCCCCACCTCCACAGATACCGAGGTTTCACATGCTGACAGCGGCCTTGCAGCAAACAGCTACTACTGTTATCGGGTCAAAGCCTGGAATATAACCGGAGGAGATTCAATCCCAAGCGCCGGGGTATGCTTAACCACTACTGATGTGGCGATTCCGGCACTCGCTGCCACTCCGCAAAACTCCATGAGCATAAGGCTTGACTGGTCATATGATCCGGCTGCCTGTGGGATTGTTTCATGCCGTTCCGACATAGATCAGGTTCAGATTGAACGGAAAATGTCCGGCGGCTGGAAGGTAATTGCAACAAAGTTGCCCGGAGAACCATCCCATACTGATAGAATTTCCATAACTCCGGGTCTGCCTCACAAATACCGGGCAAGGGCTTTCAAGGGGGCAACAGCCTCACTTTATACAGGTGAAACTATTGCTCTCCCCCCTCCATATCCGGGACAGCCGCTGATTTGTCCATGAGGAGAAGGGTGAAGGGTGAAGGCTGAAGGCTGAAGGCTGAAGGTTGAAGGTTGAAGGAAATCGCAATACTCCCCTGCTAATCGAAAGTGCATGCCACGGTAAAACTTCATTTACATTCACCATAAGTCCGGACTGTACTCCGAATAAAATAATATTTATTCGGGCTGTTCCTGCGTATAAATATCTATTAAGTTTTATGCTCCCAGAGCGACATTGATATTTTTCTTGTATCTTGTTCACGAAAACTAGATGTTCACAAATAATGAACATAGCTCCAATACATTATAAACCGGCTGACAGAAAGATCTTTTTAGTCGAAGAGGAGTTGGAAAGCAGTACTCTGCATTAAGGCAAAAAAGACTGTCCAGCTCTTGGCGTTGGACGACGGCTGTTAATCGAAGTTGAGAACAAGTCGTCGTCCAAGAGCTGCTGCCGCTTTTTCCAGCTGTTTCAGACTGGGCCAGTGGTGGGGGTCTTCGAGTCTTTTAGCCGCAGGCCAAGATGTTTCCAAAACTCTCGCAATTTCTGCCAGGGAGCGGTCACCGCGAGCGCGTCGCACAAGTAACGCCGCCTGAGTGCGAGCATCCGGTGAAATGTAGACGGTGTCTATAGTGTGTTGAGTCGGTTCAGGGAGCGGCATATCATTATCCAGCCTCCATGACAGCATTGCTGATAGAACTTCTGAAGCATTGAAAATCGCTTCTTCTCTGGTTACACCTTCGGTAAAGGTGTCTTCCAGGTCTATGAAACTGACCAAATAGCCTGTAGGTTCCTGAAGCTCAACTTTTGCGGGGTAACGAATATCCATGGTTGTCTCCTACTTCAGCTTAATACCGCTTTGGCGTTGAATGGCGGCAAGCAATCCTGCTCCAACATCGCGCTTGCCGTGTACCGGAACTGGAACGACTTTTCCGTTCTTGATCATGATGTGATGACTTCCGTGGATGCGATCAACTGTCCAACCCTCTTCTTTCAGTTTTGCAATGATTTCGGTTCCGGTCATGGCTGAATGATATATCAAAAATGATTTATTGTCTATTGGTTGTTATCATCCCCAAAAGTGTGATGAACCGATTCAACTCAGCGCAAAACTCTCCCATGCCTTTCCGGCTGTTCGTCTCTGCTCTATTCAGAAATATTTTGACTGGGATGCTGAACAGAGGGGGGCTACAGGCGATGGCGCAACAGCATCCGGTGAGGGTACGGGAGATGGTCGGGAGACTGCCTCGTTGAACAAAAAAAAGCCCCCGGCAGACGATGCCGGGGGCTTTTTTGTTTTCTGATTCAAGAAACTACTTCTTGCAGGTATCCTCATAGGTAAGGGCTGCCAGTTTCTGGTAGTAGGCGAAATGAGCCTTGGTCCACTCTCCTGCCTTTGCCATCAGCGCGTCTGCCTGCTCCGGATTGGCTTTTTTCAGCATGCGGTAGCGGTTTTCATTATCGGTGTATTCGCTGAATTCAATGGTTGCAGCTTTGCTGTCCAGTACCAGCGGATTCTTGCATTCAGCTGCAAGTGCCGGGTTGTAGCGGTAAAGCGGCCAGTAGCCGGACTGAACTGCTTTTCGCTGTGCATCGACCCCTTCGGTCATGTTGATACCGTGAGCGATGCAGTGAGCGTAAGCTATGATAACGGAAGGGCCATCAAAAGCTTCGGCTTCCAGCATCGCCTTGACGCATTGAGCGGGATTGGAGAGCGCCACTGTAGCTACATAGACTGAACCGTAGGACATTGCAATCATCCCGAGATCCTTCTTGGAAACCTGCTTCCCGCCTGCTGCGAAAAGACCAACAGCCCCCATTGGTGTTGCTTTTGAAGCCTGGCCTCCGGTATTGGAGTAGACTTCAGTATCAAGCACAAGCAGGTTGATGTTCTTGCCGGAAGCAATGACGTGATCGAGACCGCCAAAGCCTATGTCATAGGCCCAGCCGTCACCACCTATACACCAGACTGATTTAATGACAAGGTAGTCGGCAATAGGTAACAACAGTTCTGCTGCATTTTCCTTACACCCCTTGAGAGCTTTTTTCAGTTTTTCGACTCTTTCGCGCTGAGCTTCAATTCCTCCCTGAGTCGACTGATCAGCAGCAATGATATCTTTCATGAGCTGGACGTTCGGCGTACAGGATTTGCACTTGCAGCTTATCAGCTCGTTAAGGTAGCCGATAGCTGCCTTGTTGAACTGGTCAACTGTAAGACGCATGCCGAAACCGAACTCTGCGTTGTCCTCGAAGAGTGAGTTGGACCATGTGGGGCCGCGACCGTCAGCACGCTGGGCATAAGGTGTTGTCGGCAGGTTGCCTCCATAGATTGAGGTGCAGCCTGTGGCGTTTGCGATCATCATACGATCGCCAAAGAGCTGGGTGAGAAGCTTGATATAAGGTGTTTCGCCACAGCCGAGACAGGCACCGGAGAACTCGAACAGCGGACGGACAAGCTGGTTGCTCCTGAGGGTTTCAAGCTTTACCTGTGTAGCATCAACATCAGGAATCGAGAGGAAGAATTCGAAGTTTTCTGCCTCCTGGGCACGTAGTGGTGGCTGGAAATGCATGTCGAGTGATTTGTGGCTCGGGTTCTGCTTGTCTTTAGCCGGACAGTTATGGGAACATGCGCCGCAGCCGGTGCAATCCTCTGGAGCGATCTGGATCGTAAATTTCTTCCCTTTCATCTCCTGGATGGTGCAGTCAATCGACTTGAATGTTTTTGGAGCTTTTTTGAGTTCGCTGGCGTCATATGCCTTCATCCGGACAGAGGCATGTGGGCAGACAAAAGAGCAGATACCGCACTGGATACAGAGCTTCTCATCCCAGACAGGGATGTCAATGGCGATATTACGTTTTTCATACTGGGACGTGGCAGTCGGGAAAGTTCCGTCAGCAGGCATTTTGGAAACCGGCAGGGAATCGCCGAGTCCGGCGACAATAACGCCGGTAACCTCTTTCACGAATTTAGGTGCCTTGGCGGAAACAGCAGATGCCATTTTCATCTTGCTCGTAGCTTTGGCCGGAACCTTGACTTCGTAGAAGTTGTTGAGTCCGGCGTCTACTGCCTTGTAGTTCATCTCAAGGACAGCTTCACCAGCTTTGCCATACGATTTTTTGATGGCATCCTTGATAGAGGAGATTGCAACCTTCAGAGGGATAATATTCGAAATCTTGAAGAAGGCGGTCTGCATGATTACATTGATGCGGGGGCCGAGGCCGATTTCATTGCCGAGTTTGACACCATCAATGACATAGAACTTGAGTTTCTTGTCAATAATCTGCTGCTGAACCTCTTTCGGTATCTCATTCCAGATGCTGCTGGCGTCAAAAGGTGCGTTCAGAAGGAATGTAGCGCCGGTTTTTGCCTTGGCGAGCATGTCGAATTTTTCCATGAAAGAGAAGTTGTGGCAGGCGACAAAGTCAGCTTCCTGTACAAGATACGGAGCGCGAATGTACTTCTTGCCGAAGCGCAGGTGTGAGGTGGTCATGGAGCCTGCCTTCTTCGAGTCGTACACAAAGTAGGCCTGGGCGTTGTTGGAAGTCTCCTCCCCGATGATCTTGATGGAGTTCTTGTTGGCTCCTACAGTTCCGTCAGAACCAAGTCCGAAGAACATCGCCTCGTATACCCCTTCCATCGGATTTTTGTATGTGTAATCAACATTAAGGCTGCAACCGGTGACATCTTCTTCAATGCCAACAACAAACTTGTTCTTTGGTCTGGCAAGTTTGAGGTTGTCAAACACTGCCTTGACCATGGCCGGGTTAAACTCCTTGGAGCCGAGACCGTAGCGTCCTCCTACTATCACAGGATAACCTTTGAAAGAGAATTTCTTCTGCTCCATGGCTTCACCGATTGCAGTCCGGACATCAAGGTAAATTGGCTCGCCCAGTGAACCAGGCTCTTTGGTTCGATCAAGGACAGCTATTTTCTTTACGGTTTTTGGGAGAGCCTTGATGAATGCGTCCAGCGGGAATGGACGATAAAGACGAATCTTGACTACGCCGACCTTCTCCCCCTTCTTGACAAGATTATCTACAGTTTCATGAACCACGTCAGCGCCGGATCCCATGACAACTACAACGCGCTCTGCGTCTTTGGCTCCTACGTAATCGACAAGCTTGTACTTGCGACCAGTCATTTTGCCGAACTTGTCCATCTCTTCCTGAACAATCTTCTCACAGGCAGGGTAGAAGGGGTTGACTGTCTCACGCCCCTGAAAGTAGACATCCGGGTTCTGGGCAGTTCCACGCATGACCGGTCGGTCAGGAGTCAGGGCGCGACCCTTGTGCTCGGCAACCAGTTTGTTGTCTATCATTGCCCGCATCTCGTCAAAAGTCAGTTCGGTAACTTTCTGCGCTTCATGGGAAGTTCTGAATCCGTCAAAGTAGTGCAGAAACGGAACACGACTGCGCAGTGTCGAGGACTGCGAAATCAATGCAAAGTCCATGACCTCCTGAACGTTGTTGGAGCAGAGAAAAGCCCAGCCGGTAGAGCGGCAGGACATTACATCCGAGTGGTCGCCAAAGATGGAGAGAGCCTGGGCAGCGATGGCGCGGGCTGAAACGTGGAAAACAGTGGAGGTCAGCTCACCTGCAATCTTGAACATGTTGGGGATCATGAGCAAAAGACCCTGGCTGGCAGTGAAAGTGGTGGTAAGTGCGCCAGCCTGCAGTGCGCCGTGAACTGCGCCTGCTGCCCCCCCCTCGGACTGCATTTCGACAACTGTCGGAACGTTACCCCAGATGTTCATTTCGCCGACAGCACTTTTGGCATCGGATATTTCGCCCATTACCGATGAAGGGGTTATTGGGTAGATAGCAATTACCTCGTTGGTAGCGTGTGCCACATGAGCTGCGGCTGTGTTGCAGTCAATTGTAACCATCTTTTTACTCATTTACATCCTCCTGATTGATTTGGGTGCAGTGTTATTATCGGGCTAACTCAAAACTTCCTGTCATACTACGTTTCTTCCCTGCAACGCTCTTTGCAGGGTGGCTGCATCAACATACTCGATATCGCTTCCAGTCGGAATGCCATGTGCCAGTCTGGTCACATGAACCCCTTCCGCTCTTATCAGGCTGGCAAGATAGATGGCTGTTGCTTCACCTTCCACGGAAAAATTGGTGGCAATTACCACTTCTCTTATCTGCTCCTTTGAGAGCCGTTCAACAAGTTCGCCAATTTTAAGCTCAGCCGGAGTTATACCGGAGAGTGGTGAAAGTACTCCGTGCAAAACATGGTAGCTGCCACGAAAAGCGCCGCTCCGCTCAATTGCATGCACATCCTGTGGCTCTTCCACGACACAGATGATAGAGGAATCCCGGTTACCGCTGCAGATGGCGCATGGATCTTCTTCGGTAAAAGAAAAGCAGACAGAGCAGAATCTGATTTTGTTGTTCAGATCAAGCAGGCTTTCGGCCAGGGCGCAAATATTGGATGGTGACCGCAAAAGATGAAACGCCAGACGGCAGGCGCTTTTTTCACCAATTCCGGGGAGTTTTTTCAGTTCACCAACAAGTCTTGTCAAAGAGTGTGAGTTATGTAGCATATTTTCCTGAGAATAAAAAACAATTTTTTTCTTATTATGCCGCTAAATTTTTTTACTCAGACTGTTTTTAGTGCAACTATACGATATTTAATAATAATTTAAATCAGTGCCAAATGCTGAAATCGGAGTTGGAGCCCAGAAAGAACCAGAAAATTTTCGTAAAAATAAAATATAAACCGTTAATTTTAAAAAAGGCCAGGTATGCTGATCCCGCCGGTAACCTTGTTCATCTCCTGCGCCATTTCAGACTTCACAGTTGCAAGTGCTTCATTTACAGCAGCCATAACCAGATCCTGGAGCATTTCTACATCTTCCGGATCAACTGCATCCTTCTTTATAACAAGCGAAACAAGCTGGTTTTGGCCTGAGACTACAGCTGTTACTGCACCACCGCCAGAGGTTGCGGATGCAGTGCGGTTTAAAGCCTCTTCCTGAAGCTTCGCCATCTTCTGTTGCATCATCTGAGCCTGTTTCATGATACCGGCCAATCCTTTTGACATCTTTAATCTCCTCTCTCTCTTTTAGTTCTGCTGAAATAACTGATATTGAAGAAACATATTTTCATGGATCATGGAATCATTGCTCTATAGAAAAACTAAAGCCCCGAGCCCTGAACCCCGAACCCAGAGCCTGAATCAGATTCATGGATTGTAGGACTCAATCTTCCCTCCAAAAGTTTCTATCACAGCCCTGATAAGGGGGTGACTGTCTGCGGTCACCCTGATCGACTCCCCGCGCTCAGCCTCCTCAAGCTCTTTCATCTCGGAAATCGAGCGTGGCGATGGCATGCCATCAGCGGGCAGCTCCACTATTTTGACAGTAGTCTGTATGCCGAAGTAGGTGGAAGAGAGCTCGGTCAACTGGGAGTTATAGTCAGACTCCCTTAGCAGGCTGAGTTCAAGAGACCCTTTCGGGTAGGCAATCTGAAGTGATCCGTTGAGAATCTGTAGTGGACTCCCTTTGTCAAGTTTTGACGCAAGCATCGGTTTTCCGGTTCTTACAAAGGCTACAAAACCACTCCAGTCAGAATGTGGAGCAGGGGGTGCAAGTGGCTCAATTGTGACGGCTGGAGATGGAGTAGCATCCTTGGGATGAGCATTTACAGGAGGAGTTGCATTAACGGATGTTGCCGGTCTGTATGGAGGGGGCTGTTTATCTGCTGCAATAGTGGATAATGCGCCGTCCTGATTCTCCAGGGCATCAAGGCGCTTAAGAAGATCTGTGACAGGAATGGCCGGTGAAAGAGTAGCCATTTTTATCAGTGCCATTTCAAGGAGGAGTCGTCCGAAAGGTGAATGAGACATATCGCTGTCGCATTTCAGCAGTATGGCAAGAGCGCGCTGGATGGTCTGCAGTTCGGCTTTTTCAGCAAGCACGGTCACTTCGGATAGTTCCTGCTCGGAAAGGTCTACCAGATCTGCAATGTTACCTATGGTTTTGCAAAGAAGAAGATTGCGCATCTGCACAATAATTTCCTGGCAGAAGTGACGCATATTATATCCTGACTCTTCAACCTTGCTGACTATGTTTACGAGCGCCTGACTGTCACGTTCCATTATAGCCTGCAAGGCTTGCAGGAGCAGCTGTCTGTCAACAACACCAAGCAGAGCATTTACATCGGCATCTTCTGCATTGTCACCACAGAAAGCCAGAATCTGGTCAAGGGTCGAGAGGGAATCACGCATGCTGCCATCACCCTTGCGGGCGACAAGCGTAAGAGCTCTGTCCGATATGGTGACGCTCTCCTGTAGAGCAATGTACCTGAGACGATCAAGGATCATTTTCAGCGGGATACGCTTGAAGTCGAAGCGCTGACAGCGGGACAAGATGGTAATCGGGACTTTGTGTGGCTCGGTAGTGGCAAAGATGAACTTGATATGCGGCGGAGGCTCTTCCAATGTCTTGAGGAGAGCGTTGAAGGCGCTGTTGGAGAGCATGTGGACTTCGTCGATGATAAATATCTTGTAGCGGCTGCGTGAAGGGAGATACTTCACATTGTCCCTGAGCTCGCGAATTTCATCGACTCCGTTATTGGAGGCTCCGTCAATCTCCATGACATCAATACTGACGCCATCCGTAATTTCACGGCAGGCCGGGCAGAGATTGCACGGTTCGGTTGTCGGGCCATTTTCACAGTTGAGGGTTTTGGCAAGGATGCGCGCTGAGCTGGTCTTGCCAACTCCACGTGCGCCCGTGAAGAGAAAGGCGTGAGCAACACGTCCTGAATCAATGGCATTCTTGAGGGTCAGGCTTACATGCTCCTGGCCGATAAGGTCATTGAATGTCTGTGGACGCCATTTTCGGGCAAGAACTAGATACGACACGGGATGTTCCTCATTATTACGTGCCGGGAGAGTCTGGATTCGAAGAGGTGGAGATGATGCTGCGGGCAGGGCTGATAGCTGGGTTCCCCCACGGCACACGGATCAGTTACTGCCGCTGCTTCCTTCCGGACCTGACGGGATTCATAACCTGCCGTTGCGCAGGACCCAGCTACCAGCTCTGCCCGCAAAAATAAAGTAAATATATAACATAGCCGAGTTGAGTTTGCCAGATAATTTTCTGTAACTTCGCATGGAATCGCGCTGTTCAGCCAACAGTCTGGACCCTGTTGCATTCAAACCATCAAGACGACCACCCAGGTGAGTTCACGGACGGGAAAAAATTATTGACCAACTCTTCGACCAATTCAGCCTGCATGATATCCCTTTGGCGCTTCAAAGGGTCTCTATTGTTCTGTTTGGCCATCCAGCGTTTGAACCTGGCAAAAACAACCGGAGAAACTGTATGCATTCTAGCCATGCGACCGGTACTTGACACAATCATTGCCGAGAATTTTTCTCCATCCAGCAGAATACCAGCTCTTTTTGCCTGAACAGCGTAGAATTCATCTTCGTGGGCAGTCAATCTCAATGGATGAGGATCACCATCTTTAGCTTCCCGGCGGATCAGATCAACTTCAAATCCCAGGTTATTGACAGCAGTGTAAAGTTGATCTCTACGAAGCTCAAATGTCGGGTCTACCTGTCTGAGTAACCCAAGAAACGAATTATCAAGTCTTTCCATATGAGTCAGGAAGCTCAGCCGTTTTCTGGTATCCCATAGCAGGTCAACATCCCTTGTCTCCAGAGCTTCCGGCACATCCAGTCTTACTCCAGCTGCGGCTTCATACGCATACAAGGAATGTGTGCCTATAACAGTGAAATATTCCGCCAGACTTGAAGCGGTAAGCTTATCCAGAATCGCAACCACTGTTTCAGGTGACCGACCGACATGGTAAACCTTGTTCAACTTTCGATGCCGCTCCAGTTCTGCACGGAGATCAGCTACTCTTTTTACAACGCGCTGTTTGCGCTCTGTAAATTCCTTGTAGATGGTTTCGTTCCTTTCAGAGCGCGGCCCCAGGCTTTTCTGACCCCTGCGGGTTGTGGTACGGATCAGATAGTCTGTGCCGTTCTGGGTTCTCCAGAGCATCCCACCCCGGACTTCTGCAGCGTTTTTCCTCGCTTCCTCATAAGCGGTGAAAACCGATTTTGCATCGATATACTGACGCTGGGCACTGCCGTCAATTTCGTAAATCTGGTTTTTCAGTCTATTTTCCATTTATTATAATTACGCTGAAAATGCAATTAAATCAAGATATACCGAAATATAATATATTATACGAAACCACTGACCTCTTTTGCAGGTCTTCCCGAATCCTGACAGCACTGCACAGGGAGCAATTGGCTCTACAGCATATTTGACTTGAATGTATCGGTGCATTAAAGTTACGCATTTCTTTCGTCCCAGCTCTCACGCACATCTTCAAGCCATCCACTGAAATCCTGCTCCGTCAGCACACTCATCGGCAACCTGGTAACAGAGAACCCGGATTGACTCAGCGTCTTGACCATTTTGGGCGCATCTTCGGGATTCTGATCATCCGCCCTCTGAACACCACCTACAACCGCACCGGTTTTGATTGTGGAACAGCTGCCCAATCATGATATTTGCAATCCCGTATTCATTGCATATTTGATATTTTTAGTATCAAATTCAGCCGTAAAATCAGCTAATAGCAGTAGAAACAGTAAACAGACAGCAACTCCACAAGTAAGACCTCGTCGCGCACCACAGCTTCCGCATCCCATTGGTAAAACCGCTTTTGCTAAAGAGGATAAAGAGGAGAGATGTTGATCAAAGGAATCCCTTGAGTAAGCAGTGAAAGAATCAGGCTGAAGACTGAAGGTATTTCCTTACGACGAACACAATCAAGTCGCACAGCAAAACAAGTGCTCTGCTTCAAAGCACTCCTCTCTGCTTAACTCCAGTTTTCTTGCAAGGATTTGCCATTCTCGAACCGCCCTGCACACCTCGTTAATAATCTTTTGGGCACGATCATTTTCCAGTCGATAATACTCAGCAGTTGCAAGGACTACTTTCATATCGGGTTGTCGGTTATAAAGATCCAGAGAAAGGACATGTCCATCTTTTCTGAAAGAAGGATTCATGTCGAATGCAGGAGACAAACGCCAGCCTGCTGGAGACCTGATGAAGCCATGATTCCGTAGATGGTCATCTCGATTGGCGGTTGCAACGTTGAACACAACCCTGGTGAAGAGTTCTTCAAGATCATGATTGATATGATCTGCTTCACCATAAGTGGCGATGAATTCCGCCAATTCCGGATAACTTGCGTCATCAGTGTCCAGGTGGCCGAGCATCGTCATGGCCGAGGCAAAAAAACGCCGCTTGCTGCCGCATCGATCAAATCTCTTTGTCAGAAAGGTATGATAGCCGTTACCTATCCGGACAAGGCGGGATTCAGGAACATTGATGCCGCACTTTTGCGCCAGTTCCTGAAGCAATTTCTCCCAGAGAGCAACATCATAGTCATCGTCTGCGGAAGGGAATTTCGCAATCCAGAGGCTGTCATCATCAAGCAGATTGGCTTTAGGGCGAGCGCCACCGAGTGACGACCCCGGAGCCACCAATACCTTCAGCCACTCCTTTATTTTACCTGGATCGCCTTGTTTTTTTCTGGTCAGCTCAAAAGCTACCGCCTGCAACTCGGCAACACTGGCCACAGGTGGTGCGGATAGCGCTTCATTAGCCAGAAAAACCTGCTCATTTGGCCGACTGAAACGTAAGGCTCCCATTCGAGTACAATCCTGGACGCCAAGCAGAAACTCCCACGACCCCAGAGTCCTCGGCGTACGCCCTTCATCTTTGGCTTCAACGGTTTCCCGGCGTTTCATCAGTAACTGCCCCCAGCGATCAGGGCACGAATCCATAAACACACCGAAATTAGATTGAGTCGGGAAGAATTCACCGGCGGACAGATCAAGCTCCGTATCCAGTGGGAATGCGTGGGCATACTTTCGCCAGGCCGGTTCGTAGGAAAAACGGACACTTCCCCTGTCACCGTGAGATAAAGAGCCTATGCGCTGAAGTGGGCCAAAGGCAGGGTCGTCAATCCAGACCCAAATTTCTTCTCCCTTTATTTTAGTCATTGGAAGCTTCAGGCCGGGTTTTTTTTCGGGGTGCCCTTTTTCGCTGGGGTAGTGATTCGTCCTGCAGCCGACGTCCCTGCAGGTCTTCCTTGGCTATCATTGATAAATCATCAACCATTCCCAATACTCGCAACACCTGTAGATAGCTGCCGATGGCAACCGAGGGATCACCAATCTCAACCTTGTATAGCGTTGGCCGCGAAATGTCTGCCCTGGCGCAAACCGTCTCCATTGAAAAACGCCGCCGAAGCCGCGCATCCTTGAGACGCTGACCCAGAGCCGCCATCTCCTTCGCCCCAGAGGGATATAAAGCAACAGTTCTTTTTGACATAATGGTAATTATTATTTACATCCATCGGCTTGTTTGTCAAATATAATTATCGTTGAACTACTCTGATTGATAGACTGTAAGCTGAAGATAGTCAGGAAAAACCCTCAGAGCGGCTTATCGCCGCACTGCAAGCCCACGACCAGCTTGTAAAATTCTGATCATCCGCCCTCTGGACACCACCCACATCCGCACTGACGCTGAAATGAAAAATGCCATGACAGCCCATTAGAAGTCAAAAAAACAAAAAGCCTGCTATGGGTTAGCAGGCTTGATTTAATCGATTTTGAGTTTGGGAAAAATGGCGGAGAGGGAGGGATTTGAACCCTCGGTACGGTATTAGCGTACACACGATTTCCAGTCGTGCTCCTTCAGCCGCTCGGACACCTCTCCAGGAACGCTGAATATAGCCGAACCCCTGCCCGATGTAAAGATTTTTTGTTTTCCAATCAAGCCGCTTCCGTATATTATGCGGTTTCGAAAGAGTGCGCTGACGACTCACAATCTCCCCCCGGCTGAAACGGAGCTTCCAGTAATGACCAGGGAAGAAAAAAGCTGGATTCTCTATGACGTGGCAAACTCGGCCTTTGTTCTGGTAGTGGTCACTACTGTCATGCCTATCTACTTCAAGGAGGTCGCTGCCCACGGTATTGCCCCTGAAATATCCACAGCCTGGTGGGGTTATGCAAACTCTATTTCTTCCCTTATCTTGGTAATTCTGGCTCCGATTTGCGGTTCAATCGCCGACTACCAGGGGTGGAAAAAACGGTTACTTGCAGTTTTCCTCGGCTGCGGAATCTTAGCGACCCTTCTCCTGGCAACCACGACTGAAGGTGCTTGGCTCTACTGCCTGACCGTCTTCGTGCTGGCCAGAACCTGCTGGGCCGGCGCGAACGTATTCTATGACTCCTTCATAACAGATATCACAACTGTGTCCCGGATGGACAAGGTCTCCGCTGCCGGGTATGCCTGGGGGTACATTGGCAGCGTTATCCCCTTTCTGGCTGTTATCGGACTGCTATTGTCCCAGAAAGTCGAAGGCTCAACCGGTATCCCCGCAGCAGCAGCCCGGAGCAGTTTCCTCATTGTTGCAATCTGGTGGATGCTCTTTTCCATTCCGCTTCTGCACAATGTCCGCCAGACCCACTACTGCCCAGCTTCACCCCGACCGTTCAGGGAAGCTTGCCATCGACTCGTCGAAACTTTTACCCACCTCCGGAGTTACCGCAACGCATTTCTGTTTCTTCTGGCCTACTTCTTTTTCATCGACGGGGTCGATACCATCATCATAATGGCGGTCGCCTACGGTGTAGACATCGGCCTGGGCAGCTCCTCACTGATACTGGCGATTCTCGTTATCCAGATCATTGCGTTCCCCTCTGCTCTCATCTGGGGTAAACTGACCGACCGATTTGCTGTCAAACCGCTTCTGCAGGCAGGCATAGCCATGTATTGCCTGATCACTCTCCTGGCCTTTTTCCTTCCGTCTTTTGACTCTATCTCAGCACGAACCGCCATGTTCTGGCTCCTCTCCGTACTGGTAGCAACCTCCATGGGAGGGATCCAGGCGCTTAGCCGCAGCTTCTTCGGGCGACTGATCCCACCGGAGCAGTCTGCGGAATTTTTCGGCTTCTACAACATATCCGGCAAATTTGCCACTATTACAGGCCCTTTTCTGGTCGGGATCACCGGACAGATGTCAGGTCATTCCCGTTACGGAGTCTTGAGTATTCTCCTTCTCTTTATAATCGGCAGCCTGATCCTTACAAGGGTGGAGGAGCCGTAATGAGTATCTGTTGCTGTTGCGCTTTGTCATTATTTTGCTAATATCTATCTGGCTGCCAAGGAGTCAGGAGTCAGTAGTCAGTAGTCAGGAGCCAGTAGTTTCCCTTTATCACAATATCCGGAGGTTAAACATGAGCATAAAAGAGAAATTCTTTCTGGACAAAAACAGGGCGCTTTTGCTGGTAATAGATGTGCAGGAGCGACTCTGCAAGGCAATGGATCACAAGGTTCTGGAGAGACTTACCCATAATGCCGGGATTCTGATGGAGGCAGCAGTTGAACTGGACATGCCGGTGATTGCTACCGAGCAGTATGTGAAGGGGCTTGGGGAGACATTGAAGCCGCTTAGAGAAAGGTTGACTGAGCCTGCTCTGGAGAAGATGACCTTCAGCTGCTGTGGTGATACCCCTTTCATGGAGAAACTGCAAGGCATTGGCCGTAAGCAGGTAGTTGTTGTCGGAATGGAGGCTCATGTCTGTGTTCTACAGACTGTGATCGGCCTGCTGGATGCCGGTTATACCGTGCATCTGGTGCGCGATGCTGTAATGAGCCGCAAAAAGGAGAACTGGCTTGTCGGCGTTGAAATGGCGCAAGCGGCCGGAGCAGTGATAACCTCGACCGAGGCAGCGCTTTTTCAGCTGTTGCAGGTGGCCGGAACAGAAGAGTTTAAAAAACTGTCAAAGCTTGTCAAATAAGGGCTGATTATGAGAGCTATCAATGAAAAAAAACTCCTGCCTCATGCCTGGCAGTTCTTCCGCGCCGGGGGGTTCGATCAGGTTCATCTCGAAACTGTGGCTGATCTCTTTGCCCTTGAATCACTTGATCAGAAGCTCTGGGTCGCTCTCAGTTTCCCGGTTGACTGGGTAGAGTTTGACCGCAGGACACTGGAGCTGATTGATACAGACCATGATGGTCATATCCGGGTTCCGGAGATCCTGGCAGCAGTTGAATTTGTCCGGTTAAGGCTGCGTGATCCCGATATTCTGCTTGCCAAAGAGGAGTGTGTCCCCCTTTCAGCCATAAGTTCTGAAACGCCGGAGGGAGCATGTCTGCTTGACTCTGCCAGAGCCGTTCTGGAGAGCCTTGGCAAGGGGGATGCTTCAAGTATAAGCATTGCAGATGCAGGTGACAGCGAAAAAATATTCAGCCAGACCCGTTTTAATGGTGATGGTGTAGTAACGGTTACAGCTACTGATGATGAGTGCCTGAAGGCCTGGATCACGCGGCTGCTTGAGCTTGCTGGCGGAGAGCTCGACAGGAGCGGAGAGCAGGGGGTAAATGCTTTGTCAGTGGAAAGGTTCGGGAGAGATGCGACTGCCTGGCTTGAGTGGCAGGAGGATGAGGTTGTTGCAGCTTCGACTTTCCTGCCTGTTGAAGGGCTTGAATCAGCAGTTGATCTTTTTTGCGGGATCAAGACGAAGATTGACGACTATTTTACCCGTTGCCGGTTGGCAGAGTATGACTCTCGCGCTGCAAGCGTCATGAACGTCAGCGAGGAGATTTTGCAACAGCTGGCACCGAAATACCTGTCAGACACGATGTCTGAAATAGCTGATCTTCCTCTCTCCTCAGTAAGCAGTGCAATGGTTCTTGATCTTGAGCAGGGGGTTAATCCAGCCTGGGCAGAGCAGCTTGCCCGCTTTCAGCAGGAGCTGCTCAGGCCACTTTACGGGGATGTTTTCAAGCTTGGCATTGCTGATTGGGAAAATATCAAGTCGCAAATGTCACTTTATGAAGAGTGGTGGGGGGGGCGTGTAGAGGGTCAGGTTCCGGCACTGGGGAGGGAGCTCCTTGGTGAATGGCGTGATAAAAATATAGCTGAAAAAATAACTCTTCTCATTGAGCAGGATCTTGCCGTGAAGGAGCAGTTCGAGGCAATTGTCGAGCTGGAGCGGCTTGCCAGATACTGTCGAGACATTTATTCACTTGCAAACAATTTCGTATCGTTTCGTGATTTTTATACCGGAGCGGCTAAGGCGATTTTCCAGGCGGGCACTCTCTATCTTGATGGCCGCAGCTGTGAGCTATGTGTTCGGGTAAGTGACATCAACAGGCACGCTCTGCTGGCCAATCTGAGCAGGGTTTTTCTCGTTTACTGCGAGTGCGTCAGGGCAGGAGGGGGTGAGAAGATCACGATTGCCGCTGCTTTTACCAATGGTGATTCGGATCAGCTGATGGTGGGGCGTAACGGTATTTTCTATGATCGTAAGGGGCGTGACTGGGATGCAGCGGTTGTCAGGATCATTGATCATCCGATAAGTATCAGACAGGCTTTCTGGGCTCCTTACAAGCGGATCGGCAAGATGGTGGGTGAGCAGATCCAGAAGCTTGCCGCTGCCAGATCCAAGGCGGCTGAAGATAGAGCTGCCCTGCAAATCGTGAGCAGTGCTGTTTCGGGCAAGGAGGCTCCAAAGCAGGCTCAGCAGCAGGCGTTTGACGTGGGGAAATTTGCCGGAATCTTTGCTGCAGTCGGATTGGCGATAGGTGCTATTGGTACTGCTGTAGCCGCAACTCTCACCGGTTTTCTGAAGCTGGCCTGGTGGCAGATGCCGCTGGTTATCATGGGCATTATTCTTCTCATTTCCGGCCCGGCAGTCATTATAGCCTGGCTCAAGCTGCATCAGCGCAATCTTGGGCCTATTCTTGACGCCAATGGCTGGGCAGTAAATGCCCGCGCCCGTCTGAATATCCCCTTTGGGGCCTCACTTACAGCCATATCAAGACTTCCTGAAGGGTCAAGACAGAGCCTGACAGATCCTTTTGCCGAGAAAAGAGCTCCATGGAAGCGCTATCTGTTGCTGATTTTCCTGCTGTTACTGCTGATTCTTTTCTGGCGGGCGAAGCTGTCCGGATTTTCTGCAAACTAAGAATTCGGAAATAGTCATTATCCATGCCGGGCAGCTCGATCATATGCTCTGAAGTAAAAGGGGGATTCTCTTCCTGGAGAGGATCAGGTGATGAGGGCACTCCTGATTCTTGATCACTCATCACTGCTTTCACCTCTCTGTTGCAGATAATTGCTGCGCAAGGTATACTTCCGCAAGATTCACCGGATTTCTGGATACTTTTCTTCAAGGCTCCTGATGCAGTTGAACCGTCACCGGATAAAAATACTCTGTATCCTGACAGCTGTTATTGCAGCAGTGCTGACAGGTGGATATCTCTTCTTTGTCAAGGCTTTTGATATTGATTCCTACAAGAGCCAGATCCTCGATGAGCTGCAAAGCTCCCTGCATCGTCCTGTTTCCTACAGCAGCGCAAAATTGACTTTCCAGATGGGGCCTGCTTTCACCTTTTCCGGTCTTGAAATCAAGGAGCCTGGCGGGAATGCTGTATTTGCCACCATGGATAAGTTGACCTGTGAAATAGCCCTGTTGCCGCTCTTTAAAAAACAGCTGGTCGTACATGGTATTTATGCGGTAAAGCCGGTTATCAGGCTTCTTCGAAAACAGGACGGGAAGTTCAACATATCTGATCTGATTGAAGGTGGGGGGGGTGATGCCCAGCCGCTTGAAATTAATGAAGTCAGACTGAAAAATGCCCGGATTGAATTTACTGATTATCTGGCCACCCCTGATGGCCTCGTGACGATACTTGCCGGAACAGATCTGCGGATCAGCAGTTTTGCCAGAGGGGGGAAGAGCGAAGTCAGGCTCAGCACAAAACTTGAAGGTGCTGCTTCAGGCAGCTTGTCAGTCAACGGGAAGATCAGGCTTGCGCCAGACGGGAAACCGCTGCTCGATTCGGTTGCAGAGCTGAAACTGGTTGTAAAGCAACTTGAAGCTGGTCATTTCTGGCCTTATTATCGTCAATATGTACCGTTCAGGAAAATAACAGGGGTTATTGACATCGATTCCCTGTTTAACGGGCGTTTGCGAGAGTTCGGATCAAACGGAAAGATAACAGTAAAGGGGCTTCACTTTGATTATAAACCTGTTTTCAAGGTCGCTTTAACCCCCAAACTTGTACAGCTTAAGTACAACCTGGAGCTTACCCGATCTGATCTGGTGATCAAGGGGGTCGAGGTTTCAGTTGATGGCGCCCGTGCAAGCGGTAGCTGCGCAATACGTGACATTTACGGCAAGGACCTCAGAATTACTGCACAGGCGGTTTCATCACCCCTTGATCTGGCTAGGTATCATCAGTATATCCCTTACGGGATTATAGTGAAGCATGTTGCACTCTGGATTGAAGAGCATATAACAGGAGGGGTGTTTCAGCTTCTGGATGGCCGTCTGGATGGAAGAGTAAGCCAGATCGCCCATATGGAAAAAGACGAGAATTATAATGTTCTGTATATCAAGGCGCGTGCGGAAAAGGGGGTTGTAAGCTATGGCAGCGCTGTCCCGACATTCAACAATATTAAAGGCATTCTGGAGCTTAAAGGGAAAGATTTCATGCTCCATCAGATGTCAGGCAGTTTCGGCGCATCACCCATGACTCTTGAAGGGCGAATAAGAGACTATCCACTTGACCAGCCGAGCTCCTATCCATTCAATATGACAATCAGCCCCGGCATTGGTGAGGTCGCCTGGCTCATCGGCAAACCAAGGGGGAAATATCTTCAGTACGACGGGAACTCTTCCTTGCGTCTGTCGGGTGACGGCTTTACTACCGGATATACACTTTCCGGTGAGTGGAATCTGACCCCGACTGCATACAGTTATAACAAAAAGATCACAAAGCCGGCAGGTACCCGGAGCAACATGATATTCAACGGAGAGATAAATCAGAAAGAGGCTGTTTTATCTTCTCTTAATTTCACTCTTGGGTCGATGTCAGTTGATCTGGCTGCTCACATGCCATTTGCTCCGGGGGGCAAGCTGAATCTGGCTGCGACCACTAACATCTTCAAAGCTGATGAATTTGCCGGGATGATACCTGCTATCCGGCAGTACCAGGCTGCTGGCCGTATGAAGGTTGCGCTTAAGGGGGAGAGTAGAGCAGGCGGGACAGATGATTATAAATGGCGCGGCACACTGGAACTATCAGATGCCTCATTCCGCCCCTCTTTTTCAGCGAGACCGGTTACAGGCATTACAGGGACTGTTGTTTTTGCCGACAATATAGCAGAGAGTTCGCAGTTGACTGCAAGAGTCGGAACGACTCTTCTTAGCGGCAAGGGTGCAATAGGAAGCATCGACCCTTTGGCTTTCAATATGGTATTCTCCACACCTGGCATCAACCCTGCTGATTTCGGATTTGTCAGCGACTCTGTTTTGCCTCAGCTAAAAAATGCCCAGGGTGATATAGTTTTCAGTGAGAACACTCTTCAGGTCAAATCATTTTCAGCAGATATAAACAGATCTAGCCTGACTGTAAAGGGGAAGGTGGATCTTGACACTCCAGGAGCAGAACTTTATCTCACGGCTTCATATCTTGATATAGCCGACCTGCTTTTACTTGGTGGTATTGAACGAAAGCAGAAGCAGGGGGAGAAAAAGAGTACGGCACCTCTTAACTTGAAAGCAACAATCAATGCTGATGCCGGGGGGTTCAGGGGGATTCATTTTGAGCGGCTCAAAACTTCTCTACTTATCTCCAGCAGTGTCATCCGTATACAGCCCTCAGAAGTTGAGCTTTTCGGTGGGAAGCTGACAGGGAAGGGGACGATTGACAGGCAGACAACTCCGCAAAGCTGCCAGATGGATTACAGACTGACAAACGCTTCTGCTTCCGAGATTCTTCAGAGTTTATCAATTGACAGGAGAGAGTTGACCGGTACCATATCTGCTGAAGGTGATATCACTGCCAAGGGAGACACCCTGGCTGAGATGAAAAAGGGGGCGGTCGGCAGTCTGAAGATGAATGCCCATAACGGAACTATGCGTCAGTTTGCCGGTATGTCCAAGGTGTTCTCGATATTGAATGTCTCCCAGCTGTTCAAGTTTCACCTTCCGGATATGGTCTCTGAAGGTATGCCGTACAACGATATAAAGGCAAACTTTTTGTTACGCGACGGAGCACTGGCAACCAATGATCTCTTTGTTACTAGTAATGCCATGAACATGTCTTTAATAGGAAAGCATGATTATATTCACGACAGGCTGGATTTCACCCTTGGTATCCAGCCTCTTCAGACCGTAGACAAGGTCATCAGCAAAATTCCGGTTGTCGGTTGGATTCTTACAGGGAAAGACAAGGCACTGATAACTGCTTATTTTGAAATAAAGGGTAAATCATCTGACCCGCAAGTATCAGCAATACCCGTAAAATATCTTGGACGTGGTGTGTTTGATATTTTCAAACGGGTATTTCAGCTCCCTGCAAAACTTGTAACTGACACTGGCGAAGTTGTGCTGGGGAGGTAAGAAACAATTAACAAATTACGTCTTTGCCATGCTTTTTTTGTTGTAAAGAAATTCGAACCTATGCTAGCTTATTGGTTGACCAATAACCAACCAAAAAAAGGGAGGATAAACGTGAAGAAAATTGCTGTTGTTCTAGCTGTACTTGCATTCGCTGTTGCCGGATGCCAGAAGAAAGAAGAAGCTCCTAAAGCCGGACCACAGGCTGGCGGCGCACCACAAATGCCAGCAGGCGCTGCTCCGGGCGGCGATCCGCATGCCGGCCTGAAACCAATGGAAATTCCTGCAGGAGCAGGGCACAAGGGCAAAGTGCTCCAGCTTATGGACGCATCCTCCTACACATATGTTGAGGTAGAGGAGAAAGGCCAGAAGCTCTGGATAGCCGTTATGAAGGAGTCTGTTGTCAAGGAAGGGGTAAAAGTCGGTGACACCATTGAATTCCCGGATTCACCCCCCATGGTTAATTTTCAGAGCAAAGAGCTTAAAAAGACTTTTGACAAGGTCATCTTCTCCGCAGGTCTTCGCAAGTCCAAGTAACAAGAGTTTTCAGGGTACGAAAAAAGGCGGAACCATCAGGTTCCGCCTTTTTTCGTTATGACTTGCAGGTTTTATTTATTGCACTAACAGGTCAAAAATTAATTCAGATTGCTGCTTGTCAGGCCGAGCAGATCATTTTTCTGGGTATCTTCAGGAGCCTCTTCTTCTACATCCAGCAGTAATTCATCAAGGTTGAACCTGTCAGGAGAAATTCTGGCAATCCGCTTTGCACCGATAAACCGGGCGCGGTAGTAAGGTGTATTAAGGGATGAAATTACAACACGTTTATCGCGGGAAGAGGCGTGGATCATTCTGTTATTGCCGAGATAAATGCCAACATGTGAAGGGAATGAAGCATATGTTCTGAAAAAGACCAGATCACCTTTCTGCATGTCACCCTGATTTACTATCTCTCCCCGTTCAAACTGCTCCCTGGCTGTTCTCGGAAGGCTGATATCCATTTCATTGAATACTTTCTGTACAAATGCAGAGCAATCGATTCCGCTCTGGGTTGAACCACCGAAGCGATATCTTGTTCCGAGAAACCCGAAAGCCTTTGTTTTGAGCAGTTTGACGCTGTCAGCGCTCTTCTCGGTCTCTCTGGGGATGCCGAAGCTGGCTGTATCCTGATCAATGAGTTCAGTAAGGCTCTGCTCATACTCTTTTTCATTCAGCAGTTCTATATAGCGTAGCGGAGGTCTTGATGCAACCTTTGCCCGCACTGAGCTTTCAGATTCAGGATCTACAAGGGCAAGGATCTGTCCGGTTTTCAGTTTATTGTTGCCAAGATCGTTTAATCGTTTGATCTCTGCTACAGAGACGCCGGTTCTTTTTGAAATTCTGGAGATGGAGTCACCTTTTCTTACCTTGTAGACTGATGCTCTGGCGGAGGTCTCAGCTGCATTTTTGCGTGAAGCGCTCTGCGAAGGTATGACAAGCAGCTCTCCTGGTTTGATGCTGGAGTTGAGTTTGTTGTTGGCTTCTTTCAGGTCATTTACGGATACATGGTATTTGTTGGCAAGCGAGGTGAGGGTTTCGTTTTTCTTGACTTTGTGAGTCTTTGCGGCAAATGCAAAAGAGGGGAGTATCAATAAACCGAGAAGGAGCAAAATGGTGAATCGTATATTCATTATTTCTCCTTCACGTTTTATTTTGGAACAATTCGCTTGGAGTTTATATAACGATTTGAAAAAAATGTCAACAGCTACTCGTTGTCCGTATCAGGCAGATTTTTTTTGCGGCTTTACCCTCAGCGCACTGTTGTCTGTATTCGTACCCTCACAGGAGCATCATACCGTATCTGTACCTGCGGGGAAGGTTGCATTAATTTGCACTCCAGGGTTTGATCCCTCTTCAGAGAACCAAGCTCAACCGGTTCTGTTTCAACATGCTTGAGTATCGATAACTCTGATGCCGGCCCCTCAACTGTGACTCTGGATGGCTCAATCCGGATGGAGCGGAGGTGTGCCCCGTCGGGCAACCGACCGGATTTCCGCAACTGGATCGGCAGCTCGCGGCGACCCTTCTTCTCTGCAACAATCTTGACAGATGAAGGGGTAACCCTGACCACTGAGACCCCCAGAGGGAGCCTGAATGCGCTGTTGTCGATTGCGATGGTGTTAACCCCTTCACGGATTCCGGAGAGATCGATATCTGCCGTAACTTCAAGCTTTTTGACTGAAGGGAGCAGAGAGGAAGCTACTTTTAACTGTAACTCTACGGATTCAGGCGAGTCAGCCTTCAACAGGAATTTTTCCGGAAGAGCGTTGAATTTCAGAGGAGCAGTAACAGTCTGAATCCCCCCTTCTTTTGCGGTAATAGCGAGCCAGCAGGCAAATACCAGAAGAAAAGTGACCCATTTGGGGATAAGGTTGCTGAAAATCCTTTCCCTTAAAGAGAGGGCAGTGCTCTCTCCTGGCGCAGCTTCGAGATAACCTGAAAGAAGGAGTTTAAGCTCCTCCACCCCATGAACCGCGTGAAACTCCCCTGCAATTGCCAGAGAGACTTCGCCACGCTCTTCTGATACTACGGCAACTACGGCATCAGTACGTTCAGTAAGCCCGAGTGCGGCTCGATGGCGTGTTCCCAAATGCTGCGGGAGCTCTCCACTGCCGGACAGGGGGAGGTGGCACGATGCTTCTGATATCCGTCCGTTTCTGATTATTACAGCCCCGTCATGGAGCGGCGAACTGTTCTGAAAGAGGCTTGAAAGTAGTTGTCCGGTGACAAGGCTGTCAAGCCGGATCCCATGAAGAAGCTGCTCTTCAAGGCTCTCCTGCCGTTCAAAAACAATTAGCGCTCCGATACGCTGTTCGGCCAGTGAATAAATTGTGGCTGACAGGCTCTGGATATCGAGATTCTGAGGGTTTTCGGTGTTTTCGAAAAAGTTGCGGAGCATGCTGAACCGGTAGAGTGCCTGGCGGATTTCACTCTGGAAGACAACAATGATCAGGATAAAGATAACAGTTCCCAGTTCTTGAAGTATCCAGCTTGTCATGAACAGTCCGAAACTCTTCGTGATCATATATAGAAGCGCGAGCAGGCTGAGTCCGATTACGACCTGGAATGCACGTGTTTTCCTGAACCAGGTGAAGAGCTGGTATGCAAGGAAAGACATGATTATGATGTCGAAAATATCCTGTATGCGCATAAGTAGGAATCTGAAACCGATTTAACTGGCATGAGATGTACTGATTGTGATACTAAGGCGAAATTAATAGCACTTTCAAGGGTAAAAGGACAGCTTTAAATGTACAGGATTTCTGCAAAAGGGGAGCAGATTCGGGAGATGTTTGATGACATAGCCCCCAGATATGATTTTCTCAACAGGCTATTGAGCCTCGGGATAGATCAGCGCTGGCGGCGCTTTGCAGTAAGTAAAATATCCTGGAGCAAAGGGGGGAGGATTCTGGATGTGGCGACCGGCACAGGTGATGTGGCGCTTGCAATTGCATCAGCAACACCGGAATCTGTTACTGTTGTTGGCATGGATTTCTCACCCCAGATGGTGGAGCTGGGGCGGGCGAAGGTTTTAAAGTCGATTCATGCAGACCGGATTACCATGGAGGTCGCCCCTTGCGAATTAATCCCGTTTCCGGACAGCACATTCGACTCTGTGACCATAGCGTTTGGTATCAGGAATGTGGTGGACAGGCTCTGCGGGCTCAGGGAGATGGAGCGGGTGCTGAAACCTGAAGGGAGAGTCGTTATTCTTGAATTTTCAAACCCGCGTTCAAAGCTCGTCAAAAGCCTGTACAACTTTTACTTTTTACGGGTGCTCCCGGCCATAGGGGGGCTCTTTTCAAAATTCAGCGCATATAAATATCTGCCTGACTCGGTTCTGGAGTTTCCTTCGCAGGAAGAGTTCAAAAAACTGATGATTTCGGCCGGGTTCAGCCGGGTGGAGCATTTTGAGCTGACCTTCGGTATAGCTACGCTTTATACAGGCGAGAAAACTATTTGAAGCGGATAATGACACTCGTTCCGAATCGTTCGTCGCGTTCATCAAGACCTGGTGCCTCAATTCTGCCAAACTTTGATTTGTCGTAAAAAAGGTTGAATCCGACCCCTTTGCCGAGGTTGAAACCGAGTTCGCTCCGCCACGAAAGGCCACTGACCGGACTCTGCATGAGATCAGTCGCGCCTCTCCCTTCCGAGGCAGCAAATTGCCCGCTGCTGAGTTGATAGGTATATAACGGTATCCGCGCAACAGCTGTGAGCGAAAGATTTTCCACCAGGAGCAGCTTTCCTCCGGCCTCACCATGAATTTTGTGTGTTGTGACAGTTGTGCCCCCTCCATTTTCGTTTTCTCTGGCAAGATGCGAAATTCCGATCTGCGGATTTATCAGAGATGGCCTGGAATTTTCGAGAGGCTGTAGAGTCAGGCGACTGCTTTCAAAGAACTTTCCTGTCTGAACAGGCACAAAAAACAGAGGCGATCCACTCTCTTGTGGAAAAGTTTTGGCTGGAAGCAGCATGAGTAACCCCAGAAGAATCCGACAGATACAAGGTGTCTGTCGGAGTTGGAATAAATCCGCTGCAAAGCTGTCTGGACGGGTCATATTTCGCCACTTTCCTGGTCAATGGATCAGCTACTGTTGCATGCATAAAACAATTCACCCAGAGTATAAACAACTTGTCGAATAATCGCAATTTTTGAGCGACAATCTGCATATCTTGACCCAGGTCAAGGAGTGTTGGGGTCAGAGGATATATTTTGAAGTCACCTGCAGGTTGCAAGCAGGCAAAAAGCAGATAGAATAGAAGCACAAATCAATTATAATCTTTTTAACAACCAATCAACAAAAGGAGAGAGAAAAATGGGAATGTTCTGTAATCAGTGCGAGCAGGCTGCCAACAGTGTTGGCTGCAATATTTCAGGAGTTTGCGGGAAAAAGCCGGATGTGTCAGCGCTTCAGGATCTGCTGCTTCATGCATTAAAAGGGGTTGCCGTATATGCGGCAAAGGCTCGTGAACTTGGCGCAAGGGACGCATCAATTGACCGGTTTGTGGTAGAAGGGCTTTTTACTACAGTCACGAATGTGGATTTTGATCCGGCCAATCTGGTAAAGGTCATTCAGAAAGCAGCAGTGGTGCGCGACCAGGCAAAGGTGCTGTATGAAAATGCCAGCAAGGCAAAAGGGGGGACTGCTACAGCTATCACTACAGGCCCGGCAGTCTGGGTGCCGGCGGCAGATCTGGCAGGTCTTGTCAGCCAGGGTGAAGCGCACGGGCTAAATTCACTTCATGTCAACGAAGATATCCGTTCGGTCATTGAAATCCTGACTCTGGGGCTCAAAGGGATGGCGGCATATATGGATCATGCACTTATTCTGGGTAAAAGTGATGACGAAGTGCTTGCCTTCTTCCATCGGGCGCTTGCCGCAACTACTGATCAGAATCTGGGTCTCATGGAGTTTGTCGGACTCTCAATGGAGTGCGGCAAGCAAAATATTGCTGCAATGGGTCTGCTTAACGCCGGTCATGTTGAGAAATACGGGCATCCGGTGCCAACAGCTGTTCAGCTCGGCACCCGTAGCGGGAAAGCAATACTTGTCTCAGGCCATGATCTGAAAATGCTTGAAGAGCTGCTCAAGCAGACAGAAGGGAAGGGGATCAATATCTATACGCATGGTGAAATGCTCCCGGCGCACGGCTATCCTGGACTAAAGAAATTCTCTCACCTTGCAGGCAACTTCGGCGGTGCCTGGCAGGATCAGGCGAAAGAGTTCGCCAACTTCCCCGGAGCCATCATCTTCAATACGAACTGTATCCAGAAACCGTCCGACTCCTACAAGGACAGACTCTTCACCTGGGGGCTTGTGCAGTGGCCTGATGTAAAACATATTGATGGCTGGGATTTTTCAGCTGTCATTGCAAAGGCTGGTGAGCTTGCCGGATTCCCCGAGAACCCAGGGCAGGAGATCCTGACCGGATTCGGCCATAATGCAGTCCTTGGAGTTGCTGACAAGGTTATTGCCGGTGTCAAGTCCGGGGCGATCAAGCATTTCTTCCTTATTGGCGGGTGTGACGGAGCAAAATCCGGGCGTAACTATTACACTGAATTTGCAGAAAAAGTGCCGAACGACTGCGTTATCCTGACCCTTGCCTGTGGCAAGTTCCGATTCAACAAGCTCGAATTTGGCGACATCGGGGGCATTCCACGCCTGCTCGATATCGGGCAGTGCAATGATGCCTACTCAGCAGTCCAGATTGCGCTTGCTCTTGCCGGAGCCTTCAACTGCGGAGTGAATGATCTGCCCCTTTCGTTTATCCTCTCATGGTACGAGCAGAAAGCGGTTGTCATTCTCCTCTCCCTGTTTCATCTGGGGATCAAGAATATCAAACTAGGGCCAACGCTCCCTGCGTTTATTACACCAAATGTCCTCAACTTCCTTGTTGAAAACTTCAATGTCGGGCCGATAACATCTGTTGATGCTGATCTGAAGGCTGCTCTGGGAAACTGATCATTTAATAAAGAGAGCAGCAAATGCTTTTCCTGCCCCTGTTGCGAAATCGCGACAGGGGTTTTTGCAAGTTGGGGAAAACCGCCATGCTAAAGAGAGGTTAATTGCATGCTGCAAGTAAGTGACAACAAGTCAGGATCATTTGCCATCAAGAGTATACGTAAAAAAGCCGATACCGGGAAAAAGCCTCTTGCAAACCTTTGCGTGCCTGAGACAGCCGATGGCAGTGACAAGCCCCCTTGCTGAGGGCCGCCTGTTTCCGCCGGTGGCGGAATAATAACTGAAAATACGCCAGGATTCATAGAGTGGCATATCACACCGATTGGCCGTGTGCCACGCATTTTAACCCGGATCGGCATCCGGGATCATCTGGGTGGCTGTATGGCGCGGTGGGGGATTGGCCGGATGAACTACATCATCCCCCCCGGTCTGTACGCCATTGGTCTCCCAGCTGCTGATGACGAAGTGCTGGTGACGGCCAACTACAAGATGAGCTATGACACTGTTCGAGAGAGTTTGACAGGGAGAAACCTCTGGCTGCTCGTACTGGAGACATACGGTATTAATGTCTGGTGCGCAGCAGGTAAAGGGACTTTCGGCACCGGGGAGCTGGTAAGGAGAGTCATCTCTACCAGGTTGACGGAACTGGTCAGCCATCGCCGTTTAATACTGCCGATACTGGGCGCTCCCGGAGTGGCTGCTCATCAGGTGAAACAGAGGTGCGGCTTTTCGGTGCATTACGCCGCTATCCGGGCTGCTGACCTGCCGGAGTATCTGGATAACGGCATGATTACTACTCCTGCCATGCGTCAGCTGACCTTTACCTTATACGAGCGACTGGTGCTGATTCCGGTGGAGCTCGTGCTGGCTTTTAAATCCATTGCACTTATTGGCGGGCTATTACTCATTACGGTTTTTCTATCAAGTGGCAGATCAGCTGGCTTTTCGGCATTTCTGGCATATTTTGGAGCGGTGTTGAGCGGACTCGTAGCAGGCCCTCTGCTCCTCCCCTGGCTCCCTGGCAGAAGCTTTGCGGTCAAGGGTGCGATCATCGGTCTGATCTGGAGTCTGATCTTTTATTATCTTGCTGATGGCTCCAACTGGAATGCCCCTGTAATTGCCGCTATCTTCCTTGCACTCCCTGGAGTGGCGGCTTTTTATACACTGAATTTTACCGGATGCTCCCCTTATACATCGCGCTCCGGGGTTAAAAAGGAGATGCGGATTGCGCTTCCTGTAGTGGGTGGAGCGGTTTTGATCACTCTGTTATTACTTCTGGCCGGTAGATTTTTGTATTCAGGGGGATATAGATGAAAGGGTTCAGGTATCTTGAAAATGTAGTCACTCTCAAACTTGACCAGGATCTCTGCATCGGCTGTGGTCGCTGTACAGAAGTCTGCCCGCATCAGGTATTCTCTCCTTCCGGGAAAAAGATCCGGATTTCAGAGCGTGACGCTTGCATGGAGTGCGGTGCCTGTGCTCTCAACTGTCCGGTAAAGGCCATTACAGTGGATTCAGGGGTTGGGTGCGCCTCCGGGATGATCAATGAATGGCTTCAGGAACGTAATCTGGGGAGAATGGGTGGAGGGGGCGGCTGTTCTTGAGTCAGAACAGCAGATCAAAAATGAGGTACACAATGTTACCAGCAGAACAACAAAAGGGATTCTGTAAGTTTTATGATATAACCCGCAACATGTTCTGTTAATCGAAATGCGACCAGATCCGGATAACGGTTTGGCAGAACAGCGGCGGTTTTAGGCCGCTGCTTC
>JANNRW010000246.1:0-3411 GCA_031401815.1 Geobacteraceae bacterium | reverse complement strand
CCAGCATTCTGTCAAAGTCAGGATTCCGGTACTCGCTCCAGTCGGTTATGATCACCAGGGCATCAGCTCGGGAAAGAATCTCATACTGATTATGGCTGTATGTAACCCGGTCGCCAAAATATTTCTGAGCCTCTTTCAAAGCCTCAGGATCATGCACCCTGACTTCTGCACCTAGCGCAAGAAGTTTTTCAATAATTGTAAGAGCTGGCGCCTCCCTCATATCGTCTGTGCGTGGCTTGAAAGCAAGCCCCCAGCAGGCAATCGTCTTGCCGGAAAGCGGCTTTTCACTCTCAGGATTTCCGAGAACCCTTAAAACCTTGTCAGACAGGATCTCCTTCTGCCGCTCATTAACCTCTTCCACCCCCTTCAGGAGGAGAAAGTCATAGCCGCACTCCTCAGCTGTCCGGACAAGAGCCTTCACATCCTTGGGGAAACAGGAGCCGCCATAGCCTGGACCCGGAAAGAGAAAATCGTATCCGATACGTGAATCGGAACCGATCCCTTCGCGAACTGCAGCAACATCTGCCCCCATCTTTTCACAGAGATTTGCAATCTGGTTCATGAAAGAGATACGGGTGGCAAGCATGGCATTTGCAGCATACTTGGTCATCTCCGCGCTTCTGATATCCATGACTATCATCCGGTTATTCTTCCGCATGAAAGGCTCGTAAAGCTCTTTCATTATTTCAGCAGTCCTTACATTGTCTGTGCCGACTACTACCCGGTCAGGCCTCATGAAATCGTCAATCGCCGCCCCTTCTTTAAGAAACTCAGGATTTGAGACCACATCAAACTCAAGAGCCAGGGAGCGCGCTTCAAGTTCAGCCTGTATCGCCTCACGCACCTTGTCTGCTGTCCCTACCGGTACAGTGGACTTGTCAACCACGATCTTGAAGCCCTGCATATGCCTGCCAATTGTCCGTGCTACGTCAAGAACATATTTCAGATCAGCTGAACCATCTTCACCCGGCGGAGTGCCGACAGCTATGAAATTGATCAAAGATGCCCTGACCGCACTCTCGATATCGGTAGTAAACGAAAGCCGACCTTCTGCCGAATTTCGGAGCACCATCTCTTTCAGACCAGGTTCATAAATCGGGATAATCCCCTGTTTGAGCCCTTCTATCTTTGCTTCATCAATATCAACACAAACAACACTGTTGCCACTTTCGGCAAAACAGGCACCAGCTACGAGTCCAACATAGCCGCTACCGATGACAGATATCTTCATTAAACTGCTCCTGATAATGTTTGAATGGAATAAACTGATTTTATAGCACAGTAGGAGGGGGTGGTTCCACTATTTTCGGGCGGAATCAAGGAGTGCTCTTGAGATAGAGGCAAACTCTTCAAGGGAAAGGGTTTCGCCTCGTCTGGAGCCGTCAATGCCGCAACTGTCAAGAAGAGAGTAGAGCTGTTCAGTATCTTTGAAAAGAGTTGAGGACTTGAGACAGTTCCAGAGAGTCTTTCGTCTTTGACTGAACGCCGCCTTGACAATCTGCCTGAAGAGCTTCTCATCACCGACTTCTGCCCGGGGGGACGCAAGGGGAAGAAACTGCAGTACAACAGAATCAACTTTGGGGACAGGCTGGAATGCGCCAGGCTTGACAATGAAGGCCCTGGTAACTTCAAAGTGAAGACTACAGAAAAGAGTCAGTATACCGTACTCCTTGCAGGCAGGTGGCGCAACAAGGCGATCACCAACCTCTTTCTGAAGCATCAGCACCAGTTGCGAAAATAGCTGCGGAGTATCAAGGAACCTGATCAGAACCTGGGAGGAGATGTTATACGGCAGATTTGCTGCTACCTTCCATTTTCCGGCATTACGGCTTTTAAGAAGCGCCTCAAGGTCTGTCTTGAGAATATCCGCCTCTATTATCTCCACTCTCGGATTTTGGCTGAACGTCTCAGCCAGGATCGGGGCAAGTCTGCGATCAAGCTCAATGGCCAGCAGATTCGCCCCGGAGTCGGCCAGCTCAGCGGTTATCGCCCCCTGTCCCGGCCCTATTTCAAGGATATTATCACCTTCATGAGGGTTTACTGTTTTAATGATCCGGCGAATCACATTATGGTCAACCAGAAAATTCTGCCCCAGCATCTTGACAGCCCTGAGCCTGTTCATGGGAGCCCACCTTTCAGATCAGGAGTTATCTCGTCAAGAGGCCAGCTTGGCACAGCGTCACTGTCAAGGTCACAGAGCCCGTGCTTCAGGTAGAAGTCACCGGGCACCCCTATCATTGCAGCATTGTCAGCACAAAGGTGGGGAGAGGGGAAATACAGTTCGAACCCCCTGCGCTCCGCTGCCTCCTGCATCCCTTTTCGAAGAGCACTGTTACAGGCAACCCCACCAGCCACGACAAGCCTTCTGCTGCCGGTAAGCTCAAGCGCTGCGCAACTCTTTTCTATCAGAAGCTGACAGACCGCAGCCTGAAAGGAGGCACAAAGATCGGGCAAAGCACTCTTTTGAGCCGACTCCGGATAACGGCGAAGATGATTCATGACTGAGGTTTTGAGCCCGCTGAAGCTGAAATTGAGAGTACCATCATGGAGCAGTGGTCTTGGGAAAGCGATACTGTTGGGATCCCCCCCCCTGGCGAGATGGTCGATAAGCGCACCCCCCGGATATGGCATGCCGATCAGCTTGGCGACCTTGTCAAAGGCTTCACCAGCTGCATCATCAATCGTCTGCCCCAAAGTCCGATAATTGCCAATCCCCCTGACTTCATAAAGATGAGTATGTCCACCGGAGACAACAAGGGCTACAAAAGGGAATTTGACCTCCTGCTCAAGGAGTATGGCGAGCAGATGTGCTTCGATATGATTAACTGTGGCAAGCGGAATGCCCAACCCCAGCGCCAGCCCCCTGGCAGTGCAGAGACCTACCAGCAGAGCCCCTATCAGGCCGGGGCCACGGGTGACGGCAACCCCCTCTATGGCGGAAAGAGTGACGCCAGCAGCCAGCAAAGCCTCTTCAATCACAGGGATTATGCTTTCAAGGTGTTTTCGCGAGGCGATCTCGGGGACTACTCCGCCAAATTCGGCATGGATAGCTATCTGGGAAGAGACAATACTGGAAAGGATAGTTCGCCCATCCTGTACCAGAGCGACCGCAGTTTCATCACAGGATGTTTCGATACAGAGCAAAAGCATATTATAGACCGTGTAATTAAGCGATAAAAACGGTAGTTGAAACACAGAAGCACTGAGACGAGATAGGAAATCATTGAAATCATTTTAGATGCGCTCGCAAAAAGTCTTTTCCCCCTCCCTTGACGGGAGGGGGTCAGGGGGTGGGTGAAGTGGCAAAATGCTGATATCTTGGCACCTTCCCCCCCACCCTAACCCTCCCCCGCCAAGGGGGAGGGGACTTTATTTGAGAATTTGCGAATGCATCATCAAGGAATTACAACA